>DASSGA010000235.1:0-19617 GCA_035693805.1 bacterium | reverse complement strand
TCGATCGCGACCTGCCCCACGCTCACCCCGAGGTCCGCAGCGTCCTTGAGCTGCTCGACCAGTTCGGCAGAGTGCAGCATGGCCTTCGTCGGGATACACCCCCAGTGCAGGCAGGTCCCGCCTACCTTATCCCGCTCGACGAGAGCGGTGCGCAGGCCCAGCTGGGCGGCGCGGATCGCTCCGACGTACCCGCCGGGGCCGCCGCCGATGATGACGAGATCATAGGGTTCGGGCATCGTTTGCGCCTCAGCTCAATGGAAGCGGTCGCCAGGCAGCCGGCTCAAGGGCTTGCGGCCGGCGTACCCTTCCGTGGTGCCGTGCCAGAATCGGATGGCGTCTTCACCCAGACGCCAGCACAAGAAGACCTCCGCACCACCGGCGCGCGCTGGGAAATCGATCAGGCCCAGGTCCAGATCTCGCAGCACGCAGCCGATCTCGGCGAGGCGTCCCGAGACCTCCGCCGCCTCACCGGCCCGCACGTCGAGGTCGCGCTGCGCGGCCAGGAGATCATCCAGCACGCGCTCGCCTGAGCTGAGCCGCTCCCAGAGAGCGTCGAGCGCGGCCTTCGCCGCGACGGCCTCCCCACGCAACCCACGGAGAGCCCGCACCAGGCGCTCAACCTCGGGCAGGACGGTGCTGGCTTCCTCGACGGTGAAGTAGCGCACGTCCCGAGCTAGGTGCGGACCCGAACCCGCAGCGTGTGGTAGCCGGACGCGCCGTCCGGGAGCGTGCGCGTGTCCTTCGCGATCTGGACGACGCCGCCGCCATCTTTCGCTCTGACCTTGAGAGTGTACTCCCCGCGAGCCGTCGGCTTCCAGAGCGCCGCCCACAGTACCCAGGTGAACGGACCGACCGGGGCTTTCACATCCGCCCTCTGCCACGTCTTACCCCCATCCGTACTCACCTCGACCTCGCGCACCCCGCGGTCGCCCCCATAAGCCACGCCGCCCAGTGGGACCTCCTCCAGCCGTGCGGTGCGGGGCAGCGTGGTGAACTTCGACATCGTCTTCACGACCGCCTCATCGCTCCACCCGGAGCGCTCCCAGTACCCCTGGAAATCGTAGTCGACCACCTCGATGCGAGTGATCCACTTGGGGTTCTTCATCCCGAAGAGCCCGGGCACGAGAAGCCGCACCGGGCGGCCGTGCGCGGCCGGCAGCGGCTCCCCGTTCATCTCGTAGGCGAGCACCGTGGACGGGTTGAGCGCATCCGCGATCGGGATCGACTCCGTGTAGCCGTCGGCGCACCGGAAGGCGACCTTGACCGCCCTCGTCCCGGGGCCGCCGGCCTGCTGGAGGACGTCGCGCAGGCGCACGCCCTTCCACCTCGCGTTGCTGATCAGGTCGCCGCCCACCTCGTTGCTGATGCACTCCAGCGTCTGGACCTGCTCCACGGCCGGCAGCGCACGCAGCTGAGCGTAGCTCAGCTTCACCGGACGGCCCACGAGGCCGGCGATCTCGAGCGACCAGCGCTCGGTGTCGAGCTCGGGATCGAAGCCCGGCGGGTTCTTGCTCACCACGTAGAAGCGGTCGTTCGGCGTGATCTCGGACGGCAGATCCTTAATCCGGGAGAACAACGGCTGGGCGAAAGCGGTCGCGCTGTGCCCTACGGACAGGACCCATCGCGCGGCCGCGGTTCCCGCGGTGGCGGCGAGAGCCACCATCACGCCGCGCGATAGCATCTCCCGACGTGTCACCCCATCGGGCGGAGATGGCTGCGGCCCATCGGGCCTCGCCACGACACGCCAGCGGGACAGCAGGGCCAGAACGACAGCATAGATGATCGTGAACAGCGCCGCGTAGCCGGCGATGGCCGCGCCGATGAGCCAGGCGCCGTGGCCTGACGCCCCAACTGCGGCCCCCCGCGCGTCGAGCGTGGCCGTCGCCGGACCATAGGTCAACACCGCGAGGACTCCGGCCGAAACGAGCCACGCCAGGAGGACGCGCGCCGCGGGACGCCGGCGGGCAAGCAGCGCACCCAGCAGGCCCCACAGGATAACGAGACCGAGCAACATCCCCCAGAAGGCCGATGGCTTCGCCGCAAACTTCAGGCGGACGATGAAGAAGGAAAAGAGCTGCATCGGGATCAGGCGGAGCATCCGGTCCCACAGGCCGAGGGCCACCGCGGGCATCCCCGACGTGAAGAGGCCGAGGTAAATCGCCGTCACGGCGACCCCCCCGGCCACGACACCTGCCCAGAATCCCGATCGTCTCGAACGGGACATTCCGGCTCCAGTATACACGAATAGCGGAGCCCAACCCGTCAGGCGCGCTCGCCCAGCTCCAGTCCTTCGATGTCCCTCTGGCGCTGCTTCGCCGCCTCCACCAGCCAGGGCGGGTCCTGGTACACGTAGTCCTTGCGCAGCGGATGGCCGATCCAGTCATCGGTCATCATGATGCGGCGGAGGTTGGGATGGCCGTCGAAGACGATCCCGAAGAGGTCGTAGGTCTCCCGCTCATGCCAGTTCGCGCCGTCCCAGACCGAGGTCACGGACGGCACGGACGGGTGCTCGCGGCTCACCCGCACCTTGAGGGCCAGCTCATCCTCCGTCTCGAACGAATACAGATGGTACAGGACCTCGAGCTGCCCTGCCTCCGGCCGATCAATCGCGCTGACGAATGAGAGATAGCGCAGGCCGAATTCGGCGTCGGTGGCCAGGACGCCGCAGATCTCAAGGAGCCGCTCGCGCGGGACAACGACCCCTGGGGTCAGGAACGCCGGGGGGGCCTCATGGGCCGGACGCTTCGGCGCAGGACGCGGGGGCTGGGCGGGATCCGCCGCCGCGCCTCCAGGGGATGTCGGGGCGGGTGGAGTCGGTGGGGTCGGAGGCGATGGGGGCGCCTCGTGATGCTCCCCCTCCCCCGGCCGCGGAAACAGCTCCACCTCGGGGAACCTGGCCCGCAGCTTCTCGGCGATCTCCCAGCTCATCGGGTTCCCCCGACCTGCCCCCGGACCTTGACCACGCCGGTCGCGATCGGCTCCTTCGGCGCGGCGCGGTGGAGGTCGTCGAGATCATACAGCAGGTTCGCCCGGTCGTACGTGCTCGCCTCGTAGTGCGGGACGAAGACGATCGCCTCGGTCGGGCAGACCTCCACGCACAACCCGCAGTAGCAGCACTTGTCCATCTCGATGTCAAAGCGCGTGAGCAGGCGATCCTTGCCCTTCCCGGTGGCCTCGATGTGGATGCAGCGGTCGGGACAAACCCGCTCGCACTGGAAGCAGATGATGCACTTGTCGTTGTCCGTCTCCGGGTCGATGGGCAGCGCCAGCAAACCGTGCCAGCGGTTGCTGACGTTGATCTTCTGCAGCGGATAGATCACCGTGACCTTGGGCTCGAACATCGTGCGCAGCGTGGACTTCAGGCCCACGACGAGGCCCACCGCCGTCTGCCACGCCTGCTCGACGAGCCCCTTCTTGCCGTCGGTTTGCGCGGGCTGCGCACTCATCGATCCACATCCGACAGCACGATGTCGATGCTCCCGAGGATGGCGATGACGTCGGCCACCTTCCACCCCTTCATCATCTCGGTCAGGGCGTACAAATTGCTGAAGGCTGGAGCGCGGATCTTCACCCGGTAGGGCTTGTCCGAGCCGTCGCCCACGAGATAGATCCCGAGGTCACCGCGCGGGGACTCCGTACGGGCGTACACTTCACCTTTCGGGACCTTGAGCGCCACCTGGACCTTGCTGCGGATCTCCCCCGCTGGAAGGACCTCGAGGCACTGGCGGATGATGCGGACGCTCTGGCGCATCTCCTCCATACGCACCTCGTACCGGGCGAGGCAGTCTCCGGCGGTACGGACCGGGACGTCGAACTGCAGGCGGTCGTAGACCTCGTACGGATGCGCCTTGCGCACGTCGTAGCGCAATCCCGACGCGCGCGCCACCGGACCCGAGGCGCCCATCGCGATCGCGGTCGAAAGCGGCAGTACGCCGACGCCCGTCGTGCGTGCCTGGAAGATCGGGTTGCCGGTGAGGAGGTCATCATACTCGGGCAGGCGCGCCAGGAAGTAGTCGCAGAACTCCGCGACCCGGTCCGTCCAGCCCTCGGGCAGGTCCTCGTTCACCCCGCCGATGCGGAAGTACACGTGGTGCAGCCGGCCGCCGGTGCTGGCCTCGAAGAGATCCATGATGCGCTCGCGCTCGCGCATCGCCCACAGGAAGGCCGTGAAGGCGCCGAGGTCGATGCCGAACGTCCCCCACCAGATCAGGTGGCTGCTGATCCGCTGCAGCTCGAGCATGATGGTCCGGATGACCTTCGCGCGCTCGGGGACCTCGATCTTCGCGAGCCGCTCGACGGCGAGGACCCAGACCTCCTCGTTGGACATCGCGGTCAGGTAGTCCATGCCGCGGTCGACGAGGGCGATGTTCTGCAGGTAGGTGCGCGCTTCCATCATCTTCTCAACGGAGGAGTGGAGGTAGCCGATGTCCGGCTGCGCGTCCACGATGTTCTCGCCGTCGAGGGTGACGATGAGGCGCAGCACCCCGTGCGTGCTCGGGTGCTGCGGCCCCATGTTGAGGATGAGCTCTTCGGTGCGCAGCGCCACCGGCTACGACCCGGCCTGCGCAGCAGCGGCGATGCGCCGGCGCAGGAACGGCTCCTGGCGGATCTTTTCCTGCAGCTTAAGGAAGCCCTCGTAGAGCGCTTCCGGGCGGGGCGGGCAGCCCGGCACGTAGACGTCCACCGGGATGACCTGGTCGATCCCCTTCAGGATGGAGTAGTTGTCGTAGTAGAACGGCCCGCCGCAGGTGGCGCAGGAGCCCATCGAGACCACGTACTTGGGTTCCGGCATCTGCTCCCAGAGGCGGCGCACGATCGGGGCGATCTTGATCGTGGCGCGCCCCGCCACGATGATGCAATCGGCCTGGCGGGGCGTGCCCCGCGGGATGATGCCGACGCGGTCGGCATCGAAGCGCGTTGCCATGAACTGCATCATCTCGATCGCACAGCAGGCCAGCCCGAACGTGAGCGGCCAGACGGACGCGGCGCGTCCCCAGTTCAGCACGTCCTCGACCTTGGTCAGGACGGCGCCTCCGCCGGGAAGAGCGTCGATGACCTCGAGCGCCCGGTCCAGGGGCATGACGGTGCTGCGGGGGATGGCCTTGGGATCAGTCGACACGGACGCCTCCTCGCGGCAACTCCATCAGTTGGTACGTCGGGGCCGTCAGGATGTCCTCCCCGTCACGCCCATGATACCGGCCCATCCGAATGAGCGTCAAACAGGCCACGCATCATCCCCCGGCAGGCCCGCTCACCGGGACGAGCGATCGCACGGCCCGGGCGATGTGCGAGGCGCTGATCCCCGCCGACTCCAGCATCTCCTCGGGCGTGCCGGAGCCCGGCATCTCGCGGACCCCCAGGGTCATGACATGCGGGAACGGCACCGTCCCCGCCAGCGCGGAGAGCACGGCCTCCCCGAGACCGCCCTCCGGCCAGTGGTCCTCGACCACGATGAGCCGACGCGTCTCGCGCGCGGCCTCGAGCAATGTCTGCCGGTCGATCGGCTTCACGGAGTAGGCGTCGATCACGCGGACGGCGATCCCTTCCCCCGCCAGTTGCCCGGCGGCCCGCAGGGCTTCGTGCACGGTGATGCCCGCGCCGATGACCGTGACCTGGTCACGGTCGGACCGGCGGACCACGGCGCTGCCGCCGATGAGGAATCGTCGGTCCGCGGGGTAGGTCACGGGGGTCTTCTCGCGCGTCGTGCGCAGGTACACGATGCCGGTCCGATCCGCCATGGCCGCGACGAGCTGAACCGTCTGGTTCGCGTCGCACGGGTACAGCACCGTACTGCCGCCCACGGCGCGCATCATCGCCAGATCCTCCAGCCCCATCTGCGAGGGACCATCCGCTCCGATGGAGACGCCGGCGTGCGACCCGCACAGGCGCAGGTTTGCCCGCGAAACGGCCGCCATGCGGATGAAGTCGTACGCGCGGGTCAGGAACGCGGCGAACGTCGACGCGAACGGCACGTAGCCGCGAACCTGCAGACCGACCGCGGCGGCGACCATCTGCTGCTCGGAGATATACATCTCGAAGTAGCGGTCGGGGTACGCGTGGGCGAACTCCTCGGCGTAGGTGGAGTTGCTCACCTCCCCGTCCAGGACGACGACCTCCGGACGGGCCGCCCCGAGTGCCCGGAGCGCGTCTCCGTACGCGCGACGGGTCGCCACCGAGTCTCCTACTCTATAGGAAGGAAGGGTGGGCCGTACCGCTCCCTCCCTGACCGGAAGCGCGAGGGGCTCGGGTATCCGCGCCTTCACCACAATGGATCGCCGACCCCCAAGGTCCGCGATCGCCTTCTCGGCGTCCTCCTTCGGCAGCGCCTTGCCATGCCAGCCGTCGCGGTTCTCGACCATCGAGGCGCCCTTGCCCTTCACCGTGCGCGCCACGACCATCACCGGCGCATCGGCCGCGGCCGCGCGCGAGTAGGCCTGGTCGATGGCCTGCAGGTCGTGGCCGTCGATCTCGATCGTCTCCCATCCGAATGCCCGGGCGCGGGCGGCATACGCGGCGGTGTTCCACTCCAGCATCGTCGGCCCGCGCTGTCCGAGGCGATTCACGTCCAGGATGCACGTCAGATTGGCGAGCTTGTAGAAGGCGGCGTGCTCCACGGCTTCCCACACCGATCCTTCGGCCATCTCGCTGTCGCCCGACAGTACCCAGACCCGGTATGGCAGTTTGTCGAGGGAGCGGCCGGCGAGGGCCAAGCCCACGCCGATGGCGAGCCCCTGGCCGAGCGATCCGGTGGCCACCTCCACCCACGGGAGCACCGGAGCCGGATGACCTTCGAGGGGGCTGCCGGACTTCCGCAGCGACATCAACTGCTCGTCGCTGATCGCCCCCGCGGCCTTGAGCATCGCGTAGAGCAGCGGGCTGGCATGGCCTTTGGAGAAGACCAGGTGATCGTTGTTGGGATGCTTCGGCCGGCTGAAGTCATAGCGGAGATGCCCGGCCAGCAGGACCGCCATCAGGTCGGCCGCGGACAACGAAGAGCTAGGATGTCCGGACCCCGCCTCGGTCGTGGCGCGGATGCTGTCGACCCGCAGCTGCGCCGCGAGCTCGCGCCAGTCGTCGTGGTACGCCATGGATCGCCTCCCGGAGGACCTCCTACAGGATTTCGATTGCCGCCCGGCCAAGCCTGCCCAGGCGTGATTTCCCCGCCCCGGCGGGGAAGGACATGGACTGAGGAGACATCGTCATGGGATATGTCGCGGACCTGCGGGCACTCGTGGGGAGGCGGCCCCTCATCCTCGTAGGGGCGGCCGTGATCGTCCAGGATGAAGCCGGCCGTCTGCTGCTCCAGCGCAGGGCGGACACGGCGATGTGGAGCCTGCCCGGTGGCGCGCTCGAACTCGGGGAAACCGTCGAGGATACCGCCCGGCGCGAGGTGCGGGAAGAAACGGCCGTGGTCATCGGCCGCCTTCGCCTGCTGGGTGTCGCCTCCGGCGCGGATCTCGTCTCGCGGCTGCCCAACGGCGACCAGGTCCACAACGTGAGCGTCGTCTTCACCGTCGAAGACTGGGAGGGATTGCCCACGCCAGACGGCAAGGAGACCCTCGAGGCCCGCTTCTTCCACCCCTCGGCCCTGCCGCACGACCTCAACCCGCCCGACCGCGCGATCCTGGCCCGCTTCGGGCAGGGCGGATAGGGCGAACAGCACTCGGTCCGGACGGAGTGGCGGTCGCCTACTCGTGTTCCGACGTGGCCTTCGAGTTGATTTTGCCCCGGCCGCCCAGCTCGTCTATCCCCTGCTCGAGGGCCACCCAGGAGAGCGTCGCGCATTTCACCCGTACGGGGAACTTGCGCACCCCCTGAAGGGCCATCAGGTCGCCGAGCTCGTCCTCACTGACCGCCTCGCCGTGCATCATCGCCTTGAACCGCCCGGACAGCCGCCGGGCCTCCTCGACCGTCTTCCCCTTGATCTGCTCGGTCATCATCGAGGCGGACGCCTGGCTGATCGAGCAACCGCGGCCCACGAAGCGCACGTCGGCGATCTTCCCGTCCCGCAGCTTCACGGAGATAGAGAGCTCATCCCCGCACAACGGGTTCGCGCCTTCCACCTTGATGTCGGGATCGAGCAGGTCGCCGCGGTTCCGGGGGTGGGAATAGTGGTCGAGGATCAGTTCGCGGTACAGATCATCAAGCGCCATCGCGCGACCTCACCCGATCATTCTGCCACCGGGTGCCGGCGTTGTCCATTGCGTCGGAGAGGAAGCTGCGAGGCGTGATGGCTCCGGGACCGCGCATCGCGGCGCAACGACTCCTGGCTAGGAACCTGGGACCCTCGAGGTCTTGGGAGAGAAGAGTCTGCGCACACCAACCAGTCCCTGCACCAGCGCGTCCACGTCGGCCTCGGTGTTATAGAGGTAGAGACTGGCCCGCGTCGATGCCGAGACACCGAGGGCGCGGTGCAATGGCTGCGCGCAGTGGTGGCCGGCACGCACCGCGATCCCGTCCTGGTCGAGCACCTGCGCCACGTCATGGGGGTGGGCGACGTCGAGCTCGAAGGCCAGGGCGCCGCCGCGCCGGAGCGGACTCTCCGGCCCGAACAGCCGCAGCCCCGGAACTTCGGCGAGCCGGCGCATCGCGTAGGCGGTGAGCCGCTGCTCGTGCTCACGGATCGCCGGCATGCCGATCTCCGTGAGGTAGTCTACGGCCTCGCCCCACGCGATGCAGTCCGCGATGTTCGGCGTCCCCGCCTCGAACTTGTGCGGCGGGTCCTTGTAGGTCGTCTTGTCCAGGTGGACGAGCATGATCATCTCACCGCCGCTCTGGAAGGGGGGCATCGCCTCCAGCAGCCCGTAGCGCCCCCATAGCGCACCGGCCCCGGTCGGGCCGCACATCTTGTGCGCCGAGAAGGCGAAGAAGTCGGCGCCGAGGGCCTGCACGTCGACCGGCATGTGGGGCGCGCTCTGGGCGCCGTCCACGAGGACAAGCGCTCCGGCGGCGTGAGCCTTCGCGGCCATCTCCCGCACGGGGTTGATCGTACCCAGCACGTTGGATTGATGCGTCAGCGCGACGAGCTTGGTGTGATCCGTGAGCAGACGGTCGAACTCCTCCATGCGCAGCATCCCCTGATCATCGAAGGGCACAAACAGCAGCCGGGCATCACGCTCGGCTGCTAACATCTGCCAGGGGACGAGGTTGCTGTGGTGCTCCATCTCGGTGAGGAGGATCTCATCCCCGGGCAGGATGTTCGCGCGGCCCCAGGCGTAGGCGACCAGGTTGATCGCCTCGGTGGTGCTGCGCGCGAAGATGAGCTCCTCCGGCCGGTGGGCGTTGATGAATGCCGCCACTTTCGCGCGCGAGGCCTCGTAGGCTTCGGTGGCCTGCTCGGCGATCTTGTAGATGCCGCGATGAACGTTCGCGTTGTATTCGCGGTAGTAGCGGACGAGGGCGTCGATCACGCGCTGCGGCTTCTGTGACGTCGCCGCGCTGTCAAGGTACACCAACCGCTTGCCGGACGCGGGCTGAGCGAGGATGGGAAAGTCGTCACGGATCCGGGGGCTCAACATCGTCGTCTCCCGCTACGCCTTGTGCGGCATCCCCCGTCCGCGCTGGGGCTCGGGCAGCACGTATACCTGTCCGTCTTCCACCTTGACCGGATAGATGTTCACGGGCACCACCGCGGGGAGCGAGAGCACGCCCCCGGTGCGGACGTTGAAGCGCGAGCCGTGCTTGGGACAGGTCGCGATCTCGCCGACGCGCGTGCCCTGGGACAACGGAGCGTACTCGTGGGTGCAGCTATCGTCGACGGCGTAAAACGCCCCCGCCACGTTGAAGACCGCGATGCTGCGCCCGCCGGCCGTGATCACCGTGACGCCACCCGGCGGCAACTCCGCCGCCGACGCCACAAGCACGAACTCCGCCATCACATCTCCGCCCGGGCCTATTGTACCATCTTGCGATCGACGTCCTGCTGCAGCGCCGTGCGCACGTCGGGCAACGGCACGCGATCCAGCAGCTCCGCGAAGAATCCTTCCACGACCATGCGCACCGCGTCGACGCGGCGCAGCCCCCGGCTCATCAGGTAGAACAAGTGCTCCTCGTTGAGGCGGCTCGTCGCCGAGCCGTGCGTGCAGCGCAGATCGTTGGCCATGATCTCCAGGTTCGGGATGGAGTCGGCCTTCGCGCCGCCGGAGAGGATCAGGTTGCGGTTGGCCTGGAAGGCGTTCGTCTTCTGCGCGCCTGGGTGGACCCGGATCATCCCCGAGAAGACCGAGCGGGCATGGTCCTTCACCGCGTTCTTGTAGAGGAGATCGCTGAACGTGTGCGGGGCGCGGTGGTCCTGCAGGGTGTGCACGTCGAAGTGCTGTCCGTCGTGGCCGAACACCAATCCCAGCATCTCGGAGCTGCTGCCCGGGCCCTCGAGCAGGGACTCGACGTTCCGCTTCACGACCTGACCGCCGAAGGCGACGATCAGGGTGTGCAGCGCGGCGTCGCGGCCGATGCGGCCCCGCACGATGCCGACCTCGGTGACCGCGGCAAGCCAGTCCTGCCGGGAGATGTACCGCACGGTCGCGCCGTCCTTCACGATGAGCTCGACCACGGCATCCACGAAGGCGGTCCAGGGCCCGGCCATGGAGCCGAAGTCATCGAGCAGGGTGACGCGGCTGCCCCGCTCCGCGACGATGAGGGTGTGGGGATACAGGGCTACGCCCGCGGACTGGATCCAGGCGCTGCTCGCGAGCGGGACGGCCACCTCCACGCCCTCGGGGACGTAGAGGAACGTCCCCCCAGTCCAGAAGGCCCCGTGCAGCGCCCGGAATTTGGACTCATCGGGCCGCACGCACGGGCGCATGAAGTACTCGCGGACGAGGTCGGGATGGTCGCGCACCGCCGCGGGCAAACTCGTGAAGATGACGCCCTGCGGCAGCGCCGGGACTGCGGCGGGTCCGCTCACCACGTCGGGGTCGGGACGCAGGGCGGAGAGATCCAGGGTGCTGAGATCGGTCCGGCGCCACTCCTCCTCCGAGGTCGTGGGCACGGGCAGCGCCTCAGCCGTCTC
This sequence comes from bacterium, assembly GCA_035693805.1. GTDB lineage: Bacteria > Sysuimicrobiota > Sysuimicrobiia > Sysuimicrobiales > Kaftiobacteriaceae > Kaftiobacterium. Next base: position 8,606 of record DASSGA010000235.1, on the reverse strand, counting down.
GAGCGCGCGGAGCCGGAACTCCCGCATCCAGCGGGGTTCGCTCAGGCGTTCCGAGAGGGCCTCGACCGCGGCGCGGCTGAGGGACAGCGGCTGCGTCAGGGCCATGCCAGCGTTACCCGACGGACCCTTCCATCTCGAGGGCGATCAGGCGGTTGAGCTCCACGGCGTACTCCAGCGGGAGCTCCTTGACGATCGGCTCCACGAAGCCGCGGACGATCATGTTCATGGCCTCGTCTTCCTTCACACCGCGGCTCATCAGGTAGAAGAGCTGCTCGTCGGAGATCTTGGAGACAGTGGCCTCGTGGGTGATCGAGACGTCCTGCTCGTCGATCTCCATCGTGGGATAGGTGTCGCTGCGCGACTGGTCGTCGAGGATCAGGGCGTCGCAGCGCACCGCGGAGCGGCTGCCCGTGGCGCCCGGGTAGATCTTCACGAGGCCGCGGTAGCCGGCCCGTCCGCCGTCCTTGCTGATCGACTTGCTGACGATGACGGACTGCGTGTTGGGGGCGGCGTGCACGACCTTGCCCCCGGGATCCTGGTGCTGGCCCTTCCCGGCGAACGCGACGGAGAGGATCTCGCCCTTCGCCCCAGGCTCCAGCAGGTACACGCTGGGGTACTTCATCGTGATCTTACTGCCAAGGTTACCGTCGATCCACTCCATCGTCGCGTCCCGATAGGCCACGGCGCGCTTCGTGACCAGGTTGTAGACGTTGGTCGACCAGTTCTGGATCGTCGTGTAGCGGCAGCGCGCGCCTTCCTTGACGATGATCTCCACGACCGCGCTGTGCAGCGAGTCGGTGGTGTAGACCGGCGCCGTGCAGCCCTCCACGTAGTGCACGTAGGAGCCCGGCTCGCAGATGATCAGTGTGCGCTCGAACTGCCCAACGTTCTTGGCGTTGATCCGGAAATAGGCCTGCAGCGGGATATCCACCTTCACGCCCGCCGGGACGTACACGAACGACCCTCCGGACCAGACCGCGGAGTTCAGGGAGGCGAATTTGTTGTCCTCCGGCGGGATGACGGTGCCGAAGTACTCGCGCAGCAGATCCTCATGCTCCCGCAACGCGCTGTCCGTGTCCAGAAAGATGACGCCCAGCTTCTCCCACTCGTCCTTGAGGTTGTGGTAGACGACCTCGGACTCGTACTGCGCGCCGACCCCGGCGAGGAACTTGCGCTCCGCCTCGGGGATGCCGAGGCGGTCGTAGGTGCGCTTGATCTCGTCGGGCAGGTCCTCCCAGGACTCCGCCATCTTTTCGGTCGGCTTGATGTAGTAATAGATGTCGTCGAAGTTGATCGTGCTGAGGTCGGCGCCCCAGGTCGGCATCGGCTTCTTCAGGAACTGCTCGTAGGCATGGAGGCGGAAGGCGCGCATCCAGTCCGGCTCGCCCTTCATGTGCGAGATCTCGGCGACGACCTCCGCGGACAGACCTTTGCGCGCTTTGAAGACATAGTTCTCCGGCTCGAAGAAGCCGTACTTGTACTTCTCGACGTCGATGCCCAGCTGGTTGGTGGTTGCCACAGTATCCTCCCGATCTCCTAGTGCACGACCCAGAAGACCTTGCCGGCGCGGCGGACGGCGCCCTCGTGCGCGACCTCGGCCGCGATGACCTCGAACTGCGCCTTGATCCCCTCGTACCCGGTCTGCTCGAGCTCCTCGGCCAGCTCGGGGCCGCCCGAGACGACGAACCGGCCGTCGAACATCACGTGCACGAAGGACGGCTTGATGAAGTGCAGGATGCGCGAGTAGTGCGTGATGACGAGGATCCCCATCTGCCCGCGGGCGTGCTCGTACATCCGGGTCACGCCTTCGCTGACGATCTTCACCGAGTCGATGTCCAGCCCGGAGTCGGTCTCGTCCATGATCGCGATCTCCGGCTCGAGCAACGCCATCTGCAGGATCTCCGCGCGCTTCTTTTCGCCGCCGCTGAACCCTTCGTTGACGTAGCGGGTGACGATGGACGGCTCGATCTTGAGCTCTTCCATCTTCTGCTTGAGCAGCTTCTGAAACTCGCCGACCGGCATGAGCTCCTTCTCGTAGCCGCGCCGGGCGGAGACCGCCGTCCGCAGGAAGCTCGCCATCGTCACGCCGGGGATGCTCACCGGGTACTGGAAGGCGATGAACAGACCCTTGCGGGCCCGCTCGTCGGGGCTCATCCCCAGCAGGTCCTCCCCCTTGTACAGGACCTCGCCCTTCACGACCTGGTAGAAGGGGTTCCCCATAAGCACGTTGGCCAGGGTGGATTTGCCGGAGCCGTTCGGGCCCATCAGGGCGTGGATCTCACCCTTGCTGAGGGCGAGGTTGGCGCCCTTCAGGATGACCTTGTCCTCCACCTGGACGGTGAGGTCCTTGATCTCCAGATCAGCCACGAGACTCCCCCTGGATAATTCTGGACTAAATCAGTCAACAAATCACTCCAGGCCAATTGTGGCATCAGTCCCGGTGGGTGTCAACGGGCGGGGGCGGCGCCGACCGTCCGCTCGAGATCGCGGCGCTCGGCTTCGGGAAGGAAGGCGGCCCGGGCGGCCGCGGCCATGAAGCGGGTGATCGCGCCGTCCTCGAGGGCCAGAGCCTGGGCCACGAGCGTGATCTCGCGCGAGATGTCGGTGTCGAGCAGCATGGGATCGTCGCTGTTGATCGTCACCGGCACGCCGTGCTCGACGAGCCGCCGCAGCGGGTGGGAGGCGAGCGAGGGGACGAGGCCGAGGCGCAGGTTGCTGGTAGGGCAGACCTCCAGCGTGATACGGTGCTCGCGGAGGTGGTCCAGCAGCGTCGGGTCCTCGACAGCGTGGATGCCGTGTCCGATGCGGGTCGCCCCCAACTGGTAGATGGCGGTCCAGATCGAGCTGGGGCCGGCGAACTCGCCGGCATGCGCGGTGACGCCGAACCCCGCCTCGCGGGCCAGGCTGAGCGGCCGGGAGAAGATCCCGGGCGGATAGTTCTCCTCGTCGCCGGCGAGGTCCACTCCCACCACCCCGCAGTCGCGGCAGCGCACCGCCTCGCGCACCCGCTGCTCCGCTTCCTCCGGCCCGCGCTCGCGCACAATCGTTACGATCACGCCGCTCCGGATGCCGAACCGCTCGGCCGCCCGTGCGCGGGCCCGCGCCATGGCCTCCAGCAGCCGGGGTGTCCCGAGCAGCTGGAAGCCGCGACGGCCGCCGACGCGCACCTCAACGTACTTCAGTTCGTGTGCGGCGGCTTCCGAGAGGAGCTCGAACGTAATCTCCTCGATGTTCTCCGCGGTATACAGCGCATCGGGCACCCGGCCGGCGCGTGTCGCATACCGCATGCGGCGCAGCCGGTCGTAGCCAGCGAACTTCGAGGGGTCGGCGATGAGCGCCGGCACGTCGTCCATCTCCGCAGCACGGCGCTCGGCGAGACGGCGCAGGCGCAGCGATGTCTCGAGGTGCAGATGCAGCTCGACCTTCGGCAGCGCGCGGATCGCCTCGGGGGCGGCCACCGTCATGCGCGCTCCAGCATCCGCCGCACGCGGCGCTCCAGGTCGTCGAGCGCCGCCGTCGCGCGCGCGACGTCGACATCGCCCTCGTCGACCGCACCGGCCGTCTCCGCGAGGGCGCGGCGCATCTCCTCCACTTTGGCGAGCATGCGCTCGAGGACGTCGCGGCTGGAGGAGACCGGAGGCTTCATGCTAGTATTATGGCATCGTTTTGGGCATTCATCGAGGGTGATGCGCGACATGGCAGAGACGTCCCGCGCGCAGTCGCGCGCGACCCAGCCCGCGGTCAAGGACGGCGCGGCCCCCGCGGAACTGCGCGATGCCGTGCGCTGGTACGCGGGGATGGTGCTCGCGCGGCGTTTCGAGGACGAGGCCGAGCGCGCGTTCCGCCGGGGCAAGATCGGCGGTTACCTCCACGTCTACACCGGGCAGGAAGCGGTCGCCGCGGGCTGGCTCGCCGAGCTGCGCAGCGACGACATCTTCTTTACCGCGTACCGCGACCACGCCCACGCCCTATTGCGCGGCTCTCCGCCGGGCGCGGTGATGGCCGAGCTCTTCGGCAAGGCCACGGGCCTGGCCAAGGGCAAGGGCGGGTCGATGCACCTCTTCGACGTCTCGCGCGGGTTCTACGGCGGATACGGCATCGTCGGCGGCCACATCCCGCTCGCCACCGGCGCCGCCTACGCCCTGCGGTACTCCGGGACCGACCGCGTCTGCCTGTGCTTCCTCGGGGACGGCGCGATGAACAGCGGCGCGTTCCACGAACCGGCGAACATGGCCGGGCTGTGGGGCCGCGATGGGTTGTGCCCCGTCGTCTACATCGTCGAGAACAATCAGTACGGGATGGGTACGTCGGTCAGCCGCGCCTCGGCCGTGGCCGATCTGGCGTCGCGCTTCGCGGCCTATGCCATCGACCACGAACGCGCCGACGGCATGGACTTCCTCGCCGTCCGGGCTCTGGCCCGGCGGGCGATCGAGCGTGTGCGCAGCACGGGCCGGCCGTATGCCGTGGAGATGCTCACTTACCGCTTCGCCGGTCATGGCGCGGCCGATCTATTCCAGCCCTACCGCCCGAAGGACGAGGTCTCGCAGGCGCGGGGCCGCGATCCCATCCTCACCCTGGAGCGGCAACTGCGCACGGCGGCGCTGCTCTCTGATGCGGATGTCGCGCGGATCCATGAGGAGGCGGAACGGGCCATCGCGGAAGCCGTACGGTTCGCGGAGGAGAGCCCGGAGCCGCCGGCCGCCGACCTCGACGTCGACATCCATGCCTGAGCTCACCTACCGCGAGGCGCTGCGCACCACCCTCATCGAGGAAATGGATCGTGATCGCGCGGTCGTCCTGCTGGGCGAGGACATCGGCCTGTACCAGGGCACGTTCCGCGTGACCGCCGACCTGCTCGACCGCTACGGCCCCACCCGCGTCATCGACACGCCGATCTCCGAGCTCGGGTTCGTCGGCGCGGCGGTGGGCATGGCGATGCTCGGCCTGCGCCCGGTGGTCGAGGTCATGACCTGGAACTTCGCCCTGCTCGCCCTGGATCAGATCGTGAACAACGCCGCGAAGGTCCGCTACTTCTCGGGCGGGCAGGTGAATGTGCCGCTCGTGATGCGCGGCCCGAACGGCGCCGGCGTGCAGCTCTCCGCGCAGCACTCGCAGAGCCTGGAGGCGCTCTTCGGTCACTTCCCCGGCCTGTACGTGGTCGCCCCGGCCACACCGGCTGAGGCCACGGGCCTCCTTCGCACCGCCATCCGGGGCACGGATCCAGTCATCTTCCTCGAGAACGCCGCGCTGTACGGCCTGAAGGGCGAGGTTCCCGGCGGGGCCTTCGCGCTGCCCTTCGGCCAGGCGGATGTGGCGCGGGCGGGCCGCGACGTGACCATCGTCGCCTACAGCCGCATGCTGCACGTGGCCCTCACCGCCGCCGACCGTCTCGCCGCGGAGGGCATCCAGGCCGAGGTCATCAACCTGCGGTCGCTGCGCCCGCTCGACATGCGGACCGTCATCGGCTCGGTGGCCCGCACCCACCGCGCCGTCGTCGTGCAGGAGCAGTGGCGACCCTACGGCGCGGCCGCGGAGATCGCGGCGTCGATCTACGAGCAGGCCTTCGATGAGCTGGACGCACCGGTGGAGCGGGTCACGGGCGCGGACGCGCCGATGCCCTACGCCCGCAACCTCGAGCTGCTGGCCGTCCCGCACGAAGACGACATCGTCCGGGCCGTGAAGAAAACGCTGTACGCCTCGTGAGGGTAGCCCCGTGGCCGACGTAATCATGCCGAAGATGGGCGACGCCATGACGGAAGGCAAGGTCCTGAAGTGGCGCAAGAAGGTCGGCGAGCCGGTGAAAGCCGGCGAGCCCATCGTGGAGATCGAGACCGACAAGGTCAACGTGGACATCGAGGCCGAGGAGAGCGGCGCCCTGCTTGACATCGTCGTTCCGGAGGGTCAGAGTGCTCCGGTGGGGGCCAGGATCGCCGTGATCGGGGCACCCGGGACCAGGGTCGAGCGGACTCCTGCCGCGCCCGCGGCACGTCCGGCGCAGCCCGCACCGGCACGAACCCCCACCTCCGCGGCCGCATCCACGCCGCCAGCGGCCGACGCCGGCCGCGTCAAGGCATCGCCGCTGGCCAGACGCATGGCGGAAGAGCACGGCCTCGATCTCGCCCGCGTCCCGGGCACGGGACCGGAGGGCCGCGTCACCAAGGAGGATGTTGAAGCGTTCCTCGCCGCGCCATCACCGGCCGGCCCCGCGCGCGCGGTCGACGGCGGGCCGGAGTCCACCGACGAGACCCCCAGCCGCATGCGGGCCACCATCGCCAGGCGGATGGTGGAGAGCAAACAGCAGGTCCCGCACTTCTACATCACGACCGAGGTGGCGATGGACGAGGCGCTGCGGGCGCGCCAGCAGGTCAACGCCACCCTCGGGGAGGGGCGCCGGGTCACGATAAACGACTTCATCGTCCGCGCCGTGGCGCTGGCGCTGCGATCGTTCCCGAACCTCAATAGCGCCTACGCCGACGGCAAGATCCGCCGCTTCCGGCGGATCAACATCGCGCTCGCCATCGCCCTGCCGGACGGCCTGATCGCGCCCGTGCTGCGGGACTGCGACCGCAAGTCGGTGCTGCAGATCAGCGAGGAGGCGAAAGGCCTGGCGGAGCGGGCCCGCTCCGGCCACCTGCGGCCCGAGGATTACGAAGGCGGGACGTTCACGATCAGTAACCTGGGGATGTTCGACTTCGTGGAGAGTTTCATCGCCATCGTCAACCCGCCTCACGCTGGCATCCTGGCCGTCGGGGCGGCGCAGCCGCGGGCTGTGGTCCGCAATGGTCAACTGGGGATGGCGACGACGATGAAAGTGACGATCTCCGCCGACCACCGGGTGACGGACGGCGCCGAGGCCGCCCAGTTCCTCGGGGAGATCAAGCGCGCGCTCGAAAACCCCTTCCTCTTGTTCGTGCAGAACGACCGCTAGGCTCCGTAATGGCCGCGGATCGTCTCCTCGACCTGGTCGGCGATCGTCTCCCAGGGGATATCAGGATTCCGCGTCACCGTGATGAAGTCGTTGAGGAAGAAGACCTGCACGACGCCCGGGATCCCCAGTAAGGCCCTCGCGAGCGGCGGCGCCCCCTGGTCGCCCGACCGGAACGTCTGGCTCTTCCCCTCCGTGAGGCGGCGGTCGAGCACGAACTTCAAAGCGTTGATGTTCGGGGTGGGCTGGACCTGGATAGAGACGCTCATACCAATAAGGTAGAAGGCTGCCTGGGCGGACGCAAGGGCAACCCGCCTAAAAGGTGCGGATGACCGGCCGGCCGTCGAGCGGGATGTCGAGGGATCGCTCCTCCCCCGCCACGGCCGTCACCGTATAGCTCCCCTCCCCCCGGACCCTGTACCCGAGGGGCACGCTGCGCACATCGACCGTCACGACGTACATCCCGGGCGGCAGGTGGTCGAAGACGTAGACGCCGCCGTCGTCGGCTGTCCTGAGGATCGCCGTGCCGGACAGGTGGAGCACCACGCCCGGGATCGCCCTCTCGCCCTCATCGCGCACCCCGTTCCCGTTCTCGTCGTGAAACACGACGCCCAGCAACTCGGCCGCGGGAGCGAGGGGGAAGGCGACCTCGCGGGTCTCCGTCGCGACCACGCGTACGGACTGGACCGGGGCGGTCGCCACCAGGTGCGCCGGCACGGTTCCGTCGTCGATGGCCACGGTGACATCTCCCGCCTGCACCCCGGCCACCGCCGCGGCGCCGCTCGCATCCGAGATGGCCGCGCTCCGGTCGTCCACGCGGAGCACGATCCCGCCCATGCCGGGCTCGCCGACGTCGCGGATGCCGTTGCCGTTCTGGTCGACGTACATCACGGCGGCGAGCCGTCCGGTCTGAGGCGGCCCGTAGGCATAGAGGGGATAACCGTACTGGAACGCCAGATACGGCGCCGCCGCACCGGCCGTGGTCACGTAGCGCAGGCCCCCGCCGAGCGTGAGGTGCGCCCCCGAGGCCAGCGGCTGCGAGACGGACAGCTCAAGCGACGTCTCCGCGGAGGACGACGGCAGCATGTAGATCTTGTGCCGCACCTGCGTATTCAGATCCGTCCGATCGGAGAGCCGGAACGCGGAACCGACCGCGTATCCCCACGCGGCCGTATCGCCGCTGCTGCGCGAGACTTCGGCCCACAGCGGGAGCCCGCTTGGAAGCGTATACCCCGCCCGGAAGGAGACCGTGGCCGTCGACGCCCCCGTCCCGGTGAGAACGCCGGCATCCATCGTCTGACTCCCCGCCAGCACCAGTCCCCACGGCCCCGTCGTGACTGTGACCGCGACCTGCCCAGACGTGCTGCGCGTGCGCACGCCCGCGACGGTGTCCTCTACGGCACGAGTCTCGGCCACGATGCCGATCGACGGCGTCGGGCGGTAGTGCGCCAGCAGGCTCGTCACGTACCGGTCGCTGACCCCCGGAGCGCCGCGCAGGATCGACGCGCTGCCGGAGAACGTCCAGACCGGCGATGGGCGGTAGGAGAGTTGAACCAGGGGCCCGCTCCGGCCCGCGAAGAGGGCGGCATTCCCCAGGGTCGGGAATCGCGGTTCGAGCGAAAGGTAGCTCACGGACGTCGTGAACTGCTTCGAGCCGAAATCGAATCCCAGCCGCCAGGCG
>DASSGA010000234.1:0-5232 GCA_035693805.1 bacterium | reverse complement strand
CTGGCCCTCGCCAGCTCGACCCACACGGTCGCCGCGATCACAACCCTCAGCGGCAACGTCGAGGTCGGCAAGGTGGTCCGCAACGTCGGCATCATCCTCGACGCCGCCCGGGCGGATCCTGCCTTACGTCGTTACCATGGTCGCCCTCGCCGTGAACGCCATCGCGCAGCAGCGTGCGGCGGTGCAGCGGCAGCGCCGCTTCGCGCTCCGCCCGGCGGCGGGTGAGTAACGGGCCCAAGCGCCAACGCCGATGAACAACGACGCGCGACTCCTGATCCGAAACGTCACCGCCGTCGATCCCACCGGCACGGCCACCTCGGTCTTCCATCACCGGGACATCCTGATCGAAGGCGCGCGCATCGGCCGCATCGCGGCGGCGGGCCAGACTGGGGCGGAGGCCGCGGGCCGGATCATCGACGGAACCGGGATGCTGGCCATGCCGGGCCTCATCAACACGCACGCGCATGCGGCGATGGTGCTCTTCCGCGGGGTCGCCGAAGACGTGCCGGTGCGAAGCTGGTTCAACGACATCATCTGGCCGATGGAGAGCAATCTCACCCCCGACGACGTCCACTGGGGGGCCCTGCTCGCCGCGGCAGAGATGATCGAAAGCGGCGTCACCACGGTGGCCGACCACTACTTCATGATGGACGCGGTCGCCGAAGCGATGGTCAGTAGCGGCCTGCGCGCGCACCTCGCGCCGACGCTCTTCGGTCGCGACTTGCGGAGGGAACTGGACGAGAGCACGGAGGTGATCGCGCGCCGGCAGGGGGCCGGAGACGGCCGGATCCGGATGTGGCTGGGTCCCCACTCCGCGTACCTCTGCGCGCCCGAGTACCTGCGCGACGTCGCCGCGGAGGCGAAGCGCGCGGATCTGGGAGTGCACATCCACGTTTCCGAGACCGCCGAGCAGGTGCAGGCCAGCCTCGCGGCGCACGGGCGCACGCCGCCGGCGCACCTCGCGGAGCTCGGTCTGATGGACGTTCCGATGATCGCCGCGCACGCGGCGCACGCCACAGATGAGGACATCGCGCTCTTCGCGCAGCATCATGTGGGCGTGGCGCACTGCCCGAAGACGTTCCTCAAGCTGGCCTCCGGGATCGCCCCCGTGGTCGCGATGCGCCAGGCCGGCATCGCCGTGGGCCTGGGCAGCGACGGCGCGGCCAGCAACAATACCCTCGACATCTTCGAGCAGATGCGGCTTACGGCCGCACTCCAGAAGCACGAGCAGGAAGATCCGACCGTCTTGAAGCTGGATGAGGCCCTGGCCATGGCGACGGTCGAGGGTGCGAAGGTCCTGCGCCAGGAGCAGGAGCTGGGCCGGCTCGCGCCGGGTTACCTCGCCGACATCATCCTGATCCGGCTGGACGGGGCGCACATGCAGCCCATCCATGACGTCCGGGCAGCGCTCGTCTATTCCGTTCGGGCCGGGGACGTGGATACGGTCCTCGTCAACGGCCAGGTGCTGATGGAAGGACGGCGGCTGCGGACGATCGACAAGGCCCAGGTCATAACGGAAGTGGCGGCTCGTGCCGGCCGGCTGCTGGAGAAGGGGCACGGCCGGCGCCTGGCGGAGTATCCGACGTGATGCGTCGCTTCATCATCGACACCGACACCGCCTCCGACGATGCGGTGGCCATCCTCATGGCCCATCGCTGGCCGGACGTGCGCGTCGACGCGGTGACCATCGTCGCCGGCAACGTTCCCGTGGAGATGGGGAGCCGGAACGCCGGCTACACGATCGAGCTCTGCGGCGGGGAGACGCCCGTCTATGTGGGCTGCGACCGGCCGCTCGTGCGCGAGCCGCACTGGGCCTACTTCTTCCACGGCCCGGACGGCATGGGGGGGATGAACTACCCCGCCCCGAAGCGGCCCCCGGAGAAGGAACATGGCGTCGATGCCCTCATCCGGCTGATCCGCGCACGGCCAGGCGAGTACACGCTCGTCACCCTCGGCCCGCTCACGAACATCGCCGTCGCCCTGCGCCGGGCGCCCGAGATCGCATCGATGGTCAAGCAGTGCTACGTCATGGGCGGCGCGGCGTGCACCGTCGGCAACATCACCCCGGCGGCCGAGTACAACATCTGGGTCGACCCTGAGGCGGCCCGCGTCGTCTTCCACTCCGGGCTGCCCATCCTCATGGTCGGATGGGAGCACTGCCGCGGTGCGGCCGCCTTCGACGACGCGGAGATGGCGCAGATCCGAAAGCTCGACACCCGCTATGCGTATTTCACGCTGGACTGCAACCGCACCGCCATCCAGACAGCGCGGGAGTGGCTCCGCGACGTCGGGCTCACGCTGCCCGATCCCGTCACGATGGCGATCGCGCTGGACCCCTCGGTCTGCACCTCGCGGGGGAAGCACGCCGTCGACGTCGAGACGACGAGCGAGTTGACGCGCGGGATGACGGTGGTGGACCGCCACGGCGTGTGGAACAAACCGCCCAACATCGAGGTCTGCTGGGCGATCGACGCGAAGCGATGGAAGGAGATGCTCTACACGACGCTGCGATGAAGAAGGCCGGAATCCTCAACCCCGATCTCATCCAGGTCATCGCCTCGATGGGCCATACCGATCGCCTGGCGATCGCCGACGCGGGCCTGCCGATCCCCGACGACGTGCCCCGCATCGACCTGGCCCTCATCGCCGGTGTCCCGGGGTTCCTCCAGACCCTCCAGGCCGTGCTTGGGGAACTCCAGGTCGAGCGTGCGGTCATCGCCGAGGAGATGCGCTCGCGCAGCCCGATCGTCCATGAGGCCGTCCAGCGCCTCCTCGGGAAGACGCCGCTCGACCGGGTGAGCCACGAAGAGTTCAAGCAGCTACTGCACGGGGTCCGGGCGGTGGTCCGCACCGGCGAGCAGACCCCGTACGCGAACATCGTCCTCCAGAGTGGGGTAACGTTCTGACAGCCGGAGACGCTCCCCTCCTCCGCATGGAGGGCATCAGCAAGTCTTTCCCCGGCGTCCAGGCCCTGCGCGATGTGCAGTTCGAGGTCCAGGGCGGCGAGGTCCACGCCCTCGTCGGCGAGAACGGCGCCGGAAAATCCACCCTGATGCGCATCCTCGGCGGGGTGCACCAGCGGGACGCCGGCGAGATCCGCCTGCGCGGGCAACCGGTGGAGATCCCCTCCCCGCTGCAGGCCCGCATGCTCGGCATCTCGATCATCCATCAGGAGCTCAACCAGGTCCCCGCGCTCTCCGTGGCCGAGAACATCTTCCTGGGCCGCGAGCCGCGCCGGGCGGGCGGGTTCGTGGACTGGAAGACGATGTACGCGCGCGCCGACACCCTGCTCCAGGACCTCGGGCTGCCGATCGATCCGCGGCGGCGCCTGGGCACGCTCACCGTCGCCGAGCAGCAGCTGGTCGAGATCGCCAAGGCGCTGTCCGTGGAGGCGGATCTGGTGATCATGGACGAGCCCACGGCCGCCCTCACCGTCGAGGAGACCGAGCGGCTGTTCCGCTTCATCCGCGATCTCCGGCCGCGCGGCGTCGGCATCGTGTATATCACGCACCGCCTCGAGGAGATCTTCACGATCGCCGACCGGGTCACCGTGCTGCGTGACGGCCAGTACGTCGGCACCTACGCGATCGGCGAGCTGACCATGGACGGCCTCATCCGCCTGATGGTCGGCCGCCAGTTGACCGAGAAGTTCCCGAAAGAACCCGTGGCGGAGGGGGCGCCGGTGCTGGACGTGCGGGGCCTGACCTCGAGCGAGCGCTTCACGGACGTGAGCTTCACGGTGCACCGCGGGGAGATCCTGGGGATCGCCGGCCTCATCGGCTCGGGGAAGACGGCGGTGGCGCACGCGATCTTCGGCGCGATCCCGTTCGAGAGTGGGGCGATCCTGGTCGACGGCCGTCCGGTCACGATCCGGTCCCCCGCGGAAGGGATCGCGCACGGCATCGGCCTCGTCACCGAGGACCGCAAGCGTCTGGGGCTGGTCCTGGGCATGAGCGTGGCCGCCAACATCACATTGCCGGTGCTCCCCGAGCTCGAGACGGCCGGGTTCGTGCGCCGGCGCGAGGAAGGCGTGCGGGTGAGCCAGGCCATCCGCGATCTGGACATGGCGGTGGCCTCCCCCGACCAGCCGGCGCGCAACCTGAGCGGCGGCACGCAGCAGAAGGTCGTCGTCGCGAAGTGGCTGCAGACGGGAGCCCGCGTGCTGCTGCTCGTTGAGCCGACGCGCGGCATCGACGTCGGCGCGAAGGTCGAGATGTACCGTCTCATGGTCGCGCTCGCCCGCCGGGGTGTGGGGATCGTGATGATCTCCTCCGAGCTGCCGGAGATCCTGGGGATGAGCGACCGGATCCTGGTCATGCACGAGGGCCGCATCACGGGCGAGTTTCCGCGCGCGACGGCCACCCAGGAGGCGATCCTGGCCTCGGCCACGGGGAGGATACACCGTGCGTGACATCCTGCGCCGGTTCGGGATCCTCTTCGCCTTCGTCCTCTTGATGGTGGTGCTGGCCTTCCTGAGCGACTCCTTCCTCACCGTGAACAACCTGCTGAACATCGCCCGCCAGGTCTCGATCAACGCCATCATCGCCGCCGGGATGACGTTCGTCATCCTCACGTTCGGCATCGACCTCAGCGTCGGATCCGCGCTCGCCTTCTCGGGGGCGATCATCGCGGGGCTGCTGTCGCGCGGGCACCCGCTCGTGGTGGGCATCGGCGCGGGCCTTCTCGTCGGGGGCCTCATCGGGCTGGTGAACGGCCTGATCATCACGAAGGGCGGCGTGCAGCCCTTCATCGCCACGCTCGGGATGCTCACGATTGCGCGCGGCGCGACGCTCGTCTACACGGACGGCCGCCCGATCACCGGGCTGCCGGATGCCTTCGTCTGGCTGGGGGCCGGAGAGATCGCCCGCATCCCGGTGCCGGTGGTCATCATGGCCTTCGTCTTCGCCGCCTCCTACGTCGTGCTCACGCAGACCGTGCTGGGCCGGTACATCTATGCGATCGGCGGCAACGAAGAAGCGACACGCCTGTCGGGTGTGAACGTGGCGTTCTACAAGACCCTCGCCTACGTCATCAGCGGAGTGCTGTCGGCCCTGAGCGCGGTCATTCTGACCGCGCGACTGAACTCCGCGCAGCCGACCGCCGGGATGGGCTACGAGCTCGACGCTATCGCCGCGGTCGTGCTCGGCGGGACCACGCTCGCCGGCGGGGAAGGCGGGATCGGGGGCACGCTGCTCGGGGCGTTCATCATTGGCGTGCTCAACAATGGCCTGA
>DASSGA010000233.1:0-3609 GCA_035693805.1 bacterium | reverse complement strand
GGGCGTGGCCATGGTGGTTGCCCTGGTCACCGCGCTGGTGGTCGAGCGGGTCGCCTACCGCCCGCTCCGGCGCGCGCCGCGGCTGGTCCCGCTGATCTCAGCCATCGGCGCGTCATTCTTCATCGAGTACGCCGTCCGCGGGCTCTACGGCTCGGGGTTCCAGGCGTATCCGGAGTTCGAGATCTTCAAAGGCGAGTGGTCGGTGCTCGGCATCGGCATCCTGCGCACCCAGGCCGTCGTGATCGTGGCCTCGTTCCTCCTCATGGCCGCCCTCTACCTGTTCGTGATGCGCACCAAGACGGGGACGGCGATGCGGTCGGTGTCCGAGGACATCGAGGTGGCCGCGCTGATGGGCATCAACGTCGACCGGATCATCGTCATCACCTTCGCCATCGGGGGCGCCGCGGCGGGCGCCGCCGGCGTGCTGTACGCCCTGGTGTTCAAGCAGGTGCACTTCTTCATGGGCTTCTATCCGGGGATCAAAGCCTTCACGGCCGCCGTGCTGGGCGGCATCGGCAACATCCCGGGGGCGATGCTGGGCGGGATGTTCCTGGGATTGTTCGAATCCGTCGGCCCGATCCTGATCCTGGACGGCCTGGGGATCGTCGCCCCATACCAGTTGAAGGACGTCATCGCCTTCACGATGCTGGTGATGGTCCTCATCTTCCGCCCCTCCGGCATCCTCGGCGAGCGGCTCGCGCAGAAGAAGGCCTAGCGTTCCATGAAGCCTGAGCGGCGCTGGCGGCAGACGGTGCGGACCGGCCTCCTGTGGGGCTCCACGGCGGTGTTCATCGCTCTTGTCGGCCTGGTCGAAGCTCTGCAGCAGCGGCAGATCATCACGGGCGTGATATCGGGGGGACACCTGCTGCTGCTCGTCGTGGCGCTGGGGGCGGGGGTCTCGGCCGCACGAAAGCACGCCGGAGCGGGCGCGGTGAGGCAGTTGGCGGCGGCTGCGCTGGCCGGAGCGATCACGCAGGTGCTGCCGGCGATCCTGGTCGCGCTGTCCACCGTGGTCAATCTCCGCAGCATGATTGTCGGCGCGACACCCGAGCTATTTGCCGTGCTGTCGTTCGCCCGCGGGACCGCCGCCCTGCCCTGGATCGTCCTGGGCGGCGCCGGCGTCTCAGCCCTCGGCGGGGCGCTGACCCTGCTGCCGGGCGAGGTGCGCTCTCTGGTGACGACCGGGGTCGGTACCCTCCTCGTTGTGGGGCTGCTCCAGGAGCAGGTGCAGCTGCTCCTGCAGACGGAGCGGCTGGCACGGATCCGCGAAGTGCTTTTCACCTTCGAGGGGCTGACCGTGCTCGGGGCGGTCCTCGTGGCGGTGGTGAGCGCGGGGCTCAGCAGCGCCTGGCACCGGCAGCGGCCGAAAGCGACTCGGCGGGTGGCCGCCCTGGCCCCCGGGCAGCTCAAGGTGCTGCGGATCGTGGGAATCGTGGCCGGTGTCGCCGCCATCGTCGTGCTGCCCCTGTTCGCCGGTCCCTTCTTCTCTCAGGTGCTGGTGCTGGTTGGGCTGTATACGTTGATGGGTCTGGGGCTGAACCTCGAGGTCGGGTTCGCCGGGTTGCTGGACATCGGGTTCGTGGCGTTCTTTGCGGTCGGGGCGTACACGGTCGGCCTGCTGACGACCGGCAGTGAGATCGCCGTGGCACACCTGTCCTGGTGGACGGCGACGCTCATTGCCATAGTCGTGTCGCTGATTTCCGGAGTCTTCTTTGGCCTGCCGATCCTGGGCATCCGCGGGGACTACCTTGCGATCGCCACGCTCGGCTTCGGCGAAATCATCCGCCTGCTCGTGCTCTCCGACTTCCTCCGGCCATGGCTCGGGGGCTCGCAGGGGGTGCTCACCATCCCGAAGCCGGTGCTCTTCGGCTTCGAGTTCCAAGGTCCGGAGCAGCTCTTCTTCATCACCGTGGGCGCGAGCGCGCTCATCGCGTTCGTCGCCGCCCGCCTGCGCGATTCGCGCCTCGGCCGGGCCTGGATGGCGATGCGCGAGGATGAAGACGTCGCCCAGGCGATGGGGATCAACCTCATCAACGTGAAGCTGTTGGCCTACGGGATCGGGGCGGTGTTCGCCGGCGTGAGCGGGGCGATTTTCGCGGTGATGGTCGGTTCCGTGTTCCCGCACTCGTTCTCGGTCCTCGTCTCGATCAACGTCCTGGCGCTGATCATCGTCGGCGGGATGGGCAGTCTGCCCGGGGTCGTGGTCGGCGCGCTGTTTCTAGTTGGGCTGCCGGAGTTGCTCCGCGAGTTCTCCGACTTCCGCTTCCTGGTATACGGGGCGGCGCTCATGGCGATGATGATCCTGCGTCCGGAGGGACTCTGGCCGTCCGCGACCCGCCGCCGGGAGCTGCACGAGGAAGTGCCCCGCATCCCCGAGGGCGAGATGATCGAAGCCCAGGAAGGGAACGTCTAGGATGGCCATCCTCGTGTCGCGGGGGCTCACCAAACGCTTCGGTGGGCTGGTGGCGATCAGCCAGCTCGACCTGGACGTGGGGGAGAAGGCGATCCACAGCATCATCGGCCCCAACGGCGCGGGGAAGACGACGTTCTTCAACTGCGTGACCGGCTTCTACCGCTCCGAGGAGGGCACCCTCGAGTTCAACGGCGTGTCGCTGGAGGGGCTGAGCCCCGACCGTATCACCTCCATGGGCATCGCCCGGACGTACCAGAACATCCGCCTCTTCGCCAACATGACGGCGATGGAGAACATCCTGGTCGGGATGCACCCGCACCTGACAGCCTCCTGGTTCGGGGCCATCCTGCGCACGCCCGGCACCGTCCACGAGGAGCGGATGGCCCACCAGCAGGCACGCGAGCTCCTGCAGTTCGTCGGCCTGCGCGGCAAGGGCGACCTCCTGGCCAGGAACCTGCCCTACGGGGAGCAGCGGCGGCTGGAGATCGCCCGGTCCCTGGCCGCCCGGCCGACACTGCTGCTGCTCGACGAACCCACGGCAGGGATGAACCCGCACGAGACGATCGAGATGATGGCCTTCATCCAGCGGCTGCGCAAGGAGCTCGGCATCACGATCATCCTTATCGAGCATCAGATGAGGGTCGTGATGGGGATCTCCGATCTCGTCACGGTGCTGGACTACGGCACGAAGATCTCTGAGGGTACTCCTCGGGATGTGCAGAACGACCCGCGGGTCATCGAAGCGTACCTCGGCCGGCGAGGAGCGGTGGCGCACTGAGATGGCGGCGTTGCTCGAGGTCGAGAACCTGCACGTCTACTACGGCCAGATCCACGCCCTCAAGGGCATCTCGCTCAAGGTCGACCAGGGCGAGATCGTGACCCTCATCGGCGCCAACGGGGCGGGGAAGAGTACGACGCTGAAGACGATCTCCGGGCTGCTCCGGCCGCGGGAGGGGTCGATGCGCCTGGGGAACGAGGACCTGGTGGCCATCGCCGCGCACGACATCGTCGCCAAGGGGGTCGTGCAGGTGCCCGAAGGCCGCCGGATCTTCGGCCGCCTCACCGTGGTGGAGAACCTTTTCATGGGCGCCTACACGCGCCGGGACCGCCCGGGCATCGCCGAGGATCTCGAGCGCGTCTTCGCCCTCTTCCCGCGCCTGCGCGAGCGCCAGTCCCAGGTCGCCGGCACGCTCTCC
>DASSGA010000232.1:0-6809 GCA_035693805.1 bacterium | reverse complement strand
CCGGCCGGCTCGGTCCGCCGGGGATTCGAGCGCGAGCAGTCGATCATCCTGCGCGCGCGGGGGGCTGACGAGCGGGCCCAGGCG
The DNA here is from genome assembly GCA_035693805.1 of bacterium. Classification (GTDB taxonomy): domain Bacteria; phylum Sysuimicrobiota; class Sysuimicrobiia; order Sysuimicrobiales; family Kaftiobacteriaceae; genus Kaftiobacterium. The sequence goes on along the minus strand of DASSGA010000232.1, from coordinate 6,725 downwards.
GTGCGGACCGTGATCGCCGACCTGGCCCGCGAGTTCCGCGTCTCGCCGCAGGCGATGCGCATCCGGCTGGCCGAACTCGAGCTGCTGCAGTAGGGACCACGCCGCGGACGCCGCGCGGTGCCAGATTGACTTCGGCGCTGCGGTGTGCTACCGTCGACAGCGTTTTCGAGGGGCAGGTGACGTCCATGATGAGCATCTTCCAGGAGCTCGCCGCGCGCCGTTCCGGTCCATTGCAGGACCGGCTCTGCGCCCATGGGCGTTATCCCGTGAGAGGCGTACCCGTGTAGGTCTCCCCCGGATTCTCGACGCTGATGAGGCGCAGAGCGGCAGTGAGCTCTGCGCCTTCTGCTTTTCATACGAATCTGGTGGAGGGAGATACGATGGAGACTCAACAGATCGGCACGGCGACGGTGATCCGCCGCTTCGACGCCCGCGATTACCCCGGCGTCGTCGCCGTCGCCAACGCGGTGTTCCCCGACCGGCTGAGCACCGTGGACGAGTTTCGCTACGATGACGAGCATTACGACCCGAAGTGCGTGAACGAGCGCTACGTGGCGGGGGATCCGGGGACCGGCGAGGTCGTGGGGTTCGCGGGCCTCTGGAACGCGGCCTGGGCGTACCATCCCCGGAAGTTCGGGATGGAGGTCCGCGTCAGCCCGGCGCACCAGCGCCGCGGGATCGGCAGCGCGCTGTGGGCACGTCTCGAGGAGGCCCTGCGAGGCTACCAGGCCATCTCGGTCAAGACCCAGGTCTGGGAGTCGATGGCGGAGGGCATCGCGTTCGTCACCCGCCGTGGATTCCGGGAGACGATGCGCTCGTGGGAGTCGCGTCTCGCGGTCGGGACGTTCGACTTCGACCGGTTCAGGCCCTATCTCGCTCGCGCTCGTCAGAGCGGCGTCACCATCACCACGCTGGCGGACGAACGGGCGAAGGACGAGGCGAATCCCGCTCGCATCCATGCCATGGAGGTCGAGATCGCACAGGACATCCCGCGGCCGCCGGACGACGTGGCCACACCCCTCAGTTACACGCTGTGGCAGGAGCACGCCGTCGACGCCCCGTGGGCGATCACCGACGCCTTCTTCCTGGCCGTGGTCGACGGTGCGTATGCGGGGCTGAGCAGCCTGTTCAAGCCGCAGGCCGGCGACTACCTGCACCAGGGGCTGACCGGAGTGCGGCGCGCGTTCCGCGGCCGGCACATCGCCACCGCGCTCAAAGTGAAGACGGTGGAATACGCACGGGACCATGGCGTGCGGGAGATCCGCACCTGGAACGAGATCAACAACACGCCCATGCTGGCGATCAACGTGAAGTTCGGCTTCGCGCGCCGGCCGGCCTGGATCACCTTCATCAAGGAGTTCTAGGAGGACGTCGATGGCGCACATCGCAGAGCAGGTCGAGATCCGCCCCCTCCGGGACGGCGACTTTGGGGCCGTCGCCGAGATCGCCACGGCCAACTTCCCGGATGAGCCCCACACCGCACAGGAGACCCGCGACCAGTACGCCCGGTTCGATGAGCGGCGGTTCAGCCGGGAGTGGATCGTCGCCGAAGAGCGAGGCCAGGTGATGGCCTACGGTTTCTGGAGCCACGTGTGGTGGTCGTTCCATCCGGACAAGTATCACGTCTACGCCGCCGTCCATCCCCAGGCCCACCGCAGAGGGATCGGGACCACCATGCTGACGCACCTGCTTCGCCGGCTGGGGGAGCGCGGTGCGACACGATCGAAGTCGTGGGCCCGGGAGGATCACGGGCACGTGGTCGCGTTCCTCCGGCGCTTCGGCTTCGAGGAGCACTCGCGCACCTTCGAGTCCCGCCTCCCGGTCGCGGCCGTGGACCTCAGGCCGTTCGCGGGGTATGCCCGGCGGGCGGAGGCGGCGGGGGCCGTGATCACGACGCTCAAGGATGAACTTCGGGCCGACGCGAACCGTCTCGCCGCGGTGTACCAGTCCCACTGCGCGCTCGACATCGGCACGCCGCACTCCGACCCGGATCTGCCGACACCGCCGCGGTTCGAGCGGTGGGTCGAGGATGAGGTGCGCAGCCCGCGGGCGCTGCCGGACGCCTACTTCCTGGCGAAGATGGGCGACCTCTACATCGGGGAGAGCGTCCTGCAACGCTACGACGCCGGCCCGGGCGTGCTGTGGCAGCACCTGACCGCGGTGCACCCCGAGTACCGGGGTCACGGCATCGCCACGGCGCTCAAAGTGCGCACGGTGGAGTACGCGCAGATCATGGGCTACCGGGAGATCCGGACGTTCAACAGCAGCAAGAACGCGCCGATGCTGGCGATCAACACGAAGCTGGGTTTCGTCCGGCAGCCGGCGTGGATCGACTTCCTGAGGACCGAGCGGGCATGAGTTCAGTTCCCGCAGCGCGAATGGAGGGACTCATGCCTGCCCTCCCCGTCGTCGATCTTCCGGGTCACAGCCACGACGACGGCGTCGCCCAGGGCCGCGCGGCCGGGGAGGCGATCGCCGAGAACGTCCGCATCTACTTCGATCGCTTCCAGCGCGAGGCCCGCCTCACGCCAGAGCAGACACGCGAGCGGGGGCGGATGTACCTCGCGGTGATCGACCGGGTCGAGCCGGCGTATGGGGAGGCGATGCGCGGCGTCGCCGAGGGCGCCGGGATCGCCCTCGATGACATCGCGGTGCTGAACGCCCGATACGAGATCCTTTACAGCCAGTACTCCAGCATCAATCAGACCGCCGCGCTGCCGCACGGCATCCCCGCGGGGGGCTGCACCGCTTTCGCGGTGACGCCGGACGTCTCCGCCGACGGCCACCTGTACCTGGGGCAGAACTGGGACTGGTTCCCCGCCGTGCGCGGGGTCGTCCTGCGCCGGGCGGATCCCGACGGGACCTGTCTGGCCGCCTTCACCGAGGCCGGGATCGTGGGCGGGAAGATCGGGATGAACTCGCACGGCTTGGGGCTCGTGATCAACGGGCTGCTCAGCTCCCGCGACGACTGGTCCGCGCTGCGCACGCCCTTCCACGTGCGCACCTGGCGGATCTTGCACGCCAGGACCCTGCGCGACGCCGTCCGGGTGGTGACGGACGACCTGCGCTCGTGCTCGGCGAACTTCCTCATCGGGCAGGCCAACGGCAGAGCGGAAGTGGTGGACATCGAGGCGGCGCCGGAGGCCACCTGCGCGCTCGCCCCGGTGGACGGCGTGCTCGTGCACGCCAACCACTTCGTCGATCCGAAGCGCCTCGGGGTGTGGCAACCCCTGGCCGAGGAGAAGACCTCAACCTATCAGCGCGCCGAGCGGATGCGCGAGCTGCTCACGCAGGGCGCCCGGCGCCGGTCCCTGTACGCGGAGACGATCATGGCGATCCTGCGCGATCACCACGGCCATCCGGACTCGGTGTGCCGGCACCCCAACACCGCGCTGCCGGAGGAAGAGCGCGTGGAATCGGTGGTCTCCGTGATCGAGGACCTCACGGCCGGACGCTTCTACGTCGCCGGCGGCGCGCCGTGCACGACCCCCTACGTGGAGATCGCCCTGCACTGACGTGGAACCGGCCCTCGGCCTGAACGCAGCCTTCGCCGCCGTGCTCATCGTGGTGACGTTCGCCGCCGCGGTGAAGAGCGCGCTCGGGTTTGGCTTCCCGCTCATCTCCGTCCCCATCGCCGCCAACCTGATCGGCGCGCGCAGCGCGGTCTTGCTCATCGCCATCCCGGTGATTGCCACGAACTTCGCCATCCTCCTGCGCGGGGGCGGGACCCGGGAGGACCTCCGGCGCTTCGGGGGGCTGCTGCTTGGCGTTATCGCGGGCACGATCGCCGGCGCTCGGCTGCTCGGCACGCTCGATCCGCGGTGGATCGCCCTCGCCGTGGGCGCGACGGGCCTGCTCTTCGCGGTGACCAGCCTGCTCGATCTCGTTCCGACGATCTCCTCCCGCGCGCAGTCGTACGCGGGGCCGCTCGTGGGACTCGTCTCGGGCGTGATGGGGGGGACGACGGGCATCTTCGCGCCGCTCATCGCGGCCTACATCCACTCCCTGGGGGTGGAGAAGCGGGTCTTCGTCTTCTGGCTCACCGCGTCGTTCTTGCTCGGGGGCCTGACGCAGGTGGTCACCTACTACCGGATGGGCCTGTACACGCTGTCGCTCGCGCTGTACGCGCTGGCCGCGTGCGTGCCCGCGCTGGTCGGCACGCGCCTGGGGTTCTGGGTACAGGACCGGCTCAGCGCCGTGGCGTTCCGCCGCGCGGTCCTGCTGCTCGTCCTGGCGAGCTCGCTGAACCTCCTCCTGCGCGCGCTGCGGCCTTAGGCGCGGGAGGGCAGGTACAATCGGTCGGCCTTCGCCGCCATGATGAAGTCGTTGCGGTGGAGGCCGCGGATCTTGTGGGTCCACCAGGTCACGGCGACCTTGCCCCACTCCGTGAGGATGGCCGGGTGGTGGCCTTCCTCTTCGGCGATCGTTCCGACGCGGTTCGTGAAGTCCAGCGCCTTCACGAAGTTCTCGAACGTGAAGACGCGCTGCAGGCGCTTGATGCCGTCGTGCTCGACGACCTGCCAGTCCGGCACGTGCGCCTTCATCTGCGCGATCTCCGCGTCTGACATCGGCGGCTCGCCGCCCCTGCAGGCCACGCACTTCTGGTGCGCCAGCTCGGTCATGGCCATCCTCCGCTCGCTAAAGGAGTCATCCCTGTATACGAGTGTTCCCTGCCCGCGCTTCCCGCTACCCGACGTCGGCGGGGGCGCCCGTCCGGGCGGCGCGGCGCAGCGCATCCAGGACCCGCATGTTGGCAATCGCTTCCTCCGGCGGGTAGCGCGCCGGCTCGCCCGCGACCACGCCGCCGAAGTGGTCGATCATCCGCACGTACTGGTTCGTCCCCGCCACCTCGACGCGTTCCTCCGGCTGCCCGCGCGAGCGGCAGATGACGAGCTCGGCCGGCTCTTCCTCAGGCTGGAAGGGTCGCGGCAGCATGACGGCGCCGTCCCGACCGACGACCTCGCACATCTGCCGGTACGGCGTGCGCAGCCCGCAGTCCACCAGCGCCATCTGGTTTCCGGGGAAGCGCAGGGCGCCGGCCAGCCGCACATCCACGTCGCGCTCATAGTCCGCTGAGGCGAACGCGGTGCGGGGTTCCCCCAGGATGAGCCGGCTGATGTTCACGCAGTAACAGCCGACGTCCAGCAGCCCGCCGCCGCCGAGGGCCGCCTCGAGGCGGATGTTCGCGGTCTCCACGACGCCGAACGTGAAGGCCGCGCGGACCAGCCACGGGTCGCCGATCGCCCCGGCGCGAAGCAGCTCCTGCAGGCGCTCGATCTGGGGATGAAAGCGGTACATGAACGCTTCCAGCAGGACGACGCCCGCACGCGCGCAGGCGTCCACCATCGCCGCCGCGTCCTCTGCGGTAACCCCGAGTGGTTTCTCGCAGAGCACATGCTTGCCCGCCGCCGCCGCGCGCTCCGTCCAGGGTCGGTGCAGGTTGTTCGGGAGCGGGATGTAGACCGCGTCGACCTCGCGGTCGGCGAGCAGCGCCTCGTACGCGCCGTAGACGTGAGGGATGCCGAACCGGCCGGCGATCTCCTCCGCACGGCGTCGGTCCCGGCTCGCCACGGCGTAGAGCGTGCCGGCCCGGGAACGGGCGATCGCGGGCATGACGCGCCGCACGGCGATCGAGGCCCCGCCGAGGATGCCCCACCGCAGCCGCCCGGACATCCCCTACAGCCCGAACAGCCGGTTGAATAGTCCGTATAGGGTGCTCAGCCCGAACACGATGATGAGCACGACGACCGTCGTGAGGAGGAACCCGGCAAGCAGGAAGACGCTGTCCCGGTTCAGCAGGCCGATACCGAGGAGGAGGACGGCCAGCGCCGGGACGGTGTTCAGGAACGGCAGAGGGAAGAATAGCACGACGCCAAGCACCAGAACGCCCAGCGCCACGGCACGCGCCGCGATCCGGTCGTCCACGAAGAGCGGCCGGGGCCGCGAGTAGCGCTCAATCCGGCGGACGACGGGGACGCCGCGATGCCGCAAGGCCACCACGGCGCGGGGGCTCAGCCGGTAACGCCGCGCCCGCAGGGGCAGCCACGGCTGGTCCAGACCGATGAGCATCTGCACGGCGAGGATGATGTAGAGGAGGCCGATGACCGCGGAGGATCCCGGCGGCAGGATCGGGATCATCGTCGGCAAGGCGAGAACGATCATGAGCAGGCCGAACCCGCGGCGGGCCATGCGGTCGAGGAGTTCGCCGAGCGTCACGATCTCGTCGGCGATCGTCTGCGCGAGGATGGTCGACAGCGGCTCGACCTCGGAGCGGGCGATCATCGTGGATTGGAGAGTTCCACGAGGAACGGGGCTGGCCCCTGCGGGAGCGGTCATCCGGGGAAGCCGTCTCAGGCGTCACAGGAGTCTCCCCCCGGCACGGGGAAAAGGTCAGCACGATGCTCTGGGTGGTGCTGCTCCTCGCCGCGGTCGTGCTGGCCGGCACCACGGAGGCTCCGGCGCAGGAGACACCTCGCCCGGAGGTCATTGCCAGAAATCTGGCCCAGAACGTGCTCGGCGAGGGCACCGTGCGCGCGGTCCGCGTCTCGCGGGACCGGCGCGAGATCGACATCGCCTGGGACGCGGTGCTCTACCGCTCAACCCACACCCCGGCGCACAACCGTGAGCAGCTCCGGGGTGAAGCGGAGCTGGCCACGGGGTCGATCATGGGCGTGCTGCGGCCGCAGGTCATCCGCTTCACGATCCTGCTGGATGCGCGGGCCATC
>DASSGA010000231.1:0-3390 GCA_035693805.1 bacterium | reverse complement strand
TCCGGGAGCTCGACATCGACCACCCGGGCGCCCGCGCGCGAGAAGACCGACGCAACGGCTTCAAGGTGCGCACTGACTTCCGGCGATGCGTACTGACTCGCGAAGCCGCGCAGGAGGCCGAACCGCGAAGCAGCGGGCGGCGCGGCATCGGCGCGGCGCTCTGGGTCGCGGGGTTCGGCCAGGATGGAGAATACCAGCGCCACATCCTCGACGGTCCGGGCAAAGATCCCGACGTGGTCGAGGCTCCCGGACAGCGGGGTGACGCCCTCCGTGTTGATCCTCCCGAACGTCCCTTTCAGCCCCACGGTCCCGCAGTAGGCCGCGGGCCGTACCGTGGAGCCGATCGTCTGCGATCCCAGGGCCACCGGGGCCATCCGCGCCGCCACCGCCGCGGCCGATCCGCTCGAGGATCCGCCCGGAGTATGCTCGAGGTTCCACGGGTTGTGCGTGACACTCGGATCGGCGAAAGCGAACGGCGTGGTGACCGTCTTCCCCAGGACGACGGCGCCGGCTTCGCGCAGGAGCGCCACGCTTCGCGCATCGCGTTCCGGCCGGCGGTGGGCAAACGCACCCGCCCCCGAGGTCGTGACCAGACCCGCCGCATCGAAGATGTCCTTGAGCGCAACCGGCACCCCATGCAGGGGTCCGCGGAACCGGCCTGCGCGGGCCTCCGCCTCGAGGGTCCGTGCGGCCCCGAGAGCTCCTCCGGCGTCGACGTGCACCCACGCCCGCACCTTCGGATCGAGCCGCTCGATCCGCGCGAGGCACGCCTCGGTGACCCCCACAGGGGAGAACTCCAACGAGCGGACGCCTGCCGCGATTTCCGTTGCGGACAGCGTGTACAAGTCGCGCCGCGCCATGTATGAATGACTTCGCGCCTTCGGGCCTCAGCCCTCGGCGGAACTCAGGTTCCCGATCATGAAGCCGTAGATCCCCGGCTCGACGACGCTCGGCACGAGGTGGGTCAGGACGACGACCCCGCGCTCGAACGGGCAGCGGATGACCTCGAGCTCCTCCATCGAATAGGGGCTGACGACGCGGCCGAGCACCTGGCCGCCCCGCACTTCCCCGCCCATCGCCGTCACCTCGGGGATCAGCAGCCCGCCGTGGTGCGGGCGCACGGTCACGATCTCGCGCAGGACGGTCTGAGCCGGCGGCGGCGTGGCCTTTCCCGGAAGGGCCTCGACCGTGCGCAGGACGTTGAGCAGCCCCGCGATGCCGCGGGCCACGTACTCTCGCTGATCCACCCGCCCGCCCCCCAGCTCCACGACCACGGAGCGGATCCCCAGCTCGCGCGTCACACTGATCGACGTGCCGTTCAGAGTCTCCTTCGGCCGGTACAGCAGGCGCGAACCGAACGCGCGCGAGAGCTGCTCGGCGTTGATGATGTAGACGTAGTCCACCGTGGGGGTTGAACCACCCGCATGCAGGTCCACGTAGACGTCGAGCTGCTTGAGGAAGTCCTCCACGATCTTGTGGGCGATCTGCTCGGTGAGATGCCCCCCTGCGTTGCCGGGGAAGACGCGGTTCAGGTTCATCATGTCGATGGGCGTCCCGCGCGACACCGCCGCGTACGAAAAGGGATTCGCGACCGGCATGACGAGCAGCCGGCCGGCCAGCCCGGCGAGATCCTGCGTCTTGAGGAATTGATAGACGATCTCGACCCCCGTGGCCTCCTCCCCGTGGATCCCGGCCGAGATCCCGACGATAGGACCGGGCCGGTCTCCCCGGATCTCGTGCACGGGCAGGAGCAGCCCGGTCCCGCTGGCGAGCGTCCCGATGTGGATAGGGCGATAGGTACGCGTGGGCATCAGCAGTCTCCTCTCGTCATTGCGGGCGAAACTTCGGATCGAGCAGATCCCGGATCCCGTCTCCCAGCAGATTGAACCCCAACACGGTCGCCATGATCGCGAGACCCGAGAAGGTTGCGATGTGCGGGGCGTCTCTCAGGTATCGTGTTCCAAAAGCCAGCGTCCAGCCCCACGACGGCGCCGGGGGCTGCACGCCCATCCCCAGGAACGAGAGCGTCGATTCGGCCACGACCGCGGTCCCCATGCCCAGCGTGGCCAGGATGATCACCGGGGACAGCACGTTGGGCAGGATGTGCCGAAGCAGGATGCGCAGGTCACCCGCGCCGATGGCCCGCGCCGCTTCCACGTAGGCCTTTTCCTTTTCCGCGAGGGTCACCGCCCGCACCACGCGCGCGTACTGTGTCCAGAACACGAGGGTGAGCGCGACGATCACACTGGTGGCGCCGGCCCCGAGCACCGCCACGAGAGCAAGGGCGAGCAGGATCGCGGGGAACGCGAGGAACGTATCGACCACGCGCATCGTCGCGCCGTCCACCCAGCGCCCGTAGTAGCCGGCGAGGAGACCGATGACAACGCCGATGGCGACCGCGCCGCCCACGGAGGCGATCGCCACGAGCAGCGAGATCCGCGCCCCGTAGACCAGCCGGCTGAGCAGGTCCCGCCCGAGGTGATCGGTGCCGAACGGGTGGCCGGCCGATGGGGGGTCGAGCCGGGCGATGATGTCAACTGCATCCGGGTTGACACGGGTGAACAGCACGGGCCCGACAGCGGCCAGGCAGATGACCGCGAGCACGAGTATCCCGACCTTCGCAGAGAGGGTGAGGCGGCGCAGCGCCTGGCCGCGACTACTCGTAGCGGATGCGCGGATCGATGATCGCATACGTTAGGTCCACCAGCAGGTTGAAGACTGAGAAGAGCAGCGCGAGTACCAGCACGGCGCCCTGCACCACCGGGAAGTCGCGCTGCCCGATGGCCTGCACCACGAGCCGTCCCATCCCCGGCCAGCCGTAGATCGTCTCGGTGACCACGGCGCCGCCCAGGGCATTCCCGAACTGCAGCCCGACGATCGTCACGATCGGCAGGAGGGCGTTGCGCAGAGCATGCCGGTAGAGCACCAGCCGCTCCCGCTGCCCCTTCGCGCGTGCGGTGCGCACGTAGTCTTCCTCGAGCACCTCGAGCATCGCCCACCGTGTCAACCGGCTCAGCAGTGCCAGGTTGAAGAAGGCCAGCGTGAACGTGGGGAGGAGGAGGTGCCGCAGGCTGTCGGCGGCCGCCGCCGTGTCGCCGGTGAACAGCGCGCCGAGCAGCGGCTCGCCCCGCCCGAAAGACGGCAGCCAGTTCAGCTTGACGGCGAACAGCAAGATGAGGAGCACGCCGAGCCAGAAGACGGGCATCGAGACGCCGAGCTGCGCGAGGAGCATCGTCCCGGTGTCCACCGGGGTGCCTCGCCGGCGCGCGGCGAGCAGTCCAAGCGGGATCCCTACCAGGACGGCGAGGAAGATCGAAGCAGTGGCCAGCTCGAGCGTCGCCGGCAGGGTAGAGCTGATCAACCGGAGGACGGGGGTGTCGAGCGTGATCG
>DASSGA010000230.1:0-27286 GCA_035693805.1 bacterium | reverse complement strand
ACGCCGGCTCGCTGGCGGCCTGACCGGTGACCACCCCCTGGACCGTGGAGGCCCGCTGGGTGGCCCGGCGCCGCTTCGAGGCGCACAGCCCGACCCCGGCCGTGGTCCAGATGGACGCCCGGGCGAACTCCGGCGGCCAAGGCAGTGGACCCACGCCGATGGAGACGGTGCTCATCGCCGTGGCCGGGTGCACCGGTATGGATGTCGTCGGCGTCCTCGAGAAGATGCGCGCACCGCTGGAAGGCCTGACGGTCAGTGTGACCGGCGAACGCGCCGAGGTCCATCCCAAGGTCTTCACGAAGATTCACGTCCGATACGAGGCCTGGGGGGCGGGTCTCACCGCCACCCAGGTGGAGCGTGCCGTCCGGCTCTCTCAGGAGAAGTACTGCTCGGTTGCAGCCATGCTGCGTCCTACCGTCACGATGACCCACCAGGTCGTCCTGCTCGACAAGCCACGCCACGAACGCCGAGCCGCGGCAGGATAGGCTTGCAGGGCGTCGCAATCCGGCTCCCAGCGTGGATTTTCGCGTTCCGAGCGGCATTTCAGGCGATGCTGACGGCCAAATAAGGCCTGGGCCCGATGCCCCCTCCTCCGGGCCCGCGGTAGTGTGAAGCCAAGCATTCGGCCGGGAGGGTCCGCCATGCTCGTGCGCGACCGCATGACCGCTCCGGCGGTCACGATTGACCCGAAGACCCCCATCTACGACGCGCTGGCCCTGATGAAGGAGAAGCGCATCCGCCGATTCCCCGTGGTCAAGGGACGCCGGCTGGTCGGTGTGGTGACCTGGACGGATCTGATGCGCGCCTCCCCTTCGCCGGCGACCTCCCTGACGGTGTGGGAGATCCCGTACCTGCTCATGAAGGCCCCGGTCTCCGAGGTGATGACCCGGCAGGTCATCACCGTGTGTCCCACGGCGACGATCGAGGAAGCGGCCGTCCTGATGCGCCGCCACAAGATCGGCGGGATGCCCGTGGTGAGCGATGGCGCCGTAGCCGGCGTGATCACCGAAAGCGACATCTTTGACGCGTTCATCGACCTGATGGGGCTGCGCCGCGGCGGGGCGCGGTTGACGATCGACCTCGAGAACCGCGTGGGGGCCCTCGACGATGTGATCCGCACGATCCGCGAGTGCGACATCCAGATCCATAGCCTGGCGGCCTACCCGGTAAACGGGTTGGGCCAGGTCGTCGTACGGGTGGACACGCCCTATCCGCTGCACCTGGTGCAGACCCTCAGCGAGCACGGGATCAAGGTGACCCACATGGCGCCCCTGCCGGAGGCGGAGACCGGCGCGGCGTAACCAACCGCGACAGTCGATCGAAGGAGAGGACATGACGGCACGACGGTTGATCACGATCGATGGGAACGAGGCCGCGGCCTCGGTCGCCTACCGGGCGAGCGAGGTCATCGCCATCTATCCCATCACTCCATCCTCCCCGATGGGCGAGCTGGCCGACGAATGGTCCGCGAAGCGCCGGACGAACATCTGGGGGGCGGTGCCGCAGGTGGCGGAGATGCAGTCCGAGGGCGGAGCGGCGGGAGCGGTGCACGGGGCGCTGCAGGCCGGCGCCCTGACCACCACGTTCACCGCCAGCCAGGGGCTGCTGCTCATGATCCCCAACCTCTACAAGATCGCTGGCGAGCTGACGTCGTTCGCCATGCACGTCTCGGCGCGTACGCTGGCCACCCACGCCCTCTCGATCTTCGGCGACCACTCCGACGTCATGGCCGCCCGGCAGACCGGCTTCGCCCTGCTGGCGAGCGGCTCCGTCCAGGAGGCGCACGACCTCGCCGTGGTGGCACACGCCGCGACGCTGCTGGCCCGGGTACCGTTCCTGCATTTCTTCGACGGATTCCGCACCAGCCACGAGGTGTCCAAGATCGAGGAGCTGACCGACGACGACCTGCGGGCGATGCTCGACGAGGCTCTCGTCCGCGCGCACCGCGAGCGCGCGCTGTCCCCGGAGCGGCCCGTGATTCGCGGCACGGCCCAGAACCCGGACACGTTCTTCCAGGCGCGCGAGGCGGGCAACCCGTTCTACCTCGCCGCGCCCGTGCTGGTCCAGCAGGTGATGGATCGCTTCACCTCGCTGGCCGGCCGCGCGTACCACCTGTTCGACTACGCCGGGCATCCGGAGGCCGAGCGCGTCATCGTCGTGATGGGTTCCGGCGCGGAGGTCGTGCACGAGACCGTCGAGTGGCTGCTCGCCCGCGGGGAGCGCGTCGGCGTGCTCAAGGTGCGCCTGTACCGGCCCTTCTCGGTGAGCGACTTCATCGCCGCGCTGCCGGCCAGTACGCGGTCGATCGCGGTGCTGGACCGGACCAAGGAGCCGGGGGCGCTGGGCGAGCCCCTCTACATGGACGTCATGACCGCGCTCGGCGAGACGATGGGGAACGGGGGCCCCTTCCGCCAGGTGCCGCGGGTCATCGGCGGCCGGTACGGACTGTCCAGCAAAGAGTTCACCCCGGCGATGGTGGCGGCGGTCTTCGACGAGTTGGGCCGGCCTCACCCCAAGAACCACTTCACCGTCGGCATCGTCGACGACGTCACCGGGACCTCGCTGGCCGTGGATCGCGAGTTCTCGATCGAGTCCGACGACGTGACGCGCTGCGTCTTCTACGGCCTGGGCGCCGACGGGACGGTGGGCGCCAACAAGAACTCGATCAAGATCATCGGCGAGGAAACGCCCAACTACGCTCAGGGGTACTTCGTCTACGATTCAAAGAAGGCGGGGGCCGTGACGGTCTCTCACCTCCGATTTGGCCCGCGCCCGATCCGCAGCAGTTACCTCATCTCCCGCGCGAACTTCGTGGCCTGCCACCAGTGGGTCTTCATGGACCGCTACCCGGTGCTGGAGACCGCGGCGCCAGGCGCCATCGTTCTCCTCAATGCGCCGTTCGGTCCGGAGAACGTCTTTGATCATCTCACCCGGGACGTGCAGGAGGAGATCATCCGCAAGCGCCTCCGCGTGTTCGTGATCGACGCGGCGAAGGTGGCGAAGCAGACGGCGATGGGCGGGCGCATCAACTCGATCATGCAGACCGCGTTCTTCGCCATCTCCGGCGTGCTGCCGCGCGAGGACGCGATCGCCAAGATCAAGCAGGCGATCCGCAAGACGTACGGGCGCAAGGGCGAGGATGTCGTCCGCGCCAACTTTGAGGCGGTTGACGCGACGCTGGCCAACCTGCACGAGGTGCCGGTGCCGGCAGCCGCCACGGCCACGCGAGCGCGGCCGCCGATAGTGGGCGAGCAGGCCCCCGATTTCGTGCAGCGCGTGACGGCCATGATGCTCGCGCGGCAGGGGGATCTCCTCCCGGTAAGCGCCTTCCCGCCGGACGGCACCTGGCCGGTGGCGACCAGCCAGTGGGAGAAGCGCAACATCGCCGACCAGATCCCCGTGTGGGACACGGAGATCTGCATCCAGTGTAACAAGTGCACGCTGGTCTGCCCGCACGCCGCGATCCGGGCGAAGGTCGTGGAGCCGGTCCTGCTCGCCGACGCCCCGGCGACGTTCAAGGCGACCCCATATCGGGGCCCCGAGTTCAAGGGGATGCAGTACCTGCTCCAGGTCGCCCCTGAGGACTGCACGGGGTGCACTCTCTGCGTCGAGGTCTGCCCGGTCACGGACAAGACGAACCCGGCGCACAAGGCGATCGACATGTCGCCGCAGGCCTCGCTGCGCGAGGCCGAGGTGATGAATTTCGCCTTCTTCATGGGGTTGCCGGACCCCGACCGAACGAAGGTCCGTTCGGACGTGAAGGGGACCCAGTTCCTGCGCCCGCTGTTCGAGTTCTCCGGAGCGTGCGCCGGATGCGGGGAGACCCCGTACATCAAGCTGCTCACCCAGCTGTACGGCGACCGGCTGCTCATCGCGAACGCCACCGGCTGCTCCTCGATCTTCGGCGGCAACCTGCCGACCACGCCGTATACGGTGGATGCCTGCGGCCGCGGGCCAGCCTGGGCGAACTCGCTGTTCGAGGACAACGCGGAGTTTGGGTTCGGGTTCCGCCTGGGCATCGATACGCAGACCGCGCAGGCCCAGCAGTTGCTGCGTGGGCTCGCCGGCCGGGTCGGCGAGGGTCTGGTCGACGCGATCCTCTCGGCTGAACAGGCGACGGAGGCCGGGATCAGCGCGCAGCGAGAGCGCGTGCTGCTGCTGCGGGGACGCCTGGCTTCCATCGAGGAGATTGAAGCGCGGCGTCTGGAGATCCTCGCGGACTTCCTGATGAAGCGCAGCGTGTGGATCGTCGGGGGCGACGGCTGGGCCTACGACATCGGATACGGTGGGCTCGACCACGTCCTGGCCATGGGCCGCGACGTGAACATCCTGGTCCTGGACACCGAGGTATACTCGAACACAGGCGGGCAGCAGTCCAAGGCCACGCCGCTCGGCGCCGCAGCGAAGTTCGCCACCGCGGGCAAGGCGATCCCGAAGAAGGACCTCGGTCTGCTCGCGATGACCTACGGCACGGCCTACGTGGCGCGGGTGGCGCTGGGCGCCAAGGACATCCAGACGGTGCAGGCCTTCCGCGAGGCGGACAGCTTCCCAGGGACCTCGCTCATCATCGCCTATGGTCCCTGCATCGAGCACGGCTACGACCTGCGCCATGGCGTCGAGCACGCGAAGCTGGCCGTGGAGACCGGCTACTGGCCGCTGTTCCGGTACGATCCGCGGCGGGCGGAGCGCGACCTGCCGGCGCTGGTCATGGACTCGCCACCGCCGAAGGCGGACCTGGCCGAGTTCATGTCCAAGGAGACACGCTTCCAGATGGTGGAGCGCACCGACCCCGACCGGGCGCGCGAGATGCTGGATTCGGCGCGTCGCGAGGTCCGCGCCCGGTACGCCCTCTACGAGCAGCTGGCGAAGGCGGCACCGGCCCCTGCGCCTGCCCCGGCAGCGGCGGGAGGCAGTGGCGAGGAATAGCTGTCGGGGAGGACGATGCCGACGTCCGATCCGGCCCGAGAGTGGCTGCTCAGATCACGGCACCCCTCGGTCCGCTACGCTGCGCTGACGGAGTTGGCCGTCGCATCGACCAGCTCGCCTGAAGCGGAGCGGCTATGCCGCGCAATCCCCCGAAGCCCCATGGTGCGCGCGTTGCTCCGGACGGCCGGTGGTGGCGCACTCCTGGCACCGGCGGCGCCAATGTGGAGGTCGTGGACTGGGGGCCGTCCGCTCCCAACGAGATGATCACGCTCAACGCGCTGCGGGTGCTGCACGCCGCGGGGAGGCTGCGATGACACGGCTCGTGCTCGCGGGGCTCGCCGTGCTGGCGATCATCTACACCGTCCCGATCCTCGTCTATGCGGCCTTCGCGTCGTTCTGGGGGATGGCCGTCCCGTCGGGATCGGTCACGATGTTCCTCACCGGGATCCTTCTCTCGAAGGCCGGCACGGCGGCCGCTTTCGTCGGTCTCTACGCCCTCGCTCGGCCGCGGCTGGGGCGGCGCTGGATCCCCTACGCAGCCCTCTGGTATGCGATGTTCATCGCGGGAGAGATCGGCCAGGCGATGGGCCCAGGCTACACGTGGCGAGAGGCGCTCGCCGGAGGGATTTCCGAGACGGTGTACGTGCCCCTCGCAGCGTGGATTACGGTGCGCGTGGCCGGGACACAGGAGGTGCAGCGATGAGCCCGAGGCGGGGGAGAGTCAGAGCAGAAGGGAGGACTCCAATGTTCCTCGAGGATCTGCAGAAGCGCTTCGCGGACATGCAGAGCAAGGCCGGGGTCCAGGCCGTCTTCGGCGACCCCATCCAGCTCGACGGCCGCACGGTCATCCCGGTGGCCTCGGTCCAGTACGGATTCGGGATGGGCGGGGGCACGGGTCCGGGCAAGGACAAGGACACGGAAGCTCCGGGTGGCGGCGGAGGAGGCGGCGGGGTGCGCATCGAGCCCATCGCGCTCATCGAGGCGGTCGACGGCACGATCAGGGTGCGGCCCATCATCAACGTGACGAAGATCGTGGCGATCGGCGCGTGCGTCGTCGCCTGGACGGTCTTCTGGGGCACCCGCACCGCGCGGGCGATCGCGGCGCGGCGGTGACGCTGCCGCCGGCGGAGCCCTTCCGCATCAAGGTCGTGGAGCCGATCCGGCGGACGACGCAGGAGGAGCGCACGCGTCTGCTCGATCTTGCCGGGTACAACCTGTTCAACCTCCGATCCGAGGACGTGGCCATCGATCTCCTCACCGACAGCGGCACCGGCGCGATGAGCGACCGCCAGTGGAGCGCGCTCATGCTGGGGGACGAGGCCTACGCGGGCAGCCGCTCCTTCTACCATCTGCAGGAATCAGCGACTGAACTCTTCGGTTTTCCGCACGTCCTGCCCACGCACCAGGGCCGGGGCGCGGAGAACCTGCTGTTCACCGTGCTCGTCCATCCGGGCCAGCACGTCATCGGGAACATCCACTTCGACACCACGCGGGCGCACATCGAGCACAAGCAGGGCATCGCCGACGATCTGGCGGTCGAGGTCATCCATAATCCGACGTCGCGCGCGCCGTTCAAGGGGGATCTGGACCTCGACCATGCCGAGGCGCTGATCGAGGATCTCGGGCGCGACCGCATCGCCCTCATCCTCATGACGGTGACCTGCAACAGCGGCGGCGGCCAGCCGGTCTCGCTGGCGAACCTGCGGGCGGTGCGCGCCCTCGCCGATCGCCACGCGCTGCCGTTCTTCCTCGACGCCTGCCGGATCGCCGAGAACGCCTTCTTCATCAAGGAGCGTGAACCCGGGTACGCACAGCGCTCCGTCGCCTCGATCATCCACGAGATGTGCGATCTGGCGGACGGCTGCACGTTCAGCGGGAAGAAGGATGCCCTGGTGAACATCGGCGGGTTCGTCGCCTTCCGCGACGCGGCCCTGTATGGGCAGGCGGCGTCGTGGGGCGTGCTCTTCGAGGGGTTCCCCACGTACGGCGGCCTCGCCGGCCGGGACCTCGAGGCCATGGCGCAGGGTCTGCGCGAGGTCGTCGATGAAGAGTACCTGGCGTGGCGGATCGGGCAGGTGCGCTGGCTGGGCGAGCGCCTGCTCGCCTCGGGTATCCCCATCGTCGAGCCGATCGGGGGGCACGCCGTGTTCCTCGACGCGCTGCGCTTCCTGCCGCACATGCCCCGCGCCCACTACCCGGGCCAGGCCCTCGCCTGCGCGCTCTATGAAGAGGGCGGCGTGCGGACCGTGGAGATCGGCGCGGTGCTGGCCGGGCGGGATGCGGTGACGAAGCAGGAGCGCTTCCCGCGGCTCGAGCTGGTGCGGCTGGCCATCCCCCGCCGCGTGTACACGCAGTCGCACCTGGCCGTCGTCGCCGAGACCGTGACCGCCACGTTCCAGCGGCGCGACGCGGTGCGGGGGCTGCGCATCGTGCACGAGCCACCCGCGCTGCGCCATTTCCTGGCCCGTTTCGAGCCCGTCGCGGGCTGAGACGCAAGGCCTTGCCCGCCCGCGCGGGGAACTCTCTGCCGGAAAGGGGGGATGATGGCGGGACCGGAACACAGGGTGTGATCACGCGACTCGGGAGGTGAGGCAGGGGTGGAGTTCCTACGGCAGCTGCTGACCTGGATCGCCAACAACCTCTTCAACCAGGTAGCCATCCTGATCGGCCTGATCGTCCTCGTCGGGACGGCGATCCAGCGCAAGCGGTTCGAGGAAGTCTTCGCCGCGGCCATCCGGGCAACTCTGGGTGTCCTGATCCTGTTCATCGGCATCGACGTGTTCGTGGGAGGCCTGCTGTCCTTCCAGACCATCGTCGGCAGTGCATTCAACCTGACGCCTCCGAAGGCGACCAAGACCCTCGCCGACTTTCTCGGCACGCACGGAGGATCGATCGCCCTCATCATCACGATCGGGTTCTTGATCCACGTCATCCTGGTGCGGCTCTTGCCGTTCCTGCGCTATGTCTACCTGACCGGGCACCTGATGTTCTGGATCAGCGTGATCGTCGCGGCGGCGCTGATCGAGTCCTTCCCCAGGATGGGCCCCACGGCGCTCGTGCTGTGGGGGAGCGTCATCGTGGCCGTGTACTGGTCCCTGCAGCCCCTGTACATCGCCCGTGCGATGCGCAAGGTCATCGGCTCGGATGAGTGGGGCTACGGTCACACCAGTTCCGCGGCCTGCTACCTCGCCGCCACCTTCGGCGGGGCCGTGGGGTCCAAGGCCAAGCATGACACGGAGAAGTTGAAGCTGCCCCAGCGGCTGGCCTTCTTCAAGGACGTGAACGTCAGCACGGCCGTGATCATCGGCGTGATCATGCTGCTGGCCGCCGCGTTCGCGGACAAGACCCTGCTGGCCGAGCAGGCCAAGAAGTTCAGCGCCACCGTGGATCCCTGGGTCTGGGCGGTGCTCGTGGGCCTGCGGTTCGCGGCCGGCATCGCCATCCTGCTCTTCGGCGTGCGCATGTTCCTGGCTGAGATCGTGCCCGCGTTCAAGGGCATCAGCGACAAGCTGATCCCCGGCTCGCGCCCGGCGCTCGACGTGCCCACCGTGTTTCCGTTCGCGCCGACGGCCGTCATGATCGGGTTCCTGGCGAGCACGGTCACGTTCCTGATCCTCATGCTGGTCTTCGGCGCCGCCGGATGGTTCACGCTCGTGCCGCCGATGATCATGCTGTTCTTCCCCGGGGGCGGCGCGGGCGTCTTCGGCAATGCCTTCGGCGGCTGGCGGGGAGCGGCGCTCGGCGGGGTGATCAACGGCCTGTTCCTGGCCATCGGCCAGGCCACCGTCTGGGGGCTGTTGTCCAACACCGCTCCCGAGCTGGCCACGCTGGGCGATCCGGACTGGTACATCCTGGTGTGGCTGATCAGGCTGGTGACGGCGCCGTTTGCGGGGTCCTAACCGCCATGACGTGGGCGAAGGGCGAGCCGCTCCGAGTGCTCACGGTGTGCGGGGTGGGCATGGGCAGCAGCCTGATCCTGAAGATGACGGCGGAGAAGGCCCTGGCGGAGCTCGGTATCCCCGCCCGCGTCGAGCATGCGGATCTCGGTTCGGCCCGAGGGGCCGGGGCGGACGTCGTCCTGGCGCAGGGCCTGCACACAAGCGAACTGACCGGGACGGCCCCCCTGGTCGTCCCGGTTACCAACTTCCTCGATGTGGCTGGGCTCAAGGAAACCCTCTCCCGGCGTTTCCGTGAGCAGGGATGGCTGACGTGACCCGCCCTGCGGGGGCGTGGATGCGGGACCACCTGCAGGCCGTGGAGGAGGCCAACGCGCCGGTGCTCGATGCCGTGGCGCGGCGGATGCTCGATGCCGTGCGCGCCGACGGCCTGATCTTCGTGGCCGGGACGGGCCATTCTCTGGCTCAGATGCTGGAGTGCTTCTTCCGCGCGGGAGGCCTCGCTGTCGTCTATCCCCTGTACCATCCTGCGCTGCTGCCGTTTTCGGGCGCCTCCAGCAGCACCTTCCAAGAACGCCTTCCGGGATTCGGCCGGCTGCTGGTCGAGCGCGCACCCGCCGCCACCGGCGACCTCGCCTTCGTGTTCTCCAACTCCGGGGTGAACCCGGTCCCCGTAGAGATCGCCGAGACATTCCGGGAGAAGGGCGCGACGGTCGTTGCCGTCACCTCATGCGATCATATGGGGCGCGCGCCGTCCCGTGCGGCGCGCAAGCTCGACCAGGTCGTGGATCATCTCATCGACACGCTCGTCCCCTATGGCGACGCCGTGTACGACGCCGGAGCGGGCCTGCGCACGATGCCGCTCTCCTCGCTGGCCGGTATCTACGTGTGGAATCTCCTCCTGACCCGCCTCGCAGAGCTCGCCCGCGGCGGGGCGCCGCTACCGGTGTGGACCAGCGCCAACGTCGAGGGAGCGGAGTCCCGCAATCGCGAACTGTTCGAGCGTTACCAGCGTCGTATCCCGTACCTCTAGCCGCCGCCGGCCACAGACGTTTCCATCGATGAAGACGGTCCACGTCCGGGTGATCAATGAGGTCGGACTGCATGCGCGCACGGCCGCGGTGTTCGCCGCGGAGGCGGCGCGCTTCGCCTCGACGATCCGGGTGCGCAGCCTCACCCGGGACGGCGGGTGGGTGGACGCCAAGAGCATCCTGACCGTGCTGACGCTGGGCGTGGAGCAGGGCCACGAGATCGAGATCACCGCCGAGGGGCCGGATGAGGCCGAGGCCGCCTCCGCACTGGAGACGCTGATCGGAACTGACTTCGTGGGGAGGCTGTAAGTGGTTGAGCGCGTCCTGACCGGCGTCCCGGCGGCGCCGGGCCTGGCGGAAGGTCCTGCGGTGCTCCGGCGAGAGGAAGCCGCGCGGGTTCCCCGCCGCGCCGACGCTGCGCCCGACGTCGAGCGCCGCAGGCTGGCGGCCGCGCGCGCAGCGGCGCGGGCCGAGATCGAGGAGCTGCGCAAGCGGGTGGCCGTCACCGCCGGAGGGGCCGAGGCGGCGATCTTCGCCGCGCACCTCATGTTTCTCGACGACGACGCGCTGCTGTCCATGACCGGCGCGTCCGTCGCTCGAGGCACAAACGCCGAGGCGGCGTGGGCCGACGCCGTTGAGCACTTCGCTGAGCAGTTGGAGCATCTGACCGATCCCACCTTCCGCGCTCGCGCTGCGGACGTGCGCGATGTCGGCAGGCGTGTTCTGGCGCACCTCTCCGGACGGCCCGCCGCGGCCCTGGAGCTACCGGCGCCGGCGGTGGTCGTGGCGCGGGATCTCGCGCCGTCCGAGGTCGCCTCGCTGGACCGCGCGCGGGTGCTCGCGCTGTGCCTGGCGCACGGCGGTCCCACCTCACACGCTGCCATCCTGGCCCGGGCCTGGGGGGTGCCGGCCGTCGCCGGGCTGGGCGAGGCGGTGATGGATCTGAACGATGGAGACCGCCTGCTCGTGGACGGCGGTCGCGGAGAGGTGATCGTCAGCCCCGGCGACACCCAGCGCCGGGCCTTCCACGAACGGGCGGGACGTGCCGCCCGGCAGGAGCAGGCGGAGTTGGCCACGTCAGGCGAGGCCGCGGTCATGCGTGACGGCCGGCGCGTGAAGATCGAGGCCAACGTAGGCTCCGTCGAGGAAGCCGTCGAGGCCGTGCGCGTGGGGGCGGAGGGCATCGGGCTGCTGCGGACGGAGTTCCTCTTCCTCAACCGACGCGAGGCGCCGGGGGAAGACGAGCAGAGCACGGCCTACCGGGCCGTGCTCGATGTCATGGGGCACCGCCCCGTGGTGCTGAGGACGCTTGACGCCGGCGGGGACAAGCCCCTCCAGTACCTCCCGGTGCACGCGGAGGCCAACCCCTTCCTCGGGTACCGCGCCATCCGAGTGCTGCTCGATCATCCGGATCTGCTGAAGGCCCAACTGCGTGCGATGCTGCGGGCGGGATCGGGCCGCGATCTTCGCATCATGTTCCCGATGGTGGCGACTCTCGACGAGCTGCGCCGCGCCCGCGCGCTGGTCGACGAGGTGCGCGGCGGGCTGCCGGGGGCAGGGCCGGCGGGCGGGCGGATCCGGGTCGGGATGACCGTGGAGGTACCGGCGGCGGTGGTTCTGGCGGATCGCTTCGCCCGCGAAGTGGATTTCTTCAGCATCGGCACCAACGATCTGACGCAGTACACCATGGCGGCCGACCGGGGCAACGAAATGGTTGCGCGCCTGCACGACGGCTGTCATCCTGCGGTGCTGCGCCAGGTGCACGGCGTGATCGAGGCGGGGCATGCGGCGGGCATCTGGATCGGCGTGTGTGGAGAGCTGGCAGGCGATCCGGATGCCGTGCCCGTGCTCGTCGGCCTGGGGATCGATGAGCTCAGCATGGCGCCGGCCTCTATCCCCCAGGGGAAGGCGATCGTGCGCCGGTGGACGTATGCGGACGCCCAGCGGCTCGCCGCAGAGGCGCTCGACCTGGATTCCGCTGAGGCGGTGCGCGCCCTGGTGCACGTCCGGTCCGGCGGGGACGAGTGAGGATGGCTGAGGGGTCCCACGCCCTGTCCGCACTGCTTCCCCGCAGCGCGATCAGGGTCGGTGTCGAGGCGGCGGACTGGCGCGCGGCGGTCACCGCTGCGGGCGAGGCCCTGGCCAGCAGCGGGGCCACGACGCCCGCGTATACGGGCGAGATGATCGCTGCGATCGAGGCGATGGGGCCGTACATGGTGATCGCACCCGGCATCGCCCTGCCGCACGCGCGTCCCTCCCCGGCGGTCCTGCGCGTGGGGCTGTCGGTGGTGGCGCTGGCCCGGCCGGTCCCCTTCGGGCATCCGCAGAACGATCCCGTTACGCTGGTCATCGCCCTAGCCGCGACCGACAACCGATCGCACACGCAGGCGCTGGCCACACTGGCCGGGCTCCTGGCGGAGGAGACGCGGCGGGCGGCGCTGCTGCGCGCAGAGCGGCCGGAGGAGATCCTGGCCGCGGTGGAGGCGT
Source organism: bacterium (assembly GCA_035693805.1). GTDB lineage: Bacteria > Sysuimicrobiota > Sysuimicrobiia > Sysuimicrobiales > Kaftiobacteriaceae > Kaftiobacterium. The sequence goes on along the minus strand of DASSGA010000230.1, from coordinate 14,946 downwards.
ATGAGGACCGCTCCTGAGGTCCTGCGCGAGCTGCGCGCTCTGGCCAATCCGGCCAATGTCGCGGGGATGGCCCGCTTCGGCATCAATCCCCGCGGCACCCTCGGCATCGGCATCCCGCACCTGCGCCGTCTGGCCCGCCGCGCCGGCCGGGATCACCGCCTGGCCGGGGAGCTGTGGGCCTCCGGGATCCATGAGGCACGGATCCTGGCGTCGATGATCGACGATCCGGAAGAGGTCACGGAGCGCCAGATGGAACGCTGGGTCCGCGACTTCGACTCCTGGGACGTGTGCGACCAGGTGTGCGGGAATCTGTTCCGCGCCACGTCGGTCGCCTACCGCAAGGCGGTTGAGTGGAGCGCGCGCGAGGAGGAGTTCGTGCGCCGGGCGGGATTCGTGATGATGGCGACGCTGGCGGTGGCGGACAAAGCGGCCCCCGATGCGCGCTTCTCGCGCTTCCTTCCGCTCATCGTGCGGCGGTCTGATGACGACCGCAACTTCGTGCGCAAGGCCGTGAACTGGGCGCTGCGGCAGATCGGGAAACGCAGTCCCGGATTGCGGCGAGAGGCGATCCAGACGGCGCAGGGCCTGTTGCGGTCGGATTCCCGGAGCGCGCGGTGGATCGCCAGAGATGCCCTGCGGGAACTGGAGCGCTGATCCCTCCTGGGGCGGTATCGGGCCTGCACCCTATCCGAATCAGCCTCGTGGCGGATAGTGGGGGGGGCGGTTCCCTGCTACCATGCGGGGCAAAGACGCGCGGGCACCGCCTCGGAGGAGAGGGGCGCCCACACGCCCCGTTGCGATTGCCACCCCCACGGGGGCCGACGCGCGGTGCCCGCCGGTCCATCGTGCACAGATGAGCGTCGCCCGCCGTCCCCTGCCGCGTCCCTACCGGGTCATCGTCGCCGACCCGCACGCCGCCGCGCGTGAAGCGATCGGCATGGTCCTCTTCGGCGACAGCGGCTTCGAGCTGGCCGGCAGCGCCGCGACGATGGAGGACGCGATCCGCATGATCCGCGAGACCCGCCCCGACATCCTGGTGGTGGATCCGTGGCTCTTCGGCGACACCGGTCTACCCGGCTGCCTGGCCGCGAAGCAACTCAACCCCGGGCTGATCATCGTCGCGCTGCTCCCCGGCGAGCGGACGGATGACTACGCGAGGGCCGCCAGGGCGATGGGCGCGGACGGCGCCGTGCCGAAGGCCCGTGTCTGCCGGGATCTCATCGCGATGATCCGGACGGCACTGCACCATCCTCCCGCGGGTTAGATCACCGCACTCGTTCCCCCGCATGGAAGATGAGCGTTCCGCACCCGCGTTGTATACTGTGGGAGTGGTGCGAGTCGTCCGCACCCATCAGGAGGGTCTCCGGTGTCACGTCAGCACACGAAGACCGTACGCAGCACGCTGCGGACGGGCGATGCCACCGTGGCCTACTACCCCCTCGCCGCGCTGGGGGACCGGATCGCCGTGGGATTGGACCATCTGCCATACACGGTGAAGGTCCTGCTCGAGAATGTGCTCCGCCACGCTGGGAGCGGTCCGTTCACCGATCAGGACGTGGCGATGGTGGCGGCGTGGCAGCCCGGGCTTGCCGGGGCGGGCGAGTTCCCGTTCCTGCCGTCCCGGGTGCTGCTGCAAGATTTCACCGGCGTGCCGGTGATCGTCGACCTGGCCGCGATGCGCGACGCGGTGCGACGGCTCGGCGGCGACCCGCGCCGCGTCAATCCGATCGTCCCCGCCGACCTCGTGATCGACCACTCCGTGCAGGTGGACGTCTACGGCACACGCCTGGCCTTCGAGCGCAACGTCGCGTTCGAGTACGCCCGCAACCGTGAGCGCTACCTGCTGCTGCGCTGGGCGCAGCGCGCTTTCGACAACATGCGCGTCGTGCCTCCGGGGACGGGCATCGTGCATCAGGTGAACCTGGAGTACCTGGCGCGGGTCGTCGACACCCGCCCGGGACCGGACGGGACGACCGAGGCGCTGCCCGATACGCTGGTCGGCACCGATTCGCACACGACGATGATCAACGGCCTCGGGGTGCTCGGCTGGGGCGTGGGGGGCATCGAGGCCGAGGCGGTGCTGCTCGGCCAGCCCGTATACCTGACCCGGCCCGAGGTGGTCGGCCTGCGCCTCGTCGGGCAACTCGCCGATGGCGTCACCGCGACCGACCTCGTGCTCACCGTGACGGAGACGCTGCGGCAGGTGGGCGTCGTCGGCAAGTTCGTGGAGTGCTTCGGCCCCAGCCTCGGCGCGCTGACCCTGCCTGATCGCGCCACCATCGCCAACATGTCGCCGGAATTCGGCGCCACCGCGACGATGTTCCCCATCGATGACGAGACGCTGGCATATCTCCGTCTGACCGGACGATCCGCGGCGCAGATCTCGTTGATCGAGGCCTACGCCCGCGCGCAGAGGATGTACCGCACGCCGGCCACCCCCGAGCCGGTCTACGACCAGGTCGTGGAGTTGGACCTCTCCGCGGTCCAGCCGAGCATGGCCGGCCCGCGCCGTCCGCAGGACCGGGTCGCGCTGTCGGGCGTGGGGCCGAACTTCCGCGCGGCGTACGCCGACCGCATGGCGGCCACCGCTCCCGGCGGCCCGGCGGGAAGCGTGGCGATCGCGGAGCGGGCACCCGCAACGCAGGTGCGCATCGGCGACCGAGCGGGCGAGCTCGCGCACGGCTCGGTGGTGATCGCGGCGATCACCTCGTGCACCAACACCTCGAACCCCGAGGTGATGATCGCGGCCGGGCTGGTGGCGAAGAGGGCCGTGGAGCGCGGGCTCTCCGTCCCGCCCACCGTCAAGACAAGCCTGGCCCCCGGGTCGGCGGTGGTCACGGCGTACCTCGAGCGCGCAGGGCTGACGGAGTACCTCGAGGCCCTCGGCTTCCACACCGTGGGCTACGGCTGCACCACCTGCATCGGAAACAGCGGTCCGTTGCTGCAGCCGATCTCGGATGCCATCCAGGCCAACGACCTCGTCACCGTCGCGGTCCTGAGCGGCAACCGCAACTTCGAGGGCCGCATCCACCCGCTCGTCCGCGCCAGCTACCTGGCCTCGCCGCCGCTCGTCGTGGTCTACGCGCTCGCCGGCACCGTGAGCCTTGATCTTACGAAGGATCCGCTCGGCGTGGACCGCGTGGGGCACCCGGTGTACCTGCGCGACCTCTGGCCGCGTGATGAGGAGATCCGCGCGGTGATCCACCGTGCGGTCTCATCTCACCTGTTCGCCGAGCGTTACCGGGACGTCTTCCACGGCGACGAGACCTGGCGCATGCTCCCGGTGCCCGAGAGCGAGGTCTATCACTGGGATCCGGCCTCCACGTATGTGCAGCACCCGCCGTTCTTCGAGGGCCTGGCGGCGGTGCCGCAGGCGCCGGAGGACATCCGCGGCGCACGCGTGCTGGCCTGGCTCGGCGGATCCGTCACGACGGACCACATCTCCCCGGCCGGGGCTATCCCCAAGGACAGCCCGGCCGGCGCGTACCTCATCGCCCACGGCGTGCAGCCGCTCGATTTCAACACCTACGGCGCACGGCGCGGGAACCACGAGGTCCTGATGCGGGGGACGTTCGCCAACGTCCGCCTGCGCAATCGGCTCGCCGGGGGGCGCGAGGGGGGCTGGACCACGCACATCCCCTCGGGTGAGCTGCTGCCGATCTACGACGCTGCGATGCGCTACCAGGCGGAGGGCACGCCGCTGGTCGTCCTCGCGGGAGCGGAGTACGGTTCCGGCAGCTCGCGCGACTGGGCGGCGAAAGGGCCGATGCTCCTGGGGGTGCGGGCCGTGATCGCGCAGAGCTTCGAGCGCATCCACCGCAGCAACCTCGTGGGGATGGGCATCCTGCCGCTTGAGTTCCAGACCGGCGATTCTCCAGAGACGCTCGGTCTGGACGGCAGCGAACTCTTCGACATCGCCGGTATCACTCAGGGGCTTCGACCGGGGCAGAAGGTCACGGTCCGTGCCGCGCGCCAGGACGGCACCGAGCGGACCTTCCAGGTGACGGCGCGGTTGGACACGCCGATCGACGTGGAATACTACCGGCACGGAGGCATCCTGCCCTACGTGGTGCGGAAGCTGATCCACTGATGCGCTATCGTCCGTTCGGCCGGGCCGGCTGGCGGGTCAGCGAGGTCGGCTACGGGATGTGGGGGCTGGCTGGCTGGACCGGATCGGATGACGCCGAGTCAGCCGTCTCGCTGCAGCGGGCCGTCGATCTCGGCGTCAACATCTTTGACACCGCCTGGGCCTACGGGGACGGGCACAGCGAGCGGCTCCTCGGCCGTCTGGTGAGCGCCAACCCCGGCGCCAGGCTGTACGTGGCGACGAAGATCCCGCCCGCGAACCTCCGCTGGCCGGCGCCCTCCGACGCCGACCTCGAGGATGTCTTCTCGCCGCAGCATATCCGGGCCTACACCGAGAAGAGCCTCGCCAACCTTGGCGTCCCCGCCATCGACCTGATGCAGTTCCATGTCTGGAACGACCGCTGGGCGCGCGACCCCCGCTGGCAGCGCGAGGTGCGCGCGCTGAAAGACGCGGGGATGGTCCGGGCCTGGGGGGTCAGCGTCAACCGCTGGGAGCCGGCGAACGTGCTCGACACCCTGGAGACGGGGCTGATCGACGCGGTCCAGGTCATCTACAACATCTTCGACCAGAATCCGGAGGACGAGCTCCTCCCGCGCTGCGAGCAGCTCGGGGTGGCGGTGATCGCCCGCGTGCCTTTCGACGAAGGCTCGCTTGCGGGAACGCTGACGAAGGAGAGCCGCTGGCCGGCAGGTGACTGGCGGAACCGCTACTTCACGCGGGAGAATCTGCTGCCGACGCTCGACCGGGTGGCCACCCTGAAGAAGATCGTGCCGCCCGGGATGACGCTGCCCGAGCTCGCCTTGCGCTTCATCCTGCAGCATCCGACCGTCTCGACCGTGGTCCCGGGGATGCGGAAACCCTCGCACGTGGCGGCGAATGCCTCCGTGAGCGACGGGACGAGGCTGCCGGACGATCTCATGGCCCAGCTGCGCCGACATCGCTGGGTGCGCGACCCGGCCCCCTGGTCTGACTGAGGCTACCGGAGCATCAAGAAGGTACGCTGGAGCTTGTGCAGGGTGGTGCGCCCGTGCGGCTTGCCTTCCAACTCCAGGCGGAGGCAGCTCTCCAATCCGGCTGAGATGAGGTCTACCGCCACGCGGTCGAGCGCGGCGCGCGCGGCGGCGATCTGCTGCGCGATCTCGGTGCAGTCCCGGTCCTCCACCAGCATCCGCTGAAGTCCCTTGATCTGCCCCTCGATGCGCCGCAAGCGTAGCGCTGCGGCTTTCGCCACCTCGGACCCGAACTGCGCCATCGGGCGCCTCCCCGTTGAGCGTACCGCCGGTACTGGGGGGAGTATATGGCTCATTCGGGTATCGGCGCCATCGGGTGCGGGCCCGATAAACATCGTAGAGCAGCCTGATTGTGACCGCGTCCCTGCGGGCGTACGGTGAGCGCGGGATACCCCCGGGAGTACACGGCGGATCCCGAGCAGTGCGAGGGGAGTGAGGAGCGATGGCAGTCCAGACGGCACCCGCGCCGGTCACTGCACCGGAGGTGGCGACCGCCAACAAGCTCACGATGATCGTCTTCAGCGGCGAGATGGACCGTCTCGTGGCCGCATTCAACATCGCCACGGGCGCGGCAGCGTCGGGGATGGACGTGACGATGTTCTTCACGTTCTGGGGGCTGCAGGCGCTCAAGAAGCACACCCGGACCGGGCGCAGCCTGATGGGCCGGATGCTGGGCGGGTTCCTGCACGACATCGACGGCGTCGGCCCGAGCAAGATGAACTTCGGCGGCGCGGGCCGCTGGATGTTCAAGCAGATGATGAGCGCGAAGCGGGTGACCCCCGTCGCCGAGCTGCGGCAGCTCGCGATCGACCTGGGGGTGAAGATGCTGGCCTGTCAGATGAGCATGGACGTGATGGAAATCGACCGTGAGGATCTCATCGACCAGGTGAGCGACGTGGCGGGCGTCGCCGCGATGCTCGAAGTCGCCACACAGTCGAAGGCGACGCTGTTCATCTGATCGACAAGGAGGAGCAGGATGGACGCAGTGCAGACGGGCAAGACGCTCGACCTCAAAGGCCTGCTGTGCCCGATCCCGGTGGTGAAGATGGCGCAGGCCATCAAGACGGTGGCCATCGGTGAGGTGATTGAGGCGACGGCGACCGACCCCGGCGTGATGGCGGATATCCCCGCCTGGTGCCGGACGACCGGGCATCAACTGATCCGGATCACGCGCGAGGACAAGATCATCGCCTTCGCGGTGCGGCGGGTGAAGTAGATGACCGCGGTGTGGACGATCGTCCTGGTTGCCTCGGGCGTCGTTGCCGCCGCCGGGGTGGGGCTGCGCCTACGGTGGCTCCTGGGCCGGCCGTGCCGGCCCGAGCGTTCGCGCGTGGCCGGGTCGCCCGGGCGCGGCGTGCTGTACGCCTTCACCTGGGGGATGATGCCCTGGGCCAAGGAGAGCACGCGGATTCACCTTCTGGCCTACCTGCGCGGCATCGTTTTCCATGCCGGCATCGCCGCGGGATTCCTGGGGCTCACGCTGTCGCCCTGGGCGCCGGGGATGCCGGCGGCGGTCCGCTGGCTCATCGTCGCGGTGGCGCTCATCGGTGCGCTGGCCGGGTGGGCGGGCCTCGTGGCGCGCGTGGTTGAGCGCAGCCTGCGGACGGTGAGCACCCCGGACGATCTGTTCTCAGTGGCGCTCGTGAGCGCGTTTTTGAGCACGGCCGCCGCGGCCTGGTGGGATCCACGCTGGAGCGCGGCGTTCTTCATCGCGGGGGCGGCGACGCTCATCGCCATCCCGCTCACCAAGATCCGCCACTGCATCTACTTCGTCTTCTCGCGGTACTTCTTCGGCCTGTTCTATGGCCGCCGCGGGGTCGTCGGAGGCGTCCAGCATGAGTGAGGTTGTCCCCACCGCTCTCGCGGCGTTGGAGCGTTCGCTCGACCGCCGGCTCGTCGCCGCCCTCGAAGTCTGCGCGCGCTGCGGCATCTGCGCGGAGTCGTGTCACGTGTACGCTTCCGATCCTGCCCCCGGGCACGTGCCCGCGGCGCGGGCCGAGGCGGTGCGGACGATCTACCGCCGGCAGCACGATCCGCTCGGGAAGGTGTTCCCCTGGCTGGCCGGCGCCAAGGATCTCACCGAGCCCGCGCTCGACGCGCTGGTCGAGACCGCGTTCGCTTCCTGCACACTGTGCCGTCGCTGCACGATCAACTGCCCCCTCGGGGTGGACACGGCGCTCATCATGCGCGCGGCCCGGTCGATGCTCACCGCGACGGGCAAGGCGCCCGAGATGCTGGTCATGCTGGCCGACGCGGCCATCGCCCGGGGGGAGCACGCGGACGAGTTCCGGGAGATCTACCGCGAGATCGTCGCCTCTCTGGAGGAGGAGGCGCAGGAGAAGACCGGGGATCCGATGCTCCGCATCCCCCCTGGACAAAGAGGGGGCAGACATCCTCTACGTCGGGCTCTCCGGCGCGCACACCATCTTGCCCGCGGCGATCCTCTTCCACGAGGCCGGGGCGAACTGGACGCTCAGCATGTTCGAGGCCAGCAACTACGGCCTCTTCCTGGGCGACCCGACTAAGGCCAAGGCGATCGCGAAGCGGATCATCGATGAGGCGGTACGCCTCGGCGTGAGGGAGGTCGTGCTCACGGAGTGCGGCCACGCCTACACCGCGCTGCGCTGGGAAGCCCCGAACTGGTTTGGCGGCGACTTCCCGTTCAGGGTGCGCAGCATCGTCGAGGTGCTCGCGGACTACGTGCAGAACGGGCGCCTGCGACTGGATCCCTCAGTGAACACCGAGCCGGTGACGTATCACGACTCCTGCAACCTGGCGCGCAACGGCGGCCTCATAGAGGCTCCGCGGATCGTCCTGCGCGCGGCGGTCGCGAACTTCGTCGAGATGACCCCGCACGGGAAGGAGAACTTCTGCTGCGGCGGAGGGGGCGGGCTCGTCGCCGTTCCGGAGTGGTTCGAGACGCGGATGCGCGCGGGCGCGAAGAAGGCGGAGCAGATCCGCGCCGCCGGAGCGCCGGTGGTGGCCACGTCGTGCGAGAACTGCAACCTACAGCTGACCGATCTAAACGGATACTACGCGCTCGGCGTGAAGGTGGTCGGGCTCATGGAGCTCGTCGTGAACGCCCTGCTCGCGGGGAAACGGCGCCAGGCACTGCCGCTGCAGGAGGCAGCCTAGGAGGGCACGCCGCCCGGCGCACCCTTCCGTCTCATGGTGCCGGACCCTAGGCGACGTGGCTCTCGACGGCCTCGCACGCCTCGACGCTGTGGAGCAATTCGGCGCGGCATTCGATCTCCCGCATCTGCCTGCGCTGGGCGAGGAAGATGCCGACCCGGGCGGCCGGGGACAGCGGTCTCGCACTGCGGAGGCGCTGGAGCAGTCGGGTCCGCGAACCGGGGAGGCGCTGCAAGATGATCGCCCAGGAGACACCGCGGCGGTGAAGGACGAGCGCCCGTCCCTCTTCCACCTCAACAGATGTGACGCGCCGGTCCGGATCGGCCCTGATCACCTCCTGCACCGCCGCCCACACGCATGACGGCGGGGCGCTGATTGTCACGGCCCGGTTCTCGACGACCGCAGGAGCCGTGACGAGCTCGTCCCCCGGTAGCGACCTCGCGGCGTCCTCCTCCGATGCGTTCCAGCGCGCCTTCCAGGATCGGACACCTGCGGCATAGATCCCATATCCCGCCACGCCCGTCAACGCTGTCCGGCGGAGCGTGCGTCCGGTCCACGGCACGCGCCGTGTCCCCGAGGACCGTCCAGGGTCAGTGGGCCCGCCCGGCATGTTCCGCCCTTGCTTTGATGCCAAGCAGTTGCCGTTGCTGCAGCCGGAAGATGCCCAACCCGGTCAGGGGGCGCAGCAGACGATTGCCCTTGGTGGCCCGTGGCACCGAGGCGCGGTAGCGTGCGATGAGCCGTGTTCGATGATCGGGGAGGGGCTCCAGCAAGAAGGCCCAGGAGACCATGAACTCCGGGACGTGCCTCCCCAGCGGCCAACCTGCCTGCTCACGCGCGACGGCCGAATCGGCGTAGAGGATGAGCGCGCGCTCGTGCTCGACGGCGACCACTCTGAATCCGCCCTCAGGATGGGTGGGCAAGGTGGCGCCGACGGCAAGATTCTGGAATTGCGGGAGGATGCGCTCGGCGGTGGGTCGGTCGAGGCGGTCGTACGCATATAATCCTGCCCGGCCGTATCCCATCTGCACGAGCCACGGCCAGATCTCGGACGGTGGGGCGTTGATCACGATGGCGCTCGTCTCGGTGTATGTCGGCGAGTGCACCAGAGCATCGCCGGGCAGGGGACTCATGCGATCGTCCGCGCTTGCTTCCGGGCGATGTTTCCACGGTAAGATGCCGGCGTATGCAGCATAGTAGGCAGCGCCGGTAATCACGGTTCCACCGATGACGCGGCGGAACATCAAGACATCCCCCCCTTGAATCTCACTGTGGGGAGGGATTCGATCCTTCCCTCTCAACCTTACTGCGATGGTGGGCGCTCGCTATCGGGCTGCGGCCTGATTCGCGGAAACCCATAAGGAGCGACCGGGACGACCGCCCCCTTTGTCTCTGTCGTACGCAGCGTTCGCCCTACGTCACCATCGGGCGAGGCCGTGCGCGCCAGGCGTCCATGAGGACGATGATGTCATGCTGGCGCCGTGGCCGTGGAGGATTGCCCGCGCAGATACCGCTCGATCGCCGCCGAGGCCGCCCGGCCGTCCACGAGCGCCGTGGTCACAAGGTCCGCCCCGCGCACGGCATCGCCGCCGGCGAAGACCCCGGGGATGGTGGTCATCCCCTCCTCGTTCACGGTGTAGGTCCCCCACTTCGTGACCCTGGGTCCGTCGGACGAGGGCACAGGGCTTCCATCGAAGCCGAAGGCAAGGATAACCAGGTCGGCGTCGATCTCGAAGTTGCTGCCCTCGATTGGTACGGGCTTGCGGCGCCCCTCCTCGTCGGGCTCGCCGAGCTCCATGTGGATGACCTCGATGCCCCGCACGCCGCCGGCTCCGTTATCCAGGAAGCGCACGGGAGCCCGGAGCCACTCGAAAACGACGCCCTCGTCTTTCGCCGCCTGCACCTCGCGGCGGCTGCCGGGCATGTTCGCCTCGTCGCGCCGGTACACGCAGGTGACGGAGGCAGCGCCCAGCCGCCTCGCGGTGCGCAGGCAGTCCATCGCGGTGTCCCCGCCGCCCAGCACGACGACGCGCAGCCCGGTCAGGTCATCTTCGGGCTCGCCTTCCTCGGTGTTGTTGCGGATCAGGAAGGGCAGGGCGTCTTCGATGGCGTCGAGATGCATCCCCGGCAGCGAGGGCCGCTTCGGGACGGTGGCACCGGTGGCGAGGTAGACGGCGTGGAAGCCGCCGTCGAGGAGCTCGTCCAATGTGACGTCCACGCCCACTCTCGTCCCGCAGACGAGCTCCACGCCCAGGCGCTCCAGGTACTCCGTGCGCCGGTCCACCACCGACTTCTCGAGTTTGAAGCCGGGGATCCCGTACCGCAGCAGCCCTCCCGGTTTCGGCGCCGCCTCGTACACCGTCACGTGGTGGCCGCGCCGGACGAGTTCATCTGCGCAGGCCAGGCCGGCCGGTCCCGAACCCACCACCGCCACCCGGTGGCCCGTGGGGGGCGCCACCGCGGGGAGGGGGAGGCCCTCCCGGGCGAAGGCGTACTCGTTGATGAATTTCTCGATCGCCCCGATCGCCACCGGCGGGTGCTTCACGCCGACGATGCAGGCGTCCTCGCAGAGGCGATCCTGCGGACAGATCCGGCCGCAGACTTCCGGCATGTTGCTGGTTGTCTGCGACAGATGCGCCGCCTCGAGGAACTTCCCCTCCGCCGTGAGCACCAACCAGTCCTTGATGGGGTTGTGCAGCGGGCACGCCTTGACACAGGGCGGTTTGGCGCACTCCACGCACCGGGAGGCCTCGGCGGTCGCCTGCTCGGGTGTGTAGGTCAGGCTGACCTCGCAGAAATCCCGCAGGCGCTCCTGCGGGGGCCGCTTCTGGATGGGGATGTGGGGCAGCTTCAGACGGTCGCGTTTCTCCACGTTGGGCATGCGCGGGCCTCCCCCGGTGGATTCGCCTTGCAGTATAGCGGTCGCAGCGCTCATTCCCCCATCAGGCGCGCGAGGGGTTCTGAATAGGGCGGGGGCCTGATGGAGCCTCGTACCCCCGGTGATAGGCTGACTCTGGACAACGACGGTCATCCGGGGTGAGACCTGTGAGCCTGCGCGACGAAGCTCTCGAATACCATGCCAAAGGCCGACCCGGCAAGATCCAGATCGCGATCACGAAGTCCTGCGCCACGCAGCGGGATCTATCGCTGGCGTACACGCCGGGCGTTGCCGAGCCGGTGCGGGAGATCCATAAGGACCCGCTCGAGGCGTTCAAGTATACCGCCCGCGGCAACCTGGTCGCGGTGGTGAGCAACGGCACGGCGATCCTGGGTCTGGGCAACCTGGGGGCCCTGGCCAGCAAGCCGGTGATGGAGGGCAAGGGGCTGCTGTTCAAGCGCTTCGCCGACGTGGACGTCTTCGACATCGAGCTCGACACGACCGACCCCGACGAGATCGTCCGCATCGTCAAGGCACTCGAGCCCACTTTCGGCGGCATCAACCTCGAGGACATCAAGGCGCCCGAGTGCTTCTACATCGAGGAAAAGTTGAAGGCGATGATGGACATCCCGGTCTTCCACGATGACCAGCACGGGACCGCCATCATCTCCGGCGCGGCGCTCGTGAACGCGGTGGAGCTCACCGGCAAGCGCCTCGCTGAGATCAAACTGGTCATCAGCGGCGCCGGCGCGTCGGCGATCTCCAGCGGCGAGCTCTTCGTCAAGCTCGGCGTGGCGCGGAAGAACATCATGCTGGTGGACACGAAGGGCGTCGTCTACACGGGACGCACCGAAGGGATGAACCCCTACAAGGCGAGGTTCGCCGTGCCGACCGACCGCCGGACGCTCGCCGACGCGCTGCGCGGGGCGGACGTCTTCATCGGGCTGTCCGCCGCCAACATCGTCACGCGCGAGATGGTGCAGTCGATGGCGGAACGGCCGTTCATCTGCGCCATGGCCAACCCCGACCCCGAGATCCCCTATGAGGAGGCCCGGGCCGCCCGGCCCGACGCGATCGTGGCGACGGGGCGCTCCGACTTCCCGAACCAGGTCAACAACGTGCTCGGCTTCCCGTTCATCTTCCGCGGCGCCCTGGACGTGCGCGCCCGCGCGATCAACGACGAGATGAAGATCGCGGCGAGCAAAGCGCTGGCGGCGCTGGCCCGAGAGGACGTGCCGGACGTGGTCCTCCGCGCCTACGGCCTGGAGTCCCTGCGTTTCGGGGCGGATTACGTGATCCCGAAGCCGGTGGATCCGCGGGTCCCCCTCTGGGTGGCGCCGGCCGTGGCAGAGGCGGCGATGGCCACCGGCGTCGCCCGGCGCTCGGTCGATCTCCCAGCCTACCGCGAGGAGCTGGCCCGCCGGCTGGTCCGGGGCCGCGAGACGATGAGCGTCGTCTTCAGCAAGGCGAAGACCGCCCCGCGGCGTGTGGTGTTCTCCGAGGGCGAGGAGCCCAAGATCATCCGGGCCGCGGCCGAGCTGTACCGCGAGGGGCTGGCCATGCCGATCCTCCTCGGGCGCGATCCGGTCGTGCGCACACGGATGGAGGAGCTGCACCTGGGGGTCCCGCTCGAGGTCATCAACCCGGAGACGTCGCCGAAGCTCGACACCTACGCGGCGGCCCTGTTCGAGGCCCGGCAGCGCCGGGGCATTACGAAGCGGGAGGCCCGCACGCTGCTGCGGCAGCCCAACTACTTCGGGGCGATGATGGTGCGCACCGGCGATGCCGACGCGTTCGTCGCCGGGCTCACGTACCACTACCCCGACGTCATCCGTCCGGCCCTGCAGGTCATCGGTGCGGACCGCGATGTCTCGCGCGTCGCCGGCCTGTACCTGATGATCCAGAACGGGCATCCCTACATCATCGCCGATCCCACCGTGAACATCGACCCGACGGCGGAGGAGCTGGCGGACATCGCGATCATGGCCGCGGACAAGGCCCGTGAGTTCGACATCACCCCGCGCGTCGCGATGCTGTCGTTCAGCACCTTCGGCAGCACGCGCCATCCCCGGTCGGAGAAGGTGGCCCTGGCCACGGCGCTCGTCAAGCAGCGCCGGCCCGACCTGATGGTCGACGGTGAGCTCATGGCGGACGTTGCGCTCGACCCCGCCCTGCGGCGTGCGGACTACCCGTTCAGCACGCTGGTCGGGGAGGCGAACGTGCTGGTCTTCCCGAGCCTCGAGGCGGCCAATGCCGCATACAAGCTGTTGGCGCACCTGGGCGGCGCCACGGCCATCGGGCCCGTCCTGATGGGGATGGCGCGGCCCGTCCACGTGCTCAGCCGGGGCGCCGAGGTCGCCGACATCGTCAACATCGCGGCGATCGCGGTCGTGGATGCCCAGGAAGTGGCGCGCCTGCGGGATCTGGCGCGCGTCGTAGCCTAAAGGAGGAGCACCCGATGAGCCCCTTGCCAGCCAAGGCGATCATGACTGCACCCGTCATCACGGTCACGCGCGAGATGGCGGTGCGTGATGCCGTGCAGATCCTGGTGGAGCGGCACATCAGCGGGCTGCCCGTGGTGAATGCCGCCGGAGAGCTGGTCGGCATCGTCACCGAGGCCGATCTGCTCTACAAGGAAGCGACGCCCAAACCCGCCGAGCCGCTGCTGCGGTGGTTCGGCCGGTCACTGTGGCTCGAGCGCCTCGTCGGCGCGTACCGCAAGGTGGAGGGCCGCACCGTCGGTGACGTGATGACGCACAACGTCATCACCGCCGCCGAGGACACGCCCGTGCACGTCCTCGCCTCCCGCATGGTCCGGTTCGGCGTGAACCGCCTGCCGATCGTGCGGGACCGAACCGTGGTGGGCATCGTCACCCGCGCCGACGTGCTGAAGGTCTTCCTGCGCAGCGACGAACTGCTCGAGCGCGAAGCCCGGAAGATCCTCGCCGAGTTCCTGCTCTTTGGCGAGGAGGTCGGCGTCTCGGCCGCACGGGGCGTGTACGCCCTGCGGGGGGTGGTGGGCAGCGCCGGGCGCCGGCAGGCCTTGCTGACCCGGCTGTGGAGCGTGGATGGCGTGGTGGCGATCGACGATCGCGACCTGAAGGAGGCCTACCAAGAGTCCGCGGCGATGTGGGAGTAGCGCAAGGAAGACGGCGCCAAGGGAGTCGTCACGAGTCCGGTGGCCCGGCTGCCTGCCGGGCCACTGTGTTGTCCGTCGAGGCGCGTCCTCGGCGACCCGGAATCCACTCCGCGCCCGATTGCGCGGCCCGGGTAGGAGTGGCGTATTGAGTGGCGTATTCTCGATAAGACCCCCGCGGAGGTTATCCCATGCCGGGCAATGGGTACCTGATCGACGTCCGAGCGGTCGTGAAGCGTTTTGAGACGGCGGCCGGCGTCTTTACCGCCCTCAAAGGCGTCAACCTGCGTGTGAACCCGGGCGAGTTCGTGGCCGTCGTTGGCAAGTCCGGCAGCGGGAAGTCGACGTTGATCAACATGATCAGCGGCATCGACCGCCCCAGCGAGGGCGGGGTGTTCGTCGCGGGCGAGGCGGTGCACACCTACACCGAAGGCCAGCTCGCGCGCTGGCGGGGCCGCCAGCTGGGGATCATCTTCCAGTTCTTCCAGCTGCTGCCGACCCTCTCGCTGCTGGAGAACGTGATGCTGCCGATGGACTTCGCGGGCCGGTACGCTCCCCGCGAGCGTCCGGCACGCGCCCTGGAGCTGCTGGGCCGGGTGGGCGTCGCCCAGCACGCCGGGAAGCTGCCCTCCGCGGTGTCCGGCGGGGAGCAGCAGCGGGCCGCCATCGCGCGCGCGCTGGCCAACGACCCGCCCATCCTGGT
>DASSGA010000229.1:0-6585 GCA_035693805.1 bacterium | reverse complement strand
AACGCCGAGGCGCTCCCGAGTCCTGAAGCGACACTCACGACCTTGATGAGCGCCTCGGCGTTCTTTAGTGTCTTGTACTTTCCGTCGATGCGTTCAACCATGAGCGCTTCAAGGAATACGGGGAGGCCTCGTGCGTGACAGGCATTGATCGCGTCCACACAGTACATCATCGTGTCCAATGACGACATCTCCCGCGGCTCGAGCCGGAACATCACCTTCGCCCCGTCCAGCCGCAGCGAGCCGATTCGCTCGGGGGTGAACGCAGTCATGCGGTCGTCCATCTCGAACGCCGCGCCGGCGAGCCCCCCGCGGTTCATGCATCCGATGAGGACCTTGTGGTCCAGGAACCCCGGCCCGCCCAGCTCTTTGTCCAGGCGGTTGACGATGAGCAGCTCCTCGAGGATGTCCGGGGTCGTCATCAGCCCGTCGAACTCCTCAGCGGTGATGACGCGCAGGATGCGCGCGAGCAGCT
The DNA here is from genome assembly GCA_035693805.1 of bacterium. Lineage (GTDB taxonomy): Bacteria > Sysuimicrobiota > Sysuimicrobiia > Sysuimicrobiales > Kaftiobacteriaceae > Kaftiobacterium. Next base: position 6,113 of record DASSGA010000229.1, on the reverse strand, counting down.
TCCAGCGGCTGCCCATGGCCACGGGATCATCCCCCACCCCCACGACCATCCGCGCGGGATGGTCCGCGGCCAGGATGGTCAGGCGACCGTCCCGGGTGAGCCGGGGGCGGCGCCTCCGGCCCTTCGCCTCCTCCATAACGACCTCGGGCCGCGTGACCCGCGTGTCCGTGATGCGCTCGAAGAGATCGCGCGGGAAGAACTCCTCCGGACGGAAGGCGTCACTCATCAGATCTCGCTCCCTTATCGTCCGTCTTCCGTGAGCAGGTACAGCCCGGCCTCGGCGAACTGCAGCCGGACGTCGGATCCGACGGGCAGCATGCCGGTGACGCGCGGAGGCGCGCTCGCGCTCACCTCGCCGATCGGGGTCTCGATCAGGTAGTCGATGGTCGTGCCCATGAAGAACGCGCTGCGGACCGTGCCGGGCAGTCCCTGCCCCGCGGTCGCCACCTGCACCGTCTCGGGCCGCGCCACCACCGTCACGGCGCCCGCGTGCACGCCCTCCTGGCGGAACGCGAAGGTGTATGGCCCCACCGTCACCATCCCCTCGGCGTAGCGACCGGGCAGGAGGTTCGCCTCCCCGATGAAGTCGGCCACGAAGCGGGTGGCCGGTTTGCGGTACAGGTCGAAGGGGGAGCCGACCTGCTCGACGTGTCCGAGGTGCATCACGACGATGACGTCGGAGAGGGCCAGCGCCTCGGTCTGGTCGTGGGTCACGTAGATGGTCGAGATCCCCAGGCGCTGCTGCAGGTCGCGGATTTCCGCGCGCACGCGCTTGCGCAGCTTCGCGTCGAGGTTGCTGAGCGGCTCATCGAAGAGCAGGACCTTCGGCTTCATGACGAGCGCACGAGCCAGGGCCACGCGCTGCTGCTGGCCGCCGGACAGCTGCGCCGGGTAGCGCTCGCCCACCTGCGGCAGCCCGACCAGCTCGAGCACCGCGCCGACCTGCGCTCGAAGGGCGGCGTCGCGGACCTTCGTGATGCGCAGTCCGTAGGCGACGTTTTCGAAAACGGTGAGGTGCGGGAAGAGCGCGTAGGACTGGAAGACCATTGTCACGCTGCGGTTGCTGGCCGGGAGCGGCGTGACGTCCTCATCCCCGATGAACACCCGGCCGCTCGTGGGATGCTCGAGCCCGGCGATCATGCGCAGCGTCGTCGTCTTGCCGCACCCTGAGGGGCCGAGCAGCGTGACCAGCAGGCCGGCCGGGATCTCGAGCGTGACGTCGTCCACGGCAAGGACGCGGCCGAAGCGCTTCGTCACGCGCTCCAGGCGGACGGGGATGGCGGCGCCGGGCTCTGGCCCACGGCCGTTCATGTCTGCGCCAGCTCCCGCGCCGCTCCGATGTCCAGGCGGCGATTGACGAGGTACAGTACCAGGATGACCAGGACCATGAAGACCGTGAGCAGCGAGGCGAGCGCGGCGCCGCGGCCCTGCGACCCATACTCGATGTACGAGAGGATCTGCGTCGTGGCCAGGTTGTGCTGCGGCGTGATGAGGAAGATCACCTGGCTCACCGCCGTCATCGCGCGCACGAAGGCGAACACCAGCCCCGAGAGCAGGGCCGAGCGGACCAGCGGGATCACGATACGCCACAGCGTGAGCGCGGAGTTGGCCCGGAGCATCGTGGACGCCTCCTCCAGGGAGCGATCGATCTGGTGGATCGCGGCCACACCCGAGCGGATGCCGACCGGCATGTTCCGGAAGACGAAGGCCAGGATGATGATCACCGAGGTCCCGGTGAGCAGCAGGGCGCCCTGGTTGAAGGCCAGGATGTAGCCGATGCCCATCACCGTGCCGGGCACCGCGAATGACAGCATGGAGCTGAACTCCAGGGCGGTCCGCCCGGGGAACTCGGTCCGGGTCACCAGGTAGCCGATGAGGAACCCGAGCAGCGTCGAGGGGATCGCCGCGTACGCCGACAGCTTCGTCGTGGTCCAGAAGACGTTCCAGCCCTGCGGGGACAGATCGCGCAGGTGCTTCAGCGTGAACGAGTAGTCGAAACCCCACAGCTTCGTCACGCTGCCCACGAACACCGAACCGTACAGCGCCAGGATGAGCACAGCCCAGAGCACGAAGACCGCGGTCGCCGTGAGGTCCAGCGCCGCCGGCAGCGGCCGGGGCGAGGCGCCCGAGGGCTTGCCGGTGACCGTGACGTACGAGGCGCGGCCCAGCCAGTAGCGCTGGATGAGGAAGATGCTGAGCGTCATGCCGAGCAGCACCACGCCGTACACCGCGGCCTCATTCGGGTTGAAGCGGCCGATAATCGCGTAGAAGACCTCGGTTGCGAGGAACCCCTTCCCGCCCCCGAGGATGATCGGGTTCCCGAAGTCGGCGAGGCTCTCGATGGCCACGAGCAGGAACGCGTTCGCGATCCCCGGTCGCGCGAGCGGCCACACGACCGTGCGCAACACGTACCAGCGCGAGGCCCCCAGCGTCTCCGCGGCTTCCTCAAGCGCCGCGTCCATCGCCTGCACGACGCCTTCGAGCACGAGGTAGGCGATCGGGGCGAAGGCCAAGATCTGGGCCACCGCCACGCCGACCGGTCCGAAGAAGACGCTGGTGGACAGACCGAGCAGCCCGTGCGTGACGAACCCCCGGCGGCCGAAGAGATAGATCATCGCCAGGCCGAGCACGAACGGCGGCGTGATGATGGGGAGGATGGAGAACGGCCCGAGCAGGCGCCGCGTGCGCAGGCGCGAGCGCTCGGCCAGCAGCGCGAAGACGAAGCCGAGCCCTGTGGCGCACACACCCACGATCACCGCGAGCAGTACGCTGTTCCGCAGCGCGCCGTAGCCGAGGTACAGGGCGGCGAAGAGCCCCGCCCCGATCCCCGCACCTAACGTCCACCCCACGATCCGGCGCACAGGCCGGCGCCGCACCGCACCCACCGTGGCCACGAAGATCGCGGCGATCCCGCCCACGGTCGCCGCCATGGCCGTCTCGTTCCGGGGCGTGGCGGGGTTGTTGACGAGCAGGAACCCGGGGGACGTCAGCGTGTCGATCACGACGGCGAGGGTGAGCTGCCCCTTCACCACGACCGCGGCCTGCAGTACCGCCCACAGCGGATACAGGATGAAGATCATGACGAAGACGGTCACCCAGAGGATGCTGCCGGCCAGGAACGCGTCCACCCGCAGCACGCCCGTCAGGGCGAGTCCTGTCCCGAGCACCGAGAGGAAACCCAGAACCGCCGCGACCTCGGCCCCGCTGAACGGGCGCCGGGCGGCCACCGTATAGCCGATCGTGAGGAGCGCGCCGGCCGCACCGGCGAACACTGCGGCGCGCCCCCGCACTGCCTCGGGTCGCGGCAACAGCCCGGTGAGTGCGGCCGCCGCCGCGAGCATCAGGATCGCCAGGATCACAGGAGACGACGGGGCCAGCGCCAGCCCCGTCGCCTCCGCAACGAACGTGAACAGATCCCGCCCCGGCCGGTGCCAGGGCAGGAGCAGGGCACCGACAAACGTCACCCCACCCCACCCGAGCAGCGTGAGATTCGGCTGCACCCGGCCTGCCGGAACGGTCAGTACCCGTGCCATGCGAACCTCGCTATTTCGGCAGCGTCTCCACTTCCCTCGTCCACCTCCGGACGAGCCCGTCGCGCACGGCCGCGCTGCCGTACTTCACGAAGTCGTACTTGATGACCCGGAAGCTCTCGAACCGTGGGGCCACCCGCGGCACCTGCGTCTTCGAGTTCGATGGGATCTGGTACGATTGCCCCTGCTCCGCCGCGATCCGCTGCGCATTAGGAGTGAGCGCCCACTCGATGAACGCCAGGGCGTTCGCGCGGTTCAGGGTGCCCTTTACCAGGCTGAGACCCCCGATCTCGTAGCCCGTCCCGTCCCGGGGCGCGTTGTAGGAGATCGGGAAACCCTTCAGCACCTGGTCCACGGCATCGTGGATGAAGGTGATGCCGATCGCCACCTCGCCGCGCCCGGTGAGCTCTCCCGGCGCCGCCCCGCTGCGCGTGTACTGGGCGACGTTCTTGTGGATGGCCTTGAGCAGGTCGAACGCCTGCTGCTCACCGAACAGCTGCACCAGCGTGGCCACCATCGTGTAACCCGTCCCCGAGGTGCTCGGGTTCGGGTACGCGATCAGACCCCGGTAGCGCGGGTCCGCCAGGTCCTTCCAGGACGTCGGAACCGGCAGGTTCTTCTCCTTGAGCAGCCGGTCGTTGATGGCCCAGCCGAGGATGCCGGCATACAGCGGGATGTACTTGCCGGCGACGGCCTCGCGGAACTCGGGCCGGAGGTCGTTCCAGGCGCGCGGCCGGACGAACTCCGTGAGCCCCTCTTCATTTGCCACGATATGTGGATCGCCGGTACCGCCGAACCAGACGTCGAGCGACGGGTTCTGCCGTTCGGCGCGCAGCCGGGCCAGCGCTTCCCCGGAGCTCAACCGGATGTACTCGAATGCGATCCCGGTGGCCTTCGGGAAGTCGGCCTTCACCGCGTCGCACCAGGCCAGGTTCGGGCTGCACAGCACCGTCACTTTCCCGCCGGGCGCCGCCGAGGCCACGCCGAGCGAGGCCACGATCAACGCCAGGACAACCAGCACCACTTTCCTCACGCGTATCCCCCCTTGTGATGAGCTGCCGTGCCGATGAGCGGACGAAGGTGCGCAATGGTCTGCTGGGCCGCCGCGGGCGGATCGGGCTGTGGCAGGATCTCCGCGGAAAGGAACCCGCCGTACCCGATCTCGCGCAGCGTGCGGACGATGGACGGAAAGTCAAGATGCCCCCACCCGGGGGCCCACCGGTTGCTGTCGGCGGCGTGGACAAGTCGCAGGCGCTGGCCTGCAAGGCGCAGCGCCTGCTCGATGGACGCCTCCTCGATGTTCATGTGAAACGTGTCGGCGAGCACCCCGAGGGCGGGGGAGCCCATCCGGTCGACCACGGCCAGCACGTCCTCCACCCGGGCCAGGAGATCGGTTTCATAGCGGTTGATGGGCTCGAACAGGATCGACACCTTCTCTCGTTCGGCGACGGGCAGGAGTGTGTGCAGCGATGCATCCAGCCGCGATGCCGTGGCTGCGCGATTGCCGCTGATGCGGCCCCGCAGCAGCCCGATGATCACCGCCGCCCCGAACCGCGCCGCCAGGTGGATGTGTGTCTCCATTCGTTCGATGGCGCGCGCTCTGATGCCTTCGTCGGGATCGGAAAGGCTCAACCCCTCCTTGAGGAATGCTTGACCCGTGCCGATGGCCGGAGTGACAAGACCGGAATCTCGCAGTGTGCGCTCGATGGCCCGCGCATCGACCGTCCGGGGATCGCGGATCGCCAGCTCGACCCCCTCGTAGCCGAGATTTGCCGCCATGCGCACGCCATCGGCCCACGAGCCGCGCACCGCCACGGCGTCGAAGGAGGTCTCGTCGATGGAGATGACGAGAGCGAGCTTCATCTACGGCGGCCACCCCAGGGAGAAGATGCTCTTGCCCCCGTGCGCGGGACCCTTGAGCACCGCCTCAAGCTCTTCCTCGTCCCGCTCGGTGACCAACTCGGCCGGCGGCAGCTTCCCCGGCGGGAAGGTCTTGATGATATCGTTCACCAGCTTCTCGATGTAGTCGAGCAGCGCCTCGACCCCGGGCAAAGCCTTCTCCGCGGAGGCCAGCGAGGGCTTGCCGACCACGCCCTCGATGTACGCCTTGACCTCGATCGGCCCGGCGCCGATGTGCCCGTACCAGTTGATCGGCCGGCGCAGCAGGTTGCCGGCCTTGTCCACGTGCCCCTCCGGCAGGAAGCCGAAGGGGTTGTTGTCCACGGCCCACTCCTGCTTCATCAGCTCCGGGAACAGGGCCAGGCACCACGAGGTCTCGACCTCGTCGGCATGGATGAACGGGGTCTCATAGGGCCCGCCGTCCTTCTTCAGCTTGAAGAAGTCCTGGACGGCGTGGTACCAGTTGAGGTTCACGATCAGCGACGGCACCCGGTAGCGCTTGCCGAACTGGTGGATGGCCGTCGGGATGACGTACTCCTGCCCGTGGCCGTTCAGCAGGATCTGCTTGCGGAACCCCATGTTCCAGAAGCCGGCGATCATCGCCCGGAGGAACCCGGTGAAGATCTCCTCGGGGATGACGACGGTGCCCGGCATCCCGAGATGATGGTAGGGATGCGATCCCCA
>DASSGA010000228.1:0-2433 GCA_035693805.1 bacterium | reverse complement strand
GTAAGCCTCCTCGGTGGTCTACCGTCTGCCGAATGGAGAGACGCCGGCGCCCGCGACCGCGGGGGCGGACGCGGGGGCGCCCGTGGCGGAGCCGAGCAGCCCGGCCAACTCGTCGGGCAGCGTGCTGCGGTTCAGCGCTTCTTCCCGGCTGATGCGGCGCTTCTGCACCAGCTCGGCGAGCGATTGGTTCATGGTCTGCATGCCGAACTTCTGGCCCGCCTGCATGGCGGAATAGATCTGGTGGATCTTCTCCTCGCGGATCAGGTTTCGGATGGCGGGCGTCGTCACCATGATCTCGAGCGCCATGGCCCGGCCGCGACCGTCCGCGGTGGGGACAAGCTGCTGCGAGAGCACGCCCTCGAGCACCAGCGACAGCTGTGCGCGCACCTGAGCCTGCTGGCTGGTGGGGAAAACGTCGATGATTCGGTTCATGGTCTGCGCGCAGGAGTTCGTGTGGAGCGTGCCCAGCGTCAAGTGGCCTGTCTCCGCGATGGTCAGCGCCGCCGCGATCGTCTCCAGGTCGCGCATCTCGCCCACGAGCACGACGTCGGGGTCCTGGCGGAGGATGGACTTCAGCGCGTTCTTGAACGACTGGGTGTCCGAGAAGACCTCGCGCTGGTTCACCAGGCACCGCTTGTGCTGGTGCACGAACTCGATGGGATCCTCGATGGTCATGATGTGCTCGCTGCGCTCCGAGTTGATCTTGTCGATCATAGCGGCGAGCGTGGTCGACTTACCCGAGCCAGTAGGCCCGGTCACGAGGACGAGGCCCTTGGGTCGCTCCGCCATCTGCTCCACGATCGGCGGGAGGTTCAGCTCGCCGAACGTGCGGATCTTGATGGGGATGACGCGGATGGCCGCGGCCACCGCGCCCCGCTGCCGGTATACGTTGCAGCGGAAGCGGGCCAGGCCCTGGATGCCGAAGGAGAGGTCGAGCTCGGTCTCCTCCTCGAACTTCTGCTTCTGACCCTCGTTCAGGACGCTGTAGGCCAGCCGCTGGGTGTCCGGGGGCGTCAGCTGCTCGAACTCGGTGAGCGGCTGCAGCTTGCCGTTCTGCCGGATCTGCGGGTACGTCCCCGTGGTGACGTGCAGATCTGAGGCTCCGCGTTCGATCATGATCGTCAAGAGGTCGTGCATCGTCGCGGCCATGGTGTCCTCTTGTCCTCTGTCTGCCCGGCGTGCGGTCTCCCGCGCCGGCCGGGCGTGCGAGCGTTAGCTCACGGTCACCCGCAGAACTTCCTCGACGGTGGTGACGCCGTCGAGGACCTTCTGCAGCGCGTTCTGACGCAGGGTCTTCATGCCCTGCGCCAGCGCCATATCGCGGATCTCCGCGGTGGGGGCGTTACGGAGCATCATCTCACGCAGCTCTTCCGAGATCGGCATGACTTCGTAGATGGCCACCCGGCCCTTCATCCCGGTGAAGCTGCAGGCGTGGCAGCCCTTGCCCTTGAAGAACTGGATGTGGCCCAGGCCTTGGGGGACATGCCCGTACGGCACCAGGCTCTCCTCGTCGGCGTCGTAGGGCTGCTTGCAGTCCTTGCAGATCTTCCGCCCCAGCCGCTGGGCGAGGATGAGGGTCAGGGCGGAGGAGACCAGGAAGGGCGGGATGCCCATGTCGAGGAGCCGCGCCACCGTCGACGGGCAGTCGTTGGTGTGTAGCGTGGTCAGCACGAGGTGGCCGGTGAGCGCCGCCCGGATGCCGATCTGCGCCGTCTCCAGGTCGCGCGTCTCGCCGACCAGGATGATATCGGGATCCTGTCTAAGGAATGAACGCAGCGCGGCGGCGAACGTCCGCCCGATGCCTTCGTTGACCTGCACCTGATTGACGCCCTTCAGGTTGTACTCGACCGGATCCTCCGCCGTCATGATGTTCACGTCCGGCGAGTTGATCGTATGGATCGCCGAGTAGAGCGTCGTGGTCTTGCCGGAGCCGGTGGGCCCCGTGATGAGGATCATGCCGTAAGGCTGGTGAATCGCACGCGAGAACTGCTCCAGGCTCCACGCGTCGAAGCCCAGCATGGCGAGGTCGAGCTGCAGCGCGTCCTTGTCCAGGATGCGCATGACGGTCTTCTCGCCGAAGATCGTGGGGAGCGTGGAGACGCGGAAGTCGATCTCGCGCTGGTTGTAGCGGAGCTTGATGCGGCCGTCCTGCGGCAGGCGCCGCTCCGCGATGTCGAGGGTCGACATGATCTTCACGCGCGAGGTCAGGGCGGCTTCCAGCCGCTTGGGCGGGGTCATGATCTCGTGGAGCACGCCGTCGATGCGGAAGCGGACCCGGAACACCTTCTCATAGGGCTCGAGGTGGATGTCGGACGCGCCGCGGCGGATGGCGTCGACCAGGATCATGTTGACGAGCCGGACGACGGGGGGCTCGTCCGCCGACTCCTTCAGCTCGAAGATGTCGGCTTTCGCCCATTGCTCCTCTTCGCCCTC
>DASSGA010000227.1:0-8906 GCA_035693805.1 bacterium | reverse complement strand
GCCTGCGCAGGACCCCCGGGTTCACGATTGGCGTGATGCTGACGTTCGCCCTCGGCGTCGGCGCGAACGCGGCGATGTTTTCCTTCATCGATCGCCTGATGCTCCGCCCGCCACCGCTGATGCGCGATCCAGCATCGGTGCATCGCGTCTACATGTACCGCACGTCCAACGGCGTCGAGAGCACAACCGGCGGCCAATACCCGCGATATGCCGATCTCGTGCGGTTCACGACCTCGTTTTCCGCGGTGGCTGGGTACTCACTCCAGCGACTGGCCGTCGGCGTCGGGGACGACGCGCGCGAGTTGCCTGTCGGCGTCGTGTCCGCGAACTTCTTCGACTTCTTCGACGCGCCGCCCGCCGCCGGCCGTTACTTCACCCCCGCGGAGGACGTGCCGCCGAATGGCGCGCCGGTCGCCGTCCTGAGCTACTCGACCTGGCAGAGTCGACACGCCGGGCGGGCCGACGCGATCGGCTCGACGCTTCAGATCGGGGCAGCCGTCTATACGATCATCGGCGTCGCACCGGAGAAATTCGTCGGATTGTGGACCTTGCGGCCCCCGGTCGCTTGGGTCCCCATCACGGCCTATGCGGCGAGCATCTATCGCGCCGGGTGGCCCACGAACTACGGCTCGGGCTTCGGGATCGGGACGCTCGTGCGGCGGAAGCCCGGCGTCAGCATCGATGCGGCGAGCGCCGACCTCACGACGGCGTTCTTGCGGAGTTATCGCGCGGAGTCTGGCGGCGATGAGGCTCGCGCGACGGAGCGCATCGCCAGGATTCGCCCGCGCGCGCTCGCTGGATCGGTCCTGTTCGAGCGCGGACCAGAGCGCTCGAGCGTCGCTAAAGTAGCGACGTGGCTGGGCGGCGTGACGCTCATCGTGTTGCTCATCGCCTGCGCCAACGTCGCCAACCTTCTGCTCGCGCGCTCGCTGAACAGACGCCGGGAGATCGCCGTGCGTCTCGCGCTCGGCGTGAGCAAGGTGCGATTGCTGTGGCAGTTGCTCACCGAGAGCATGCTGCTCGCCCTGGCCGGCAGTGCGCTGGGGACCGCCGTCGCGGTGTGGATGAGCGCAACGCTGGCCGCTTGGTTCCTGCCGGGCGCGCGGCGAGCGCCGGTCGCGAGCGACCCTCGCACGCTCGTGTTCGTCGGGATCGTGGCGCTCGCGGTCGGACTGTTCTCCGGGTTGCTGCCCATGCTGCAGGCGCGCCGGGTGGCGCTGACCGACGACCTCAAAGCGGGCGCCCGCACCGGCATCTCTCACCGGTCGTTCGCTCGTTCGACGCTGCTGGTGGTTCAGGGCGCGCTGTGCGTCGTGCTGCTGGTCGGCGCGGGGCTGTTCGTCCGCAGTCTCAACAACGTTCGCGACGTGCGCCTCGGCTTCGATCCCGACTCCGTGCTGATGGTGGAGCCCCATATGCGCGACGTGCAGCTCGACAGCGCTCGAATCGTGGCGCTGCGCCAGCGCCTGCTCGCCGCGGCGACCACGGTGCCCGGAGTCGAGCACGCGACCATGCAGCTCGCGGTTCCGTTCGGGGGCATGTCGAGCTGGCCGCTGCAGGTGGACGGGATCGACTCGGTGCGGAAGTTCGGCCAGTTCGAATTCAACGCGGTGTCGCCGGACTATTTCCGAACCATGGGAACGCGGCTGCTGCGCGGACGCGGCATCGAGAACGGCGACGTCCCGGGCGCGCCGCGCGTGATGGTGGTCGGGGCGTCGATGGGCGCGGTCCTCTGGCCGGGGCAGGACCCCCTGGGCAAGTGCGTGCGCATTGGTCTGACGCCGGACACCATGCCGTGCACGCACGTCGTCGGCGTCGCTGAGGACATTCACGCGAGAAGCTTCGAGCCGGAGACGCGGAACTTCTACTACTACCTGTCCGCGGCGCAGTGGAAGCCAGAGGAAGAGGAGGGCGGCCTTTTCGTACGTACGCCCGGGGACTCGAAGCGATTCATCGAGCCGCTGCGTCGCCGGCTCCAGGAGGAGATGCCCGGCAGCTCCTACGTGACCGTGGCCCGGCTGGGCGAGCTCATCGAGGGCGAAAGCCGCTCATGGGTGATGGGCGCGACGGTCTTCTCGGCGTTCGGCCTGCTCGCGCTTCTGCTGGCGGCGGTGGGATTGTACAGCGTGATTGCCTACAACGTGGCGCAGCGGAAGCAGGAAATGGCGGTGCGCGTGGCGCTTGGCGCGGCGGTGGGCGACGTGATGCGGTTGGTCGTCGGCGAGGGGCTGCGGTTCGCGATTTCCGGGGCTGTTGTCGGTGCGGCACTTGCGCTACTCGCTGGCCGATGGATTGCCCCAATGCTCTTTGATCAATCGCCGCGTGACCCCGTTGTCTTTGCCACGGTCATGGGCGCGCTCCTCGTTGTTGCGGTCTTGGCGAGCGCCATCCCAGCATTTCGCGGCGCGTGCGCGGATCCGAATCTGGCGTTGCGGGCGGAGTAGGCGAGATCCCTAGCGAAACCCGTTGTCGCTGCCTTGTCTATCGCGTCCCCCACAAATTGCCGCCAGATTGAGGCGGGCGATAGCCCGTGCAGCCTGGGGTCCTCGAGACCGTCCGTTAGCCGGGGCGACGCCCGTTCTCCGTACTCGTCGGACGTCCGAACAGTTGGTCGGGGCCGGAAGCCCGCAGGTCGCAAGGTCGGGTCGCGATGAGGCCGTACCGCCGCGCTATCACGCCGGCGGCCGGCCTAGCCACCACCTACCTCGCGCGTCGGTTTGAGGTCCTTGTGCCGCCGCTTCTTGGTCAGGGGCATGAGCTGGTGGTCCGTCAGGAGATCGGTGTACTCGCTGAGCCTCGCCCAAGCGAGGTTCGATCCGTAGTTCATCAGGCGCTCGGCGGTGTTCCACCCCGGCGACCTGAGGCGCGTTTCAACGCTGTGCAGGTCGCATACCGTCTCGGCGCCCTCCCCCAGTTCGATGATCGACTCGTCGATCCAGAGCATCGCCACACCCTTCATGGACGTCGTCCGTGTGCGATGCTCCCGCAAGATCATCGCGACCGCGATGCGGTTGTTGTGGGCCCCATGATGTCGAAGCTCCTTAGCAGGTAACGCACTTTCCGCATCCAGCCGCGCGCGCTCCTGGCGCTCCGGCGCATCCAGGACCGGGCCCGGCGGGAAGGAAAGGCCGGGATGACGTCGGCCGAGATCAACCGCGTGATCCGCGAGGTCCGGCGGGAGCGCGCCAGGGCCGACGCGGACTGATCCCGTGCGCATCGTGCTCGACACGCACGTCCTCGTGTCGGCGCTGCCGCGGCAGGGCGGCATTCCCGATCAGGTGGCAGGACTGGTCCTCGCCGGGCGGTGCCACCTGATCGTGGATTCCCGCATCATGGCGGAGTACCAGGCGGTCCTGCGGCGGCCGGAATTCGGCTTCCCCGCGGATGAGGTGGACGCCCTCCTGGCGTTCATCGAGCGGGCGGAATGGGTAGTGGCGGACCCGCTCGACCTCGCCCTGCCGGACGAAGCCGACCGGCCGTTCCTCGAGGTGGCGGTCGCCGGCGGCGCCGACGCCCTCGTCACCGGCAATCCCCGGCACTTCCAGGTGCCGGGAACTCGGCTCGACCTGGCCGTCATCACGCCGCGAGCCTTGCTCGACCGCCTGGCGCGGGCCTGAGCGACCTTTGCTCGAGCGCCTGGCGCGGGCCTGAGCGACTCTGTGCGTGCTTGAGCACGCGCCGCCGCCGAGCCGGCCCTTCAGGGCCGAAACGCTTGAGCGCCGGGCCCCACCTGGGTATTTCCCTGGGTGTCCCGGATGGTCCGCATCCTGTTCCTGGCCGACACCCACCTGGGGCTCGACCTGCCGCGCCGCCCCCGGATCGAGCGCCGCCGCCGGGGCCACGACTTCTTCGCCAACTACGAGCGGGGGCTCCAGGCCGCGCGCGACCTCGCCGTGGACGCCGTGGTGCACGGCGGCGACGTGTTCTACCGGAGCCGCATCCCCGCCAGCCTGGTGCAGCAGGGCTTCCTCCCGCTCAAACGGCTGGCCGACGACGGCATCCCGGTCTACGTCGTTCCCGGCAACCACGAGCGCTCGGCCATCCCGTACGCGCTGCTGGCCCAGCACCCCAACATCCACCTGTTCGACCGGCCGCGCACGTTCATTGGGGAATGGAACGGAATGCGCGTGGGGCTGGCGGGATTCCCCTGCGACCGGAACGCGGTGCGCGCCGCCTTCCGCGAGCTGCTGGACGCGACCGCATGGCAAAGTGCCGACGCCGACGTGACGCTGCTTTGCCTCCATCAGTGCTTCGAAGGCGCCACCGTGGGGCCGCAGAATTACACCTTCCGTTCCGCACCCGACGTGATCCGGGCCGCCGACCTGCCGGCCGGGTTCGCCGCCGTGCTGGCCGGACACATCCACCGGCACCAGGTGCTCACCACCGACCTCCGGGGCCGCCCGCTGCCGGCGCCGGTGATCTACCCCGGCTCGATCGAGCGCACCGACTTCGCCGAGCGCGGCGAGGAGAAGGGATACGTGGTGCTGGAGTTGCGAGCGGGAGCATCGGCGCGATGGACCTTCCACCGGCTCCCGGCCCGGCCCATGGTGATCGAGGAGCTCCAAGCCGGTGGCGCGGACGGCCCCGCCGTCCGGCGGCTGCTGGCCGACCTCATCGCCCGGGCGCCGGCGGACGCGGTGCTACGGATCCGGGTGCATGGAACGCCACTGCCGGAGGCGCTCGCCCAGCTCCGGGCCGCGTCGGTGAGGGCCATGGCCCCGGCCACGATGAACGTGGACCTGGTGCCGGTCACGCCTGCCGGAAGCGGCGCCTGACGCACCAGTCGCCCGCCGGGAACATCCACTGCGTCACTGCGCGGCGGCGGCTTCCCCTGTGCCGGGCGTGCCGATGTCCAGCACGCATCGCCAGCGGCCGTCGGGGCCCTTCCGCCACACGGTGACATACCGGCCCCGCATCGTGGTCGCGGTGCCCGCGGAATCCGGAACGGTGAACGCGTTGGTCCCGTACGTGTAGCCCAGGTCACCGGACGCGGACACGACCGCCTCCTCGGGTGTCCAGGTCACCCCGGCCCCCGGGGTCGTCGTAAAGGCTTCGACCATTGCGCGAATGGCGGCCTTGCCCCGGAGCGTCGGCTCGTCCGCCGTGACCACCCGGGCGTCGTCGGTCCAGAAGGAGAGGATGCTGTCCACGTTGGTGCCCGCGCCGGCCACTTCCGCCCAGGCGCGGTCGGTGGCGAGCAGCTGCTCCGCCTCGGCCGCGGTGTCCACGGTGGCGGCGCGACAGGCGGCGCCCAGGAAAACGACCGACGCGACGGCCATCACGCTTCGCTGCGACATGTGTCCCCCTCCATTACGGGATAGGTGGCGAGGGGGCAGAAGATACCGCGCGTCGGCGCGTCGCGCGAGCGACCCCTTACGCGGCGACCGTCCGAGACCGGTGGCTGCGCGCGCCACCAGTTCTGGCAATCGCTCTTCCGATCGCAGCGCTGCTCGAGCCGGATGTGAAGAGGGAGCGGAGCAGAAGGTCAATGGACACAGAGGGATCTCCAGCTTCCATCTTCGCGACTCGGGATTGGCTGGATCCAATCTGCTTGGCCAGTGCGGCCTGGGAGAGCTTCCTGGCCAGGCGCTGCCGTCGCAGTTCTCTCGCCAGCGAAACACGGACTTCGATGACGGCCATTTCGCCGTCACTGAGGTCGAGGAACTCCTTGGCATCGCCCACCTTCCAGCCGGCGCGCTCGAGTCGTTCCTTCTTGTCTCTTCGCATGTCTCCCCTCCTATCGCTCACAGTGCGTCATACCGCTTTAGCCGAGTCTTGCAGGTGTCGATGACCGACTGAGGTGTGCGCTGCGTGCGCTTGTCGAACACCTCCAGAATCACAATCGCATCGCCGTCCACTCGGTAGACGATTCGCCAGGTGCCACCTGCGTCCCTGATTCTGAGTTCATGACACCGCGGCCCGATCCCGGGCATTGGCCGGGACTGCGGCATCCCCAGTTTCTCCCCTTGTTGCAGCATGCGCAGGAGAAAACCAGCCTCCCGTCTGGCCGCTTCGGAGAACGGCGGAGTCTTGACCTCTCCGTGAAGCCACACCAGTGGCTTGCCCGGCCGTGACATGGTGGAGCTTATGTCAGGTTCGACATTATGTCAAGGCTGACATTGCAGACTGGCGACCGCGAGCGGCGCATGGCGGAGACAGTGACTCCTCCTGCGTCAGCCCCTCGGCGGCACGGTCGCGCCGCTCGGCCAGCCTCCCCGCACGAACTCGGTGACCGCCGGGAAGAAGACCTCGGGCGACTCCAGATACGGGAAGTGCCCGGCCCGCTCGATCAGCAGGAGCCGGCTTTGCGGCAGCGCTTCGGCCCACTCGCGGGCGTACCGCACGGGAATCACGTCCGCCGTTCCGTGGATCACCAGCGCCGGCGCCGTCAGCCCGCGCAACGGCGGCCGCCAGTCGAACGCGCCCAGGGACGGGAAGGTGACCCGGTCCACGGCGCGCACCTTGTTCGCCAGCGCTTCCGGCGTGCCGGCGCAGAAGTCGCCCCGGCTGCGGCCCAGCGCCGCGCTGTCCACGAAGAACGGCTGGAACCAGAGCACGTAGTACGACCGGCAGGCCGCCGCGTCCCCGGGATTGGCCTCGCGCGCCGCGCGCCACTCCCGCATCTGCCGGAGCTGCGCGGTGTCGCGGCTGGCCTCCAGCGCCTCGAAGGTCCGGGTCAGCGCCTCCCGCCGGAGCGGCATGCCGTCCACGATGAGCATCCGCCCCACCCGGTCGGGATAGCGGATCGCGTACAAGGCCGCGACGCCCGCCCCCCAGGAATGGCCCAGCAGCGTCAGCCGGCCGATCCCGAAATGGAGGCGCACCGCCTCCAGATCTTCGGCGAACCGCTGCGCGTCCAGCGCGACCGAATCCGAGACCAGGGACGACTTGCCGGTGCCCCGCTGGTCGTAGAACACGACCGTCAGGTCCTCGGCCAGCGGCTCGAGGTCGGCCGCGAGATAGTCCATGCTGAACCCCGGGCCCCCATGCAGCACCACCAACGTGTCGCGGCCGGCGCCCACGATGCGGTAGAACAGCCGGACGCCCTGGCCGGCGTCCACGTACCCCTCGGTCGCGCCCGGCGCCGTCCGGGCGGACGAGCAGCCCGCCTGGGCGAGCATCAGGAGCGCGATGGCGATCCGCGTGTGAGGCCGATTCCGGCGCGCCATCCCTCTAGTTCACCGGCGTGGGCGTAAACGTCCAGGTCCAGCCATTGGCCTCGTCCACCAGAATGATGGACTTGCCGTCCTCCGAGATGGAGGTGCCGGCGCCGAGCGCGGCGGACGGCATGCCGAAATACACGGTCGGCGGCACGACCAGCATCATCTCGACCGCCTCCGACTTCGCCGCGGCCTCGTCCCAGCCGGCCCCGCAGGGGGCGTCGTCGCCCGGAAAGGGAATCGCCCCGCCCGGGAAGCGCCGGGTTCCCGTCACCTGGAGGACGCTGCTCATCTGCGCCACGGAGGCGATCTCCAGGAACTCGTAAGCGCCGTTCACCCGCGTGGCCGGGCACCCGGGCGCCTCGATCACGGAGATGCTGGAGGGGAAGTTCCTGACCGTGGGGGTGCCGACCAGCGCCGTCTCGTTCTGGTTCCAGTCGAACGTCAGCTCGACCCGGTCGGTCACCTGCCCCTGCCGGCTGAAGCCCTGGGATCCTCTCATGACCTCCGGCTGACCGTTGAACTGGCCCACCACCGCATACCGGACCACGGGGATGGCCGTCCACCGGGCCATCAGCTCGACATCCTGGGCGGCGGCGGGAAAGGCGAGCGACCCCATCAGCAGGACACCCAGCGGCAGGAACCGGCGCATGACCGACCTTCCTGAAAAAGGGGAGCCCGCCCTGAGCCGCGGGCCCCCTAAACTGCGGCCGGTTGGGAGCCGGCGATAGCCCCCGCCCCGCGGCCCGCCGGCTTGACGCCCTTGATGAGCAGCCACAGCGCGAGTGTCACCTCGAACACCCCGATCGGGGTCCAGAGGAGGAAGGCGGCGGTCCCATCGAGGTATCCAACCATACGCAGGGGAAGCGCCACGAGGACCAGCAGGGACCCGGCCACGCCCAGCCAGGCCAGCCCCACCGGAATGCTCCGGGACCGCACGAACAGCCAGCAGAAGATGGTGCTGCCCACCGCGAAGCAGGTGCCGGCGACCGCGACGCTCAGGTTGCGCGGGTCCAGCAGCAGTCCGCCGAGGGCAATCGTCGCGGCGTCCGGGGCCGCGCCCGCGGCCGTCGCCAGCGACAGCAACTTCAGCGTCTCGACCGCCCCCGTCGCGCCGAACACGCCCTCCGCCACGCGACAGAGCAGGGCCAGCAGGGCCAGGTCGTGGTCCTCGTCCCGGGTGAGCCCGTACAGCGCCAGGCCCAGCACCACCGCGTCGAAGAAGGTGAGCAGGCTGAGCAACGCGGTGAGCCGCACCAGCGGCGCGTGCTCCACCAGGCTGGCCAGCGTCGCGGCGGTGCCTTCGGCCCCGCCCGTGGCCTGGCGGAAGACGACCATGCTGGTGATGCCGGTCGCGATGTAGACGAGGAACATGGTGCCCGCGAGGCGGGCGTTGGTCCTGGGGGTCATGCGCGCTCCGGCTGGTCTAAGATGCCCGCATGGTGATGGCCGGGTCGATCCGCGCCGCCCGGAGCGCCGGGACCCAGCACGCCCCGATCCCGATCAGCGCCATCATCACCGCCACGCCCAGGAACGTGACCGGGTCGTGCGGCGCGATCCCGAAGAGCAGCCCCTGGATCACGCGGGCGGCGAAGAAGGCGCCGGTCACGCCCAACGCCAGTCCGACCGCCAGCAGCACGCCGCCTTCCCGGAGGATCATGCGCTGGATCCGGCCGCTGTCGGCGCCGAGGCTCATGCGGATGCCGATCTCGCCGGTGCGGGCGCTCACCGAGAACGCCAGGACCC
>DASSGA010000226.1:0-3905 GCA_035693805.1 bacterium | reverse complement strand
ACCTTCACGCGCCGCAGCATCTGGCGGACGATGATCTCGATGTGCTTGTCGTTGATGTCCACACCCTGCGACCGGTACACGGACTGGATCTCCTGCACCAGGTACTGCTGCAGGGCGTGCAGCCCGCGGATGCGCAGGATGTCGTGCGGGTTGACCGAGCCCTCCGTCAGCTGCTCGCCGGCGGCGACCTTGTCGCCGTCCTGGACCCGCATGCGCAGCCCCGGCGAGGTCGCCACCGGGACCTCCTCGCCGTCCTTCGTCACGACGAACAGCTTGCGCGCGCCCTTCAGGTCGGCCATCTTCACGCGGCCGGAGGTCTCGGCGATCGCGGCGGTGTGCTTGCTCCGCCGGGCCTCGAAGAGCTCCTCGACGCGGGGCAGGCCCTGGGTGATGTCGAAGCCGGCCACGCCGCCGGTGTGGAAGGTGCGCATCGTGAGCTGCGTGCCGGGCTCGCCGATGGACTGCGCGGCGATGATACCCACGGCCTCGCCGATCTCGACGCCCTTGCCCGTGGCGAGGTTGCGCCCGTAGCACTTGCCGCACACCCCGTGGCGGCACTTGCAGTTCAGCACCGAGCGCACCACCACGGATTCGATGCCGGCCTGCTCGATCGCCTCGGCCATCTCCTCGGTGACTTCCTGGTCGGTCTCCACGATGACCTTGCGGCTCCGCGCCGCGCTGATGTCCTCCGCCGCGGTGCGGCCGATGATCCGCTCCTTGAGGGCGACGACCACCTCGCTGCCTTCCTTGATGGCACTGAGCTCCACGCCCTCGGTGGTCTTGCAGTCCTCTTCGCGGATGATCACGTCCTGCGCGACGTCCACCAGGCGCCGCGTCAGGTAGCCGGACTCGGACGTCCGGATCGCGGTGTCGGCGAGGCCCTTGCGCTGCCCGTGGGTGGAGATGAAGTACTCCAGCACGGTGAGCCCCTCGCGGAAGTTCGCCTTGATCGGCAGCTCGATGATCCGCCCGGACGGATCGGTCATCAGACCGCGCATGCCGGCGAGCTGGCGGATCTGCTGGATGTTGCCGCGCGCGCCGGACTGGGCCATCATGTACAGCGGGTTGAACGGGTCGAAGTTCTGGAGCATGGCCTCGGTGATCTCCTCCGTGGCCTTCGTCCAGACGTCGATCGTCCGCTGGTACTTCTCCCCGCCGGTGATGAGGCCCCGGCGGAACTGCGTCTCGATGTCCTGGATGCGCTTCTCCGCCGCGGCCAGGATGGTGTTCTTGTCCTCCGGGATGGCGATGTCGTCGATCGCGATGCCGGCGCCGCTCTTCGTCGCGTACTTGAAGCCGAGGTCTTTCAGGGCGTCCAGGAGGAGGACGGTCTTGGTCGAGCCGAGCCGGTTGTACGCCTCGGAGACGATCTGGGAGAGCACCTTGCGGTCCGCGACGTCGTTGATGAAGCGCAGCTCCTCCGGGATCGCCTCGTTGAAGATGACGCGCCCGACCGTCGTCTCCTCGGGCGCGGTGTCGTGCGTCAGGCGCACCTTGATGCGCGCGTGCAGCTCGACGGCGCCGCTTTCATAGGCCAGGATCGCCTCGTTGGGCGTGCTAAAGATCTTGCCCTCCCCGCGCGCGCCGGCCTTCTCCTGGGTCAGGTAGTACGAACCGAGCACGATGTCGCGGGTGGGACTGGTGATCGCCTTTCCGTACGCGGGCGAGAGGATGTTGTAGGCGGACAGCATGAGCAGGCGCGCCTCGGCCTGGGCGGCGGCGGAGAGCGGCACGTGCGCGGCCATCTGGTCGCCGTCGAAGTCCGCGTTGTACGCCGTGCAGACAAGCGGGTGGACCTGGATGGCTTTGCCCTCGATGAGCACGGGCTCGAAGGCCTGGATGCCCAGGCGGTGCAGGGTCGGGGCGCGGTTCAGCAGCACGGGATGTTCGCGCACGACCTCGTCCAGCACGCTCCAGACCTCGGGACGCGCCCGCTCCACCATCCGCTTCGCGGACTTGATGTTTTGGGCGAGCTGCTTGTCCACGAGCCGCTTCATGACGAAGGGCTTGAAGAGCTCGAGCGCCATCTCGCGCGGCAGACCGCACTGGTGGAGCTTCAGCTTCGGGCCGACCACGATCACGGAGCGGCCGGAGTAGTCCACGCGCTTGCCGAGCAGGTTCTGGCGGAAGCGCCCCTGCTTGCCCTTCAGCATGTCGGACAGCGACTTCAGCGGCCGGTTGTTTGGCCCCGTGACCGGACGGCCGCGGCGGCCGTTGTCGATCAGGGCGTCGACGGCCTCCTGGAGCATGCGCTTCTCGTTGCGCACAATGATCTCGGGCGCGCCGAGGTCGAGCAGGCGCTTCAGGCGGTTGTTCCGGTTGATCACCCGGCGGTACAGGTCGTTGAGGTCGCTCGTGGCGAAGCGCCCGCCGTCCAGCTGCACCATCGGCCGCAGGTCCGGGGGGATGACCGGAACGACGTCCAGGATCATCCAGTCCGGCTTGTTGCCGCTCTTGCGGAAGGCCTCCACGACCTCGAGGCGCTTCAGGATCTTCATCCGCTTCTGGCCGCTGGCGTCCTTGAGCTCGGTGCGCAGCTGTCGGCTCAGCTTCTCGAGGTCGATCTCGAGGAGCAGCTCCTTCACCGCCTCGGCGCCCATCCCCGCGCGGTAGGCCGTGCCGTACTTCTCGCGCAGCTCGCGGTATTCGTTCTCGGTGAGCAGCTGCTTCTTGTTCAGCGGGGTGGTGCCCGGGTCGATCACGACATAGGAGGCGAAGTAGACCACCCGCTCCAGGGACCGCGGGGAGATGTCGAGGAGCAGGCCGACGCGGCTCGGCACGCCCTTCAGATACCAGATGTGGCAGACGGGGGCGGCGAGCTCGATGTGCCCCATCCGCTCGCGGCGCACCTTGGCCCGCGTCACCTCGACGCCGCAGCGGTCGCAGATGATGCCCTTGAAGCGGATGCGCTTGTACTTGCCGCAGTGGCACTCCCAGTCCTTCTGCGGGCCGAAGATCCGCTCGCAGAACAGCCCATCGCGCTCCGGCTTGAGCGTCCGGTAGTTGATCGTCTCCGGCTTCTTTACCTCGCCGTGCGACCACAGCCGGATCTGCTCCGGGGAGGCCAGGCCGATCTTCACCGCGTCGAAGTTGTTGACGTCCTGCATCAGTAGTCCTCCACCAGGGCTTCCTCGCCCTCGAGGTTGATGCCGAGGGCCCGCGCCGTCTCCGCGATGTCTTCCTCGATCTCCTTGAGCTCGATCTCCTTCTTGTCCTCGCTGAGCACCTTGACGTCCAGGCACAGCGACTGCAGCTCCTTGACCAGCACCTTGAATGACTCCGGCACGCCCGGCTCCTGGATGTTCTCGCCCTTCACGATCGCCTCATAGGTCTTCACGCGGCCCACGACGTCGTCGGACTTCACGGTGAGGAGCTCCTGCAGCGTGCTCGCTGCGCCGTACGCCTCCAGGGCCCAGACCTCCATCTCGCCGAAGCGCTGGCCGCCGAACTGCGCCTTGCCGCCCAACGGCTGCTGCGTGATGAGGCTGTAGGGGCCGGTCGAGCGGGCGTGGATCTTGTCCTCCACCAGGTGGAGGAGCTTCATCATGTAGATCCAGCCCACGGTGACCTTGGCGTCGAACATCTCGCCGCTGCGGCCGTCGCGCAGACCGACCTTGCCCCCCACGGGCAGGCCCGCCTCGGCGAGCATCTCCTTGATCTCATCTTCCTTCGGCCCGTCGAAGACCGGCGCTTCCGCCCACGTGTTCATCTGGGACGCGGCCCACCCCAGGTGCGTCTCCAGCACCTGGCCCACGTTCATCCGGCTGGGGACGCCGAGCGGGTTCAGGATCACATCGACCGGGGAGCCGTCCTCCAGGAACGGCATGTCCTCGACCGGGACGATCTTTGAGATCACGCCCTTGTTGCCGTGACGGCCGGCGAGCTTGTCGCCCTCGGCGATCTTG
>DASSGA010000225.1:0-6994 GCA_035693805.1 bacterium | reverse complement strand
CACTCCAGGCGGCGCGCCGGTCCGGGGGGCGCATTTGCGGACTTCGGGCGCGCGGTCGGCCTCCGGCTGCTGCTCCGGGGCCACGGGACCGGCGCAGGCCTGCTGCTGCGACCGGTGGAATCGGTGCGCTACTTCGAGTTCCCGTTTGCCCTTCGCTGCTGTCCCGGCGCCCCCGGACGATGTCTGGACGTGAGCTCGCCCCGGCTGTTCTCCCTCTACGTCGCGCACATGCGCCCCGGGACCATCATCCGGATGATCAATCCCGATGGCCGCGACATCGCGACCACAGCCCATGTCGCGCGTGCCCTGGGGTTGGCGAACGTGCAGCTCGACGTCTGCGGGGTGGACGCCGTGGCGGCCGATCGGTCGCGCTATGACTGCATCTGGTCGCTCTCGGTCGTGGAGCACATCGCCGGGGCATACCAGGACGGCGAGGCCGTCCGGTGGATGTATGACGCGCTGGCCGAGGGGGGACGGCTCATCCTGACGGTGCCGGTCGACCGGACGTTCCGGGAGGAGTACCGCGAGACCAGCGACTACGGCACGCAGCCGGCCGTCGACGGCCGATACTTCTTTCAGCACATCTACGACCGGGCGGCGATCTGGGAACGGATCGTCGGTCCCATCGGACGGGAGCCCGGCGTCGTGGCGTGGTTCGGCGAGCGGACGCCCGGGCATTTCGCCGACTACGAGCGGCGGTGGATGCGCCAGGGATTCTTCGCCACGGTCGACGACCCGCGCGACATCACCGACCACTACACGACCTTTCCGTCGTGGGAGTCCATGCCGGGACAGGGTGTGTGCGGGCTCATGTTCGAGAAGCGCCATGACGAGCGGCGGTAACCGGATGGCCCGCATCCCTGTGGCCGCGCCCGACCTGGCGGGTAACGAGAAACGCTACGTCCTGGAGGCCGTGCGCAGCTCCTGGATCTCCTCCACCGGACCGTTCATCGAGCGGTTCGAGCGGGAGTTCGCCGAGCTGTGCGGCACGCGCACGGCCGTCAGCGTGGCCAACGGGACGGCCGCGCTGCACGTGGCCCTCATGGCGCTGGGCGCCGGTCCGGGGGACGAGGTCATCACGCCTGCGCTGACGTACATCGCCACCGCCAACGCCGTGCGCTACGTGGGCGCCGAGCCCGTCTTCGTCGACGTCGACCCGGCCACGTGGGGTCTCGATCCCGCCCGACTCGAGGCGGCCGTGACGCGCCGGACGAAAGGGATCGTCGCCGTGCACCTCTACGGGCATCCGGCGGACATGGATGCGATCAATGCCGTGGCCGCCGCGCACGGCCTGTGGGTGGTGGAGGATGCCGCCGAGGCCCATTTCGCACGCTACAAGGGACGGCCCGTGGGCGGGCTCGGGACCATCGGCACGTTCTCGTTCTACGGCAACAAAGTGATCACGTCGGGCGAGGGCGGCGCGATCACCCTGAACGACCCCGCCCTGGAACGCCGCGTGCGCCTCCTGCGCGGCCAGGGCATGGATCCGGAGCGCCGCTACCACTTTCCCATCGTGGGCTACAACTACCGGCTGACCAACGTGGCCTGCGCCCTGCTCTGCGCCCAGCTGGAGCGCCGGGAGGAGATCATCGCGCGCCGGAAGAGGGTCTTCGACGCCTACCGCCGGCAGCTAAGGAAGATCCGGGGCATCGGCCTGCAGACGGTGGCGCCGTGGGCGGAGCCGGCTCCGTGGCTGTTCTGCATCACCGTGGACGAGGCCGCGTACGGGTGCTCGCGCGACGACCTCATGGTGCAGCTCGCGGAGGAGGAGATCGAGACGCGGCCGTTCTTCATCCCCCTGCACGGCCTGCCGCCGTACCGGGACGCGTCGCGGCGCCGGGGCGACCGCCTGCCCGTCACGGAGCGTCTGGGGGCGACCGGCATGAACCTGCCCACCTATGGACGAATGCGGCGACAGGACATCACCCGCGTGACGGAGGCCGTCCGCAGGCGGGCGGCTCTCGCGGCCAGTCCCGGCGGCGCCCGGTAGGGATGCTCCAGATGCTCGAGGTGAGAACCGTCGGTGCACCCCTCGCCGGGGCGCTCGGCGAATTCTTCGAGCGTCTCAGGGCCGCGGGGGACGAACGGCAGTTCCATCCGCATCCACTGGACCGGGCGGAGGCGGACCGCAGGACACGATACGACGGCCGCGACCTGTACTACGTCCTGATGGACGAGGCGCGGGTCATCGGCTACGGCATGCTCCGCGGGTGGGACGAAGGCTACGACATCCCGAGCCTGGGCATCGCCGTCCATCCGGACGAGCGTGGGAAGGGGCTCTCGAGGCTCATCATGCTGTTTCTGCACGCGGCCGCCAAACGGCGCGGGGCCGGCACGGTCCGGCTCACGGTAAACGCCGACAACGCGGCGGCCCTGCGCCTCTACCGCGAGACCGGGTACACGCTGCGCGACATGGGTGACGGCCGCCTGGAGGGCATCATCCGGTTGTGAACCGGTTGCGGGTCTGCATCGACGCGCGCCTGACGGACAGCTCGGGGGGCGTGCAGCAGATGGTCCTCGGTCTGGCGCACGGATTGTCGCATCTCCCCGATGGGCGTGAGGAGTACCTGTTCCTGGCCCGTGAGGGCGAGGACGAGTGGCTCCGGCCGCACGTCGCGGGGCCGTGCCGTCTCATGTCGCTGCCCCCGCGCCCCGCCCCGCGGCTGTGGCGCCGTCTCGCACGGGCTGCCAGGCGCCGGCTCAACGCCTCGCCTGCGTCCCACCGTCTCTCCCGTAGGTTCCCGGCAGGCCTCTTCCCGCCATGCCAGCCGCCGAGGTCGGACGGCACGATCGAGCGGGCCGGTGTGGATCTTGTGCATTTCACCCTCCAGGGGGCCTTCCTCACCGAGGTGCCCAGCATCTACCATCCGCACGACCTGCAGCATCTCCACCTCCCGCAGTTCTTCACCCCGCGGGAACGCCGCGACCGCGAGATCATCTATCGGACGTTCTGCCGGCAGGCGCGGATGGTCGCCGTCTCGAGCGCGTGGACGAAGCGCGACGTCCTCGAGCAGTACGGGCTCCCGGAAGAGAAGGTGCGGGTCGTGCCCCTGGCTCCGCCGCTCGCAGCCTACCCCATCCCGACCGAGCGCGACCTGGCCGTGGCCCACGCGGCGCTTACCCTGCCCGACGCGTTCCTGCTCTACCCCGCGCAGACGTGGCCTCACAAGAACCATCTCGGACTGCTCGAAGCGCTCGCGCTCCTGCGCCGACGGGACGGCATCGTCGCGGCGCTCGTCTGCTGCGGCCAGCAGAACAGCTTCTTCCCCACCATCGAGCATCGGGCGCGGACGCTCGGGCTGGGGGATCAGGTCCGCTTCACGGGCTTCGTCAGCCCGCTCGAGTTGCAGTCCCTGTACCGGCTCTGCCGGGCCGTGGTCGTGCCGACGAAGTTCGAGGCCGGGAGCTTCCCGATGTGGGAATCGTTCCTCGCCGGCGCGCCGGTGGCATGCTCCACGGTTACGTCGCTGCCCGAACAGGCCGGCGACGCGGCGCTGTTGTTCGATCCGGACCGGCCCGAAGAGATGGCCGGCGCGATCGCCCGGCTCTGGACGGAGCCGGCGCTGCGCGCGCAACTCGCTGCGCGCGGGCGCGAACGCGTGGCCCACTTCACCTGGGATCGGACGGTGCGGATCTTCCGGGCGCACTACCGACGCCTCGCGGGCCGGCCGCTCACGGACGAAGACCAGGAGCTGCTGCGATGACCGATCCGCAGCCGCCGGTGACCATCGTCGTAGCGACCTTGAACAGCGCGCTCCGCCTGAGCCGGTGCCTCGACAGTGTCGCCGGCCAGACGTACGCTCACCGCGAGGTGATCGTGAAAGACGGCGGCTCGACGGATGAGACGCTGGATATCATCAGGGCGCACGCAGGGACGGTGACGCACTGGGAGTCGTCGCCGGACCGCGGCATCTACGACGCCTGGAACAAGGCGCTCGTCCACGCCCGCGGAGAGTGGATATGCTTTCTGGGCGCGGACGACTATCTGTGGTCACCCACCGCGCTCGAGCCGCTCGCGCGGGCCGCCGCCGCCCGGCGTCCCCGGACCAGGCTGCTCTCCGGCCGGGTCGCCGTGGTGAACCGAGAAGGGGAGGTCCTCCAGATCCTCGGGCGCCCGTGGCGCCGCCGGAGCCGGAGCTCACTGCGCTGGCTCCCACTTCCCTACCCGGGGGTGTTCCATCACCGGTCGGTGTTCGCGGACGTCGGCGGATTCGATGACTCGTTCCGCATCGCCGGAGACTACGATCTGCTCGTGCGGGTCCTTGAGGCCTCGGATGTCGAGTTCGTGCCGGAGGTGCTCACCGGTATGGAGTGGGGCGGGATCAGCAGCGCTACTGCCAACGAACTGAAGATGCTACGCGAGATCACCATGGTCTGGCAGAAGCGCGGGCTCGCCCGTTCGCCCACGCCATCGTGGTGGTGGGCCTACGCCAAAGCGGGCGTCCGGGTGGGGGTGCGCCGGGTGATCGGCGAGCCGGCCGCCAGCCGCCTCTTCGACGCCTACCGTCGAGCCAGGGGCAGGCAGGAGTTCTGGACGAAGCGCTGACAGGCGCGGGGCGCGGGCGAACTACCCGCGGAGCGTTGCCGCGATCGCGTCCACCGCGCCGCCTTCGCCCATCCGCTGTCGGCCCGCCGCGCCCCGCCGCTGCGCCTCGTCGGGGTGCAGCAGCAGCCACACGGCGCCCTTTGCGGCGTCCTCCCAGTCCAGCGTATCCACGAGCCCTTCGCCGAGCAGCCTCTTCTGCAGCGTCAGGAACCCGGTCGTGAACTGCACGGCTCCCGCGGGCGCGAACGCCACAACCGGCTTGCCGAACGCCGCGACCTGCTCGTTGGCCGTTCCCGCCAGCCCCACCGCCACCGTCGCCGCGCGCAGCGCTGCCCCGAAGTCCCGCGTGAGCAGGACCCTTGTCTCACCGCGCTCGATGAACTCGCCCGCCGCCTGCCATCCCACCTCCTGCACCTGCCGCACGACGTCGACGACCTGGAGCGTGGGCGGGATGGCGCAGACGAGGTGGGCCCCGATCTCGTTCGTGACGTAGACGCTGACCTTCAACAACTGCAGGAGGTTGCGCAGCGCGTCGGCGCGGCTGCCCGGGAGGAGCAGGAGCACCGGCGCCCCGGGCGTGAGGGGGAGGGAGCCCTTCGCCGGGGGGATCGCATCGATCAGCGGGTTGCCGTCGTAGCGAGCCCGGATCCCGTACTTCGCCAGAGCCTCCGCCGTGCGCTGGTCACGGGTGAACACGAGGGAGGCCCGCCGGCGGATCTGCCACAGTTCGAGCGCGCGGTGAGGTTCGATGCGCTCGGACTTTGCCGTCGCCACGAAGATGGGCCGCACCCGCGTGTGCGCGGCCATCCACAGGCAGAAGACGTCGCCCACGGCCACGACGGCGTCGCGCCGGCCGGCCTGGCCGCGCAGCGTCTGCCGCTGAGTCCCGAAGAGCTTCGTGGTCCCGGCGCGCAGGTCGCCGAGCAGGTCTCCACCCCGCAGCGCAAAGCCCCCGGAGGGCATGGGGAGACGCGGGTTGAGGAGTTCCACGCCCGCGTATGCCTCGCCCATCCCGACAAGGGGATAGGCGGCGACGGGATGGTCACCCAGCGCCCGGGCGATGGCGGCGCCGGCCGCGTCCTCGCCGCGGCCGTTGCTCACGATCAGCACGGATCTAGCCACGCGGCCTCCGCCTCGCCGTGAACACGCCGTCGTAGTACGCCTCCCACAGGAGATAGTTGTAGCATTCGCTGCACACCCACAGCCGCTCGCCGCGCTCCGCCCACGCCAGCAGCCGCCGGATGGGACGCCCGAAGAGGCCGCTCCGGTAGACGAGCCACTTGAGCGGGAGGACGGCCGGATGGATCTCGAGGAAGAAGCCCAGCCCCGCGCGGCGCTCGTGCTTGGTCCAGAAGTACACCGCGCCCTCGCCCGCCTGGCGCAGCTTCTCGCGGCTGCGCTCCAGCGTCTCCACGTCGTCGTGATAACCGATCGCCTGGGCGTCGTAGAAGAAGCGCACGCCGCGCGCGTGCAGGCGCAGGCCGAGCTCGATGTCCTCCCACCCGTAGCCGGGGAAGGACTCGTCGAACCCGCCGACGGCCCAGAGGTCCTCGGCACGGATGCTCAGGTTGCGGGTGATCACATGGTAGGGGGAGAGATCCACCTTGCGCCGCGGCGTCAGGTCGGGCAGCAGTTCCTTCGTCTTCATGAACGGGGTCGTCTTCGCGTCGGGATGGACGAGGGTGCGGCCCTGGACGCCGATCGGGCCGTTCCGCTGCTCGTAGTAGCGCATGTGGCGGGAGAGCATGTCGGGGTGCGCGATGATGTCTGCATCGAGGTAGAAGAGGAGGCGACCTCGAGCCAGCCGGGATCCGGCATTGCGCGCCGCCGCGCGCCCCCGATTCGGCTGCCATTGGTACGTCAGCGGGACCGGCGCATGAAGGGCGCGGACCATCTCGCCCGTCCCGTCGGTCGAACCGTCGTCGAGCACGACCACCTCGAACTGGTCGTGCCGGAAATCTTGGTCGAAGACAGCCGCAAGGGTGCGCCGCAGGACGTCCCGGTTATTGAACGTCGGGATGACGACGCTGAGCAGGGGAGATGTCGTCATGGTTGGGAAGCATGCGCGGCGAGGGCCGCGGCGAGGAGCCACAGCCCGGCCCCGAGATGCACCGAGAGGAACGTCCCGTCCACCAACTGGTGCGTCATCGCCCCGACGAAGGCGGCCAGGATCGTGGCGCTGAGCAGCATGCCGGGTGGGGTCCTGGTCGACGCGTGCCATCGCCAGCCTGAGGCGACGGCGAGCACGATCACGGCGGCGAACGCGAGCGCGCCCACCACGCCGCCCTCGACCGCCATGTTCAGGAAGATGTTGTGCGCGAACGGTGCCACCGGATCGGCATCGCCGGGGCGGCGGTAGCGCGGGTAGATCGTGGCGAAGGTGTTGAGGCCGGTGCCGAGCACGGGATGATCGGCTACCATCCGCACCGAGGCGCGCAGCAGGGACAC
>DASSGA010000224.1:0-7242 GCA_035693805.1 bacterium | reverse complement strand
GCTCGAGGCCACGGCGCTCGTGGACTTCGCGGCGCGCGTCCGCGATGAGCTGGATGTCACGACCGAGGAACTGAACCTGGGCGGAGGTCTCGGGATCCGCTACCTGTCGACGGACGAACCTCCGTCGAAAGCGGCCTACGTCAACGCCGTGATCGACGTCGTCCGCGCCAGGGTGGACCAGCACCGGCTGACGCCCCCGAAAGTCTTCATCGAGCCCGGCCGCTCCATCGTGGGCGACGCGGGCGTGACGCTGTACACCATCGGCGCCATCAAGACGATCCCGGGCGTGCGCACGTACGTGTCCGTGGACGGCGGCATGTACGAGAACCCGCGCCCCGCACTCTACGGCGCGAGGTACGAGGCGGTCCTGGCGGAGCGCCCCTTCGCGGAGCCCACCCAGACCGTAGCGGTGGCCGGGCGGTGTTGCGAGTCCGGCGACGTCCTGATCTGGGAGGCGTATCTCCCGGACGTGCACAGTGGAGATGTGCTGGCGATGTTCTCGACGGGCGCCTATACTTATTCGATGGCCGGCAACTACAACCGGTTCCCGCGGCCGGCGGTGGTCCTGGCCGGGGGCGGCCGCGCGCGCGTCGTCATAGAGCGCGAGCGCTACGATGATCTGGTGCGCAAGGACGTTCTCCTGTAACCCGCGAAGCACCTCTCGATGCGTGGACTCGATACACAGACCCTGCTGTACCTCGGGGTGGCGCTCGTCGTGGCGGCGACGATCCATGAGTTCGCCCATGCCTACGTGGCCGACCGCCTCGGCGATCCCACGCCCCGGGCGCAGGGCCGCCTGACGCTCAACCCCCTGGCGCACCTCGATCCGCTCGGGTCGATCCTCATCCTGCTCGCGGGGTTCGGCTGGGCGAAGCCGGTGCAGATCAACCCGATGCACTTCCGCGACTGGCGGCGCGACACCATCATCGTCGCGGCTGCGGGACCGCTGGCCAACATCACCCTGCTGTTCGCGCTCGGCGTGCCCTACAAGCTCGGGCTGCTGGACTTCGGGGGGTCCACGGCGGATCGGCTGCTGGTGACGGTGATCCAGATCAACGCGATGCTCGCCGTCTTCAACCTCATCCCGGTGCCGCCGCTCGACGGCTCGAAGATCCTCATGGGCCTGCTCCCGCCGGCGCAGGCCGTGTCCTACGCGCGGCTCCAGCCGTACGGGGTTCTCATCCTCCTGCTGCTCGTCATGACGAATGTCCTCTCCGTCGTTCTGCTTGGACCGATGCGCTGGTTGATCACACAGGCCACGGGGGCGGGATCCTTCTGATGCCGACGTATACCGTGAAGTTGCCGCAATTCGAAGGTCCCATCGATCTACTGCTCAACCTCGCCCAGCAGGGGCAGGTCGATCTCCGGGAGATCCCCCTCGGGCAGATCGCCGAGGAGTACGTCGCGAGCACCGGGGTGCACCTTGATCTCGATGAGGCGACGGAGGTCCTGTGGGTGCTGGCCGCGATGATCGAGATGAAGTCGCGCCTGCTGGTGCCCAAAGATGAGACCCCGGTGGAGCCGGCCGAGGCCGATGCCGCCCCGTCGGACCTTCAGGAACGGCTCGAGGAACGGCTGCACGAGTACCGCGCGTTCAAGGAAGTGAGCAGCGCCCTGCGCGCGCTGGAGGAATACCAGCAGAAGGTCTTCGCCCGACCGAAGGACGGGGACTCCGGTGAGGTCATCCTCGAAGGGGTCACGGTGGACGACCTCTTCCACGCCTTCCAGCAGGTCCTCGAGCGCGCCCGCGAGCACGTCGGCGAGATCTCAGCGGAAGAGATCAGGGTGGCCGACCGGATCGAGGCCATCCTGCGCCTCCTGGGGGAGCATCCCCAGGGGGTGGAGTTCCCGCGCCTGTTCTCGGACCG
The DNA here is from genome assembly GCA_035693805.1 of bacterium. Classification (GTDB taxonomy): domain Bacteria; phylum Sysuimicrobiota; class Sysuimicrobiia; order Sysuimicrobiales; family Kaftiobacteriaceae; genus Kaftiobacterium. Next base: position 5,374 of record DASSGA010000224.1, on the reverse strand, counting down.
GGCGGGCACGTTGGAGGTCATCGTCACGTTCCTCGCTCTGCTCGAGTTGATCAAGCTGCGGCGCGTCAGCGCGGAACAGCCGCAGCCGTTCGCGACGATCCGGCTCATGCTCCTCACCACATGATGACGGAACCCGAGACGACGACCCCGACGTCTGAGGAGAACAGCGACCGCGCGGAGCTGAGGCGGGCTGTCGAGTGCGTCTTGCTGGTCGCCGGGGCGCCGGTGACCCCGGAGCAGCTCACGGAGACCCTCGCCGTTCCTCTGGAAGCGGTGCTCGACGTGCTCCGGGACCTCGGGCAGGACTATGCCGGCCGTGGGCTGCAGATCCAGGTCGTGGCCGGCGGCTATCAGTTGTGCACGCGGCCGGAGTTTTCCGAGGTGGTGCAGCGTTTCCTGCGGCTGGATCACCGGGAGCCCCTCTCACAGGCCGCCCTCGAGACCCTGGCCATCGTCGCCTACCGGCAGCCCGTGACGCGGGCCGAGATCGAAACCGTGCGCGGCGTCCGCAGTGAGCACGTCCTCGAGCGGCTGCTGGACCGCCACCTCATCCGCGAGGTCGGGCGCAAGCATGCGCTCGGCCGCCCCATCCTCTACGGCACGACCGAAGGGTTCCTGCGGCACTTCGGGCTGCGGGATCTCCACGCGCTCCCGCCGCTGCGGGGTGATGATCCGCGAGCCGCGTTCATCACGACCACGCCCGCCGGATCGCCGAACGGGGAAGACCTACCTCTGTAGGGATGTCCAGGTTCGCGGTCACGGTCGCTACCGGCGCCCTCGCTGCCGTCCTCTGCGCGGGGCGTGCTCTCCCATCGGCCGCGGCGCCGGCCCCCGTGCTCAGCGCCTCCTCCGCCGTCCTCGTCGATGTGCAGACGGGGCGGATGCTCTATGCCCTCGCGCCGCACGTCCGGCGGCCGCCGGCCAGTACGACGAAGATGCTGACCGCTCTGCTCGTGGCGGAGTCGCTCACCCCGGAGACGGTGGTGACGATCACCGAGCGGGCGTCCGCCGAGCGCTCGGGGTCTGCATTCGGCCTGGAAGCGGGCGAGCGGTGGACGGCCGGGGAGCTGATGCGGGCGATGCTCATGCACTCCGCGAACGATGCGGCCGTGGCCCTCGCCGAGGCGGTCGCGGGATCGGTTGAGGCATTCGCCGGGCGGATGAATGCCCGCGCCGGAGCCCTGGGAGCGCGCGACTCGCACTTCGTCACCCCGCACGGCCGGCACCACCCCCAGCATTACAGCACGGCGTACGATCTCGCCCTCATCGGCCGGGCGGCGCTCGCCGTGCCGTGGATCGCCGAGGTCGTTCGCACTCAGACCTGGGAGCTCCGCCGCGGCGGAAGCACGCGCCTGGTGATCAACACCAACAGCCTCTTGTGGCGCTACCCCGAGGCCGATGGGATCAAAACCGGGTGGATCGCCGAGTCCGGGCCGTGCCTCGTGGCCTCGGCGACGCGCGGGGGGTGGCAGCTCATCGCCGTGGTGCTGAACAGCGGGCCGATGTATCGCGACGCCGCCGCGCTGCTCAATTACGGCTTCGGGGGGTTCACGCGCATTCGCGGCGCCTCGGCCGGCGACGAGGTCCGCACGGTGCCGGTCCCAAACGGCCGGCGCCCGCTGGTCGCCGCGGCGAAGGAGGACGCGGTCATCGTCGTCCCGAAGGGGGCCGCCGTGAACCGGAAGGTCTTCCTGACGAAGACGGCGGCGCCGATCGAACGGGGGGAAGTGGTGGGGACGCTCCTCTTCACGAGCGGCGGGGTCGAGGTCGGACGCGTCCCGCTCGTCGCCGCGGACGAGGTCCCGCCTCGCTCACTCGTTGTCCGCCTGTGGCGCTGGCTGCGCGGCCTTGCCGCCGGGGGCCGGTGATGCGCGCGCCCGCGCTCCTGCGCTCGATGCTGTTCGTGCCCGGAGACCAGGCCCGGATGATGGAGAAGGCGCGGGGCCTGACCGCCGACGCGATCATCTTGGACCTGGAGGACGGCGTCGCCGCGAAGGACAAAGCCCAGGCCCGGACGCTCATCCGCGCCGCCGTGGCCAAGGGGTTTCCGCGGGAGGTCTCGGTCTGGCTGCGGCCGAACGCGCTCGCCACGGGGCTGCTCGAGGACGACCTGCTGGCCTGCCTGCTCCCGGGCATCGCCGGGATCGTCCTGCCGAAGAGCCGCGCCCCAGCTGAGGCGGCATTGGTGGACGGCGTGATCCGGACACTGGAGCGTGCCCGTGACATGGACGAGGGCAGCGTGCGGCTCGCGTTGCTGATCGAGACGCCGCAGGCAGTGTTGGGCGCAGCGGAGATGGCCGCGGCCTCGGATCGCGTCGCCGCCCTGGTCTTCGGCGCCGACGACCTGGCGGCGGAGATGGGGCTGCAGCGCACGGCGATCAACGATGAGGTGCGCGAGGCGCGCGCCCACGTTGCCCTGGCCGCGCACGGCTCGGGGCGGGACGCGATCGACATCGTGCACACCGCGGTGCGCGATCTGGAGGGGCTGGCGCGCGAGTGTCGCGAAGGAAAGGCGCTGGGCTACACCGGGAAGCAGATCATCCACCCGGCGCAGCTCGACGCGGTGCACGCCGTGTTCTCGCCCTCGGACGACGAGATCGCCTGGGCGCGCCGGATCATCGACGCCTCCCGGGCGGCACCGCGGGGGGTCCTGGTGGTGGACGGCCGCATGGTCGACGCGCCGATCGTCCGGCAGGCCATGCGCGTGCTGTCTCAGGCGGAACGGATCGCCGGACGGCGCGGCGGGTTGTCATGAGACGCATCCTCTACCGCTCGCGCACCGATCGCTGGATCGCCGGGGTGTGCGGGGGACTCGGCGCTTACTTCAACGTGGACAGCAACGCCGTGCGCGTCGCCTTCGTGCTCCTGGCCCTGTGGCAGGGGTTCGGCGTCTTGCTGTACCTGCTCATGGTGCTCATCGTCCCCGACGAGCCGGTGCGCGAGATCGCCGCTGAACCCGGGATGCCTCCGCCGCCCACGGAGGATGAGGACGCGAAGCGACGCGTGCGCATGCTCGGGACGGGGCTGGTGGTGGGGGGGACCTACCTCGTGCTGCGCCAGATGCCGGCATTTCAGGCGCTGTTCCAGGATCGGGGCGTCGGAGTGCTGCTGATCCTCGGCGGTGTCCTCCTGCTGCTGCTGCGTCCCGGCCTGCGCTAGATGTACCGGACGGGTCAGCCGATGCGGGCGCCGAGCTCGGCGTCCCGGTCCGGCTGCAGGAGCACGATCCGCCCCCCGTGCTCCATGACCCCGAGGGTAAGGACCTCCGAGACGAAACCGGCGACCTGTTTGGGCGGAAAGTTCACCACGCAGACCACCCGGCGGCCGACGAGTTCTTCCTTAGAATAGAAGGGCCGGACGGCCGCGGAGGACCGTTTGACCCCGAAGGGGCCGAAGTCGATGGTCAGCCGGTATGAGGGTTTGCGCGCCTTGGGGGAATCGTCGACGGCCACGATCCGGCCGACGCGCATCTCCACTCGTTCGAACTCTTCCTGGGTGATTCGGGCCATGCGTGTGCTGAAGGTGCTTTGTCTGGTCGCGGCGGTCTTCCTGCCTGCGGTCTCGGGGGCGGACGCCGCGGGAGGTTTCCCGCTGCGGGTCGTGGACGCCCTCGGCCGCACGGTGACGCTCCCGGCGCCGCCCCGCCGCATCGTCTCCGTCGCGCCGAGCCTCACCGAGATCCTCTTCGCCCTCGGCCTGGACACGCGCATCGTGGGCGTCAGTTCGGCGGATGACTACCCGGAAGCGAAGGTGGCCGTGACACCGAAGGTCGGCGGCGTGGTGCTCGACGTCGAGCGCATCCTGAGCCTGCGGCCGGACCTCGTGGTGGGTGTGGCGTCGCTCCAGCGGGGGCAACTGGAGCGGCTCATCGCCATGAAGCTCCCCGTCGTGGCGATGGATGCCGCGACGCTCCCCGGCCTCTACGCACAGATCCAACTCATCGGCCGGCTCACTGGAGCGCCGGGCGCCGCGGGCAAGCTGCTGGCCGCGATGCGAGCCAAAGAGCAGGTCGTTGCCACGGCCGTTGCGGGACGGCCGCGGCGACAAGTCTACGTGGAGCTGTGGGGTGAGCCGCTGATGACGGCGGGGGCGGGGACGTTCATCTCGGATCTCATCACCCGCGGCGGAGGGGTGAACGTTTTCGCCGATGTCTCCGGTTGGCCGCAGGTCAGTGAGGAGGCGGTGATCCGCCGTAACCCCGAGGTCATCGTCGTCACCTACCCTCAGGGGCGCCGTGTGATGACGCGCCGCGGATGGGAGCAGGTTGCGGCGGTGCGGGCGGGAAGGGTGGGAGAGGTGCACGCATCCCTGATCTCCCGGCCCGGCCCGCGCGTCGTGGATGGACTGCGCGCGCTCGCCGCGATCATCCACCCGGAGGCGTTCCGTTGAGCGCGCGTGCCGCGGTGGTCGTGCAGGACATCGCCTGCCGCTACGAGGCGATCCCCGCCCTCGACGGCGTGGCCCTGAGCATCGCCCCGGGGGAGTTCGCCGGCATCGTCGGGCCGAACGGCAGCGGAAAGACCACCCTGCTGCGCGCGATCCATGCCCTCGTCGCCCCGGAGCGCGGCACCGTCCTCCTCGGTGGAACCGACATCGCAGGCCTGACCGCCCGCCAGGTCGCATCGCGTGTGGCGGCCGTCCCGCAGCACAGTCACAACGGCTTCGGCTTCACCGTCTTCGACGTCGTGCTGATGGGCCGTGCGCCCCACCTGGGGCCGCTCGCCCGCGAAGGCGATGCGGACCTGGCCCTGGCGCGCGAGGCGATGGAGCACACCCGGACCTGGAAGCTCCGTCACCGGCGCGTGGATGAGCTGAGCGGCGGGGAGCGGCAGCGCGTCCTGCTGGCCCGCGCCCTGGCGCAGGCGCCGGAGGTGTTGCTGCTCGACGAGCCGACCGCCCATCTCGACATCCGCTATCAGGTGGAGATGATGAGCCTCATCGGCGGGCTCAATACGGCAGGCCTCACCGTCATCGCCGCGCTGCACGACCTCAACCTGGCCTCCATGTTCTGCGCCCGCCTCGTCCTGCTCGACCGGGGACGGGTCGCGGGTCTGGGCTCGCCCGCCGACGTCCTCACTCCGGAGCGGGTGCGTGAGGTGTACGGGGCCGACGTCGAGGTCCGCCCGCACCCTGTGACCGGGCGCCCGGTCGTGACCGTGCTCGGCCAGGGCCTCCCGACGGGCGGCGAGAAGTAGGGTGGGGTGGCCGCACGCTTACGGGTGATCGCGATCGACGGCCCGGTCGGGGCAGGCAAGAGCACCGTCGCGCGGGCTCTGGCGCAGCGCCTGGGCTATCGATACGTGGACACCGGGGCGATGTATCGCGCAGTCGCCTGGCAGGCGACGCACCGCGGGATCGACCTGAATGACCGGGC
>DASSGA010000223.1:0-15588 GCA_035693805.1 bacterium | reverse complement strand
GCGGGACAGCAGGAGACGCTGCCGATCTGGGTCTTCAACCAGCTGACGAAACCCCGGCAGCGCCCCGTGACGAACATCGTGGCCCTCTTCGTGATCGTCGTGACGTTCATACCGATCCTGCTGGCCCACCGCCTCACCGCGGATCGGCCCGAGGGCGGGCGAACCCTGTGACCTTCTTCGACGCGGCCGCGTACGAGCGATTCATGGGCCGCTGGAGCCGGCGTCTCGCCCCGTTGCTGATCGACTTCGCCGAGGTGGCGGATGGCGATCGGGTGCTCGACGTTGGATCGGGCACCGGTAATCTCGCGCTGGAACTGAGCGCCAGACGTCGAGTGGATGTCGTGGGGATCGATCCATCGACCGCCTTCGTCGAGCACGCACGGACCCGCGCCGCCGGAGGACGCATCCGGTTCGACATCGGAGATGCTCAGGCGCTCCCGTACGAGGATGCGTCGTTTGACGCATGTCTGGCGCTGCTGGTGATCAACCACATCCCCGATCCGCGAAGAGTCGTCTCAGAGATGCGCCGGGTGACCCGCCCGGGCGGCCGGGTCGCCGCGGCCGTGTGGGATTATGGCGAGGGCATGACGATGCTGCGCGCGTTCTGGGATGCGGCCGGCGCGCTTGATCCGTCCGCCGCATCTCACCACGAGGGTCACATGCCCTACTGTAGGAAGGGCGAGCTCTCTGTTCTCTGGACTGAAACCGGGCTGCAGGGTGTCGAGGAAACCGCTCTCAATCTCCCGATGGAGTTCCCGTCCTTCGATGACTATTGGGCGCCCTTCCTGGGAGGCCAGGGGCCCGGCGGCTCATACGTAGCCGGGTTATCAACTGATCGCCGCGAAGCGCTGCGGGAACGAGTGCGGCGCGAAGTAGGCGTGGAAGATCCGGCGCGACCGATCACGCTGCAGGCTCGCGCCTGGGCTGTCCGGGGCAGCACACCGTAGGAGCGCGGAGCCTCAGGCGTGAGCGCGGCCCTGAACAGCCACACCCCGGGGGCGGCGCGCGGGGGCGGGGGCGCCCCGGCCTTCCTCCACCGCCGCGCGCACGACGGGTGCGAAGTGACTGAACTTGAGCCAGCGCGGAAAGGCCCGGACCAGCGTGGCCGGCCCATCGAGCTGAATCCCCCCCTCTTCAAGCGCACGACTGATCGGGATCCAGCCGAACCAGACACGGTAAAGAGTGGCGATGTCGGCGGTCACGAGAAGGTCGACATCGAATCCCGGATGCTGCAGGCACAGTGACACATCCGACGGTTCCATCACCAGCCAGGCGGTCTCCCGCTTCGCGCCCCGGATGTCGAACTGCACGACCGTCCGCCCCGCAGGGAGCAGCTCGCGGTGGATGCTGCGGCGGATCCACCACAGGAGCAGCTGGGGGTCCATCTCATCCGGTCGTGGATCGGCGAACGCCCAGCGCGCACCCCATTCGCCAAGCGCCTCGATGACCTGCTGGAGTTCGAGGCCGGCGACAGTGAGTCGGTACTCAACCGATCGGCGGTTTCCCGCCACGCGTCGCTGAACCAGGCCCGTCGACTCGAGGCGCCGGAGCCGCTGCGCGAGCAGCGACCGGGAGATCCCCGGGAGGCCGCGGTGGATCGCGTTGTAGTGGCGCGACCCCAGCACGAGCTCCCGGACGATGAGCGGCGTCCAACGATCGGCAAAGATCTCGGCAGCCTTCGCCACCGGACAGTACTGGCCGTACGTGGTCATCGACCCCATGCGTTCATTCTCCCGGTATGGCGGCGCGTGTCTAGTCCATTTTCCGTACCACCGTCTTCGGTCCTGCTTTTGAACTATCCAGGCGCGCCGTTGCCGCCTACAGTGAGGACCGGCACGGAGTCCGATGTCGGGAGGTAGTCGCGATGCGTGTGGCCTTGAAAGGTTGTCTGCTCCTATTGATCGGTGCACTGGTCGTCTCCGGATCGCTGCAGACCGGCGAGGCGGCGCTGCCCAGGTCGCCTGATGCGCAGATCGAGGCCCGGGCAGGCCTGTGGAAGACCTGGGTGCTCGGTTCAGGCCGCCAGATCCGCGTCCCGCCTCCTCCTGATCAGACCGCATCTGCCGGCGAAATCAGGCAGCTCCAGACGATGGCCGGCCGGCGCAATGCCGCCGCGCTCGACCAGATCCGCTTCTGGGATACCGGCGGCCCCGCGTATCGGTGGAATGAGGTCACGGTGAACACCGCGCTCAAGAACAACCTGCCGGTCAACTTCGCCTCGCGCGCACTGGCGTTGGTGCATGTCGCCATTTACGACGCGACAGTCGCCGCGTGGTCGGCGAAGTACACCTACCGGCGGCCGCGACCGGGTAGTGCCGACCCGTCGCTCAAGACCGGGCTACCGACGCCGGCGAGCCCCTCATACCCATCCGAATACGCCGTGGCGGCGGGTGCGGCTTCGGCCATCCTCGCGTATCTCTTCCCCAACGACGCCGAGGTCTTCGCCACGCAGGCCGACGAGGCCGTGCGGTCGCGCCTGCTGGCGGGGGTGGAATATCCGAGCGACACCAGGGCGGGCCTTGATCTGGGGCGGGCCGTCGCCGCCCTCGTGATCGAGCGGGCCAGGACCGACGGCTCTGATGCCCGATGGACCGGGAGTGTTCCGACCGAGCCGGGCAAGTGGAACGGCACGAATCCCATTCTGCCTCAGGCCGCGACCTGGAAGACCTGGGTCCTGTCGTCCGGCAGTGAGCTGCGCCCCGTGCCGCCGCCTGCCTACGACTCGGCACAACTGGCAGCGGAGATGGCGGAACTGCGGAACTTCCAGCGCACGCCGAAGACGATCGCCGACGCATTCTTCTGGGAATACGCGTCGGGCGGACTGAGAAACTACTGGTACTGGAACGAGCAGCTCAACAAGAAGATCCTGGAATACGGGCTCGGCGCGAATCCGCCGCGCGTCGCGCGCGCCTACGCGATCTGGAGCACGACGTTCTACGACGCGGGTGTCGCCTGCTGGGATGCCAAGTACGCATACTGGCAGCTCCGCCCCTTCCAGCTCGACCAGAACTGGCGACCGCTGTTTCCGACCCCGAACCACCCGAGCTATCCGGCGGCGCATGGGTGCTTCTCGTCGGCGGCGGCCGCGGCGACCGCGTATCTGTTCCCGCGGGACGCGCAGGCCCTCAACGCCCTGGCCGATCAGGCAGCGGAGTCGCGGATCTGGGCGGGGATCCACTATCGCAGCGACGTCATCGTCGGACTGGCGCTGGGCCGCGCCGTTGCGCAGAAGGCGATCGAGCGGGCGCGAATCGATGGGGCGCGGTAGGTGGCGTCACATCGTGCGCCGTATGAAACGTCGATGGGCAGGACGGCGCTGAGCGAACTGCGACGGGACTTCGCCGGCCAGCTGCTCAGGCCTGGCGATGATGGCTACGAGGCGGCCAGACGGATCTGGAACGGCGCGATCGACAAACGCCCTGCCCTGATCGCCCGCTGCGCGAATGCCGACGATGTGGTCAGCGCCGTGCGATATGCCCGGACCGAACGACTGCTGGTGGCGGCCCGCGGCGGCGGACACAACGTCGCGGGCACCGCCGTTTGCGACGGTGGGCTCACGATCGACCTATCCCCAATGAAGAACATCAGGATCGATCCGGGCCGGCGTGTGGCGCGCGTCGAACCCGGCGTCCTCTGGGGCGAGCTCGACCGGGACGCGCAGCAGTACGGGCTCGCGATCCCCGGCGGGATCGTGACCCACACCGGCGTGGCGGGACTCACGCTCGGCGGCGGCATCGGATGGTTGATGCGCAAGTACGGCCTGACCTGCGACAGCCTGCTCTCGGCGGACCTGGTCAGCGCCGAGGGCACGCGCTTGACGGCCAGCGAGACGGAGAACGCCGACCTCTTCTGGGGAATCCGCGGAGGTGGCGGCAATTTCGGGATCGTCACGTCGTTCGAGTTCGGGCTTCATCAGGTCGGACCGACGGTGCTCGCCGGGGTGCTGCTCTATCCGGCGGATGCGGTGCACACCCTCTTGTCGTTCTACCGCGACTTTGCCGCCGCGGCGCCCGACGAGTTGACGACGATCCTCACGTTCCGGCACGCGGCGCCGCTGGAGATCATCCCGCGCCACCTGCACGGCGCGCCCGTCATCATCATCAGCGCGTGCTATGCCGGACCGATTGCAGACGGCGAACGGGCGCTTGGACCGCTGCGGGCGTTCGGAGCGCCGCTCGCGGACCTCATCGGCCCGACGGCGTACGTGACGCATCAGTCCATCTTCGATGCCGGGGTCCCGCACGGACTCCGTTACTATTGGAAGTCGCACTACCTTCCCGACCTCAGCGACGGCCTGATCGACACCATTGCCCGGCAGGCCTGGCAGACGCCGACTCCACAATCCTTCGCCATCCTCTTCCAGATGGGCGGCGCCGTAGCCCGACGCGCCGACGAGGACACCGCATTCACCGGCCGGGGCGCTGGCTTCGCGATCAATATCAATGGTGTCGGGAGTGAACCATCCCAAGACACTGCGTGCGTACAGTGGGTACGCCGAGTGTGGGACGCCACACAGCCATTCTCTACCGGTGTCTACATGAATTTCGTCGGCAACGAAGGCCAGGAGCGGGTGGTGGCCGCCTACGGGCCGCAGAAGTACGATCGGCTGGTGGCCCTCAAGAGGAGGTACGATCCCACTAACTTCTTCCAGCTGAATCAGAATGTCAGGCCTTGAGCCACCGGCTCACCGCGAGGCAGCCTTCCGGTATAATGGGTCCGACCGCGTGGGGACGTAGCTCAGCGGGAGAGCACCTGCTTTGCAAGCAGGGGGTCGCCGGTTCGAATCCGGTCGTCTCCACCACCCCGCATCTGGTCGCGGGGCTTGGAGCTCCAAAGCGGTCCGGGAAGACCCAGAAAAGCAAGCCTAGAACGCCGGTGACGCCACGGACTTCAACTTCGTGGCTGGCAACCTCTCGTTAGACTGCCCCCGCTTGGCCACCGCGGTTGACTTCTGCGAAGCCGATCATCCCGCCGGGTTCCTGACTACCGTCCGCAACTCGGTCGGAGGCCGCGCAAGCAGTGGTGCGACGGTACAGTCAAGGCGAAGCGGAATAACGCCATCATCGACCGCGTTCGGTCGATCGTGGCGGACTGGAACACACGCGTCATTGAAGAGTTCCGCGAGAAGCATGGAAGGGGCGTCGGGCCCTGGGGCGACAACCTCCTGCTCCTCACGACGCGTGGCGCGAAGAGCGGTCAGGTGCGCACGACGCCGGTCGTCTTCCACCGCGATGGCCGGCGCTACGTGATCGCGGCGTCGAAGGGCGGCGCGCCCACGCATCCCGGCTGGTACCACAACCTGGCGAAGCATCGCGAGGCCGAGGTTGAGGTCGGAACGGAGAAGTTCAAGGTGCGCGCCACGCCGATCCCGAAAGGACCGGAGCGCGATCGTCTCTACGAAGCACATGGCAATGTGTACGCGGGGTTCCGCGACTACCCGAAGAAGACCAGACGAGTCATCCCTGTGGTCGTCCTGGAGCGCGTCCCCTAAACATCAATCGGCTGTGCAACAGTGAAGATCCCCAGGCTCGGATCTGCGAGGACCTGCCCGACGGCGCCATGACGCAAGACAGGCGTCAGTGACCTACTGACGCAAACAGTTCCCGCAGCTGCTCAGGACTGACGTTCCCGCCACTGCAGATCAACCCGACGCGCTTACCGGCCAGCCGCTCCTTCAGCTTCATTGCGGCGGCGAGGGGAGCGGCGCCGGCGGCCTCGACAAGATTCCGCGTCTTTTCGATCATCGTGCGCTGCGCCTGGCGGATCTCGTTGTCGCTCACCAGGATGAAATCGTCGAGATGCTCCCAGAGGATCCGCTGCGGAAGCTCGAATGCCGTGCGCGTGGCCAGACCCTCCGCGCACGTTCCCATCCGGTCCTCGACCAGCTGGCGCTTCTGCCAGGAGTGGTGGGCGGCGGGAGCGGCCTCGGACTGCACGCCGATGACCTGGATCTCCGCCCGAATCGCGTCGGCGACGATGCATGCGCCGGCCGCGCCGCTGCCTCCGCCGATCGGCACGATGATGACGTGGATCTCGGGCTGGTCTTCGAGGATCTCCAGCGTCAGGGTGCCAACACCGGCGATCAGCAGCGGCTCGTTGCCGGAGTGGATGTAGCGGTACCCTTCGTCGGTGGCCAGCCGTTCGCAGTGCTCCCGTGCGTCGTCGTAGTCGCGTCCATGCGTGATGACGTCGGCGCCCAGATCCTGCATCGACTCGACCTTGACGGGGTTGGCGCCGTCCGGCACGCAGATAATGGCCCCGACGCCGAAGAGCCTGGCCGCGTACGCGACGGACTGGCCGTGATTGCCGGTGGAGGCGGCAATCACGCCGCGTTTCCGGTCCTCAGGGCTCAGCTGTGAAATCAGATTCACGCCGCCGCGCACCTTGAAAGCTCCGACCGGCTGGTGATTCTCGTGCTTCACCCACACCTCGGTCCCCACCAGCCGATTTAAGGCGGCGTAAGTATACAGCGGGGTGGGCCGGAGATATGGCCTGATCTGGATCCGCGCCCTGAGGACGTCGGCGAGCGATGGGATCTGCATGTCCCTGAGCATTACGAGTGATGCAGCGCTGTATCCTCTGCGAGCTTCCGGAGAGAGGTTGCGGGGGTCAGTTGCGCTTGATGCCCCACTCGACGGCCCCATCCTGCAGGTAGTCGAGCGGCGAGGGCTGAGGCTGCTTGGGGGGCGCTTCGGGCTCGGGAGCCGGCGCCTTCGGGGCTTTTCGCATCCCGCGCTTCGCCGGCGTCTGTCGCGCCGTTTTGACAGGTCCGGCCGCCTTCGCAATTCCGGTGGACTTCACAGTTCCGGTCGTCTTCGCGGGCCCGGTGGACTTCGCGGGATGGGTGGACTTCGCGAGGCCGCTGGATACGGTCGATCTGACAGGTGCCGCAACTTCCATAGGTACGGCGACCTTTACGAGCGCCGTGGTCTTCTTGACGGCCCTTCTCGGCGTGGCGCGCTTCGGAGCACGGACGCGCTTGGCGATCTTCTTGGGCCTGGCGGCCGCGCGTACGGCGCGTTTGCGGCTGCGGCGCACGCGTTTCGGGACAAGGTGCCGCCGCACAGTCTTGCCGCCAGGGTTTCGCGCCTCCATCACACGGCTGCCCATGCCTCTTCGTCACGACGCATGCCCTGGCGGAACGCCTGGTAGACTTCCGGGTAATTCCGCGCTTCTCCGGGCAATAGGGGAGATAGTCCGGGAGGTCACGCATGGCCGGTCCGATCGGTCCGATCCGCTGGTATTTCCGGAGAGCCCAGGCCAGACGCCGAGGCCGCTATGACGGCAGGCAGGACGTGCCGTCGGCGGACGAAGCATCCATCTTTCCCCCCGGCGAGTTCCGCTTGAAGCAGACGGCGGACCGCGAATTCGAAAAGCTGGCGCGGCGCTGGTCCCAGCGTGACATGCGGCTCAAGGGCCGGTACTGCGCCATGCTGCGTGAAGTCCGCCTGCTCAAGGTCTCGCAGACGGAAGGGGAGTACGAGTCCGGCCGGCTGCAGGACGCTCACGAAGCACACCTGAACAGCATCGACCTCGAGCGGAAGGTCAAGTACGCTAAGCGGGGCCGCGAGCAGGACTGGCGGATGAATCCGCTCGCCTACAGCGCGTTCATGGGCGCGGTCCTGGTCGGCGAGTTCCCACTGAACGCGATCGCCTTCCGGCTCTTCGGAGAGGCGGAGCTGCTGACCTACGTGATGACGCTGGTGCTGGCCGTCTCGCTCGTCGGCAGTGCGCATGTGCTCGGCATCCTGCTCTCGCTGGAACGGCCGAGCCGGGTCCAGATTGCGATGCTGTCGGTGTGTGTGCTGGCCCCGCTGGGGGCGATCGTGGCGATCGCCCTGGTCCGGCAGGCGTACGTGACGGGGCTGGGACAACAGGGCATCAGTCCCGGAGCGGTCACCGCGGCATTCGTCCTGATCAACCTCCTGATCTGGACCATGGCCACCGTCCTGTCGTATCTGACCCACGATCCCAACGTCCGGCAAATCCGGGCCACGGAAGTCCCGCTGCGGCGCTCCAAGCGTCGGGTGGCGCGCATGCAGCGCAGGAGGGAGAAGCTCGAGATCCGCCTGCAGTACATGGTCGCGGCGCGCCAGAAGTCGCTGCAGGCGGTCATGCACGAGGCGCAGATCTTCAAGAACGAATTCGAAGAGCTCATCCAGGAATACCGGATGGGGAATCTGGAAGGACGCGACGAGAAGACCATCCCGCCAATCTTCACACAGCACCCAGAATTCAACCTGCCGCTCACCATCCAGATGCTGGATTGGTACTGCCCTGAGGTCCCGGACCTCGTCTCCACCAGCCAGGTCTTGACGTCGCGCAAGCAGCTCAACCCCTAACGCCATGTCGCTCGCCCTCCGGCGCGCCCTCGCCCTCTCCGCGCTGCTGACCCTGCTGGCCGCCGGATGCGGAACGAAGGCCTCCACCCGCGTGATGGTCGTGCTCTTCGACCTTTCCGCGAGCACCGGGGCCGATGCCATCAGACAGCAGTACCTCAGCGACTTCAGCAAGGTCCTCGACGGCGTGACGGCGGGAGGCCGGGTCGCGGCCGACATCATCGACGAAAATCCGCTGGCGCATTCCACGTTCCCGATCAACGTGTCGTTCGATCGGTACGACCCGCTGAAGGAAAACAAGCTCAGTTACGACCGCCGCATCCGCGAGCAGCGGGAAGCGGTAACCCGGGCGGCGCAGGCCGTCGTGCGCGTCCGGCCCTCGCGGCGCACCGGCACGAACGTGATGGACGCCCTGCAGCTCGCGGAACGGGTCTTTTCGGCGTTCGAGGGGACCCAGCGGGTGCTCGTGATCTTCTCGGACATGATCGAGCAGTCCAGGCGGTATGACTTCTCCCGCGAGAATCTGACGTCCGCGCGGATCACGCAGATCGTCGAAGGGGAGCGGTCGGCGGGCCGGCTGCCAAGCCTGGAGAACGTCAACGTGTGCGTGGTAGGCGCCGGGGCCGCGAAATCCGGCGGCATATCGTCCGAACGGTTCCTCGCGATCAGGGAGTTTTGGCTCCAGTATTTCAAGGCCGCCGGCGCACAGCTGCCCAAGGACCGATACGGCTCCGCCCTGCTCAAGTGCCCGTGACCGCGCAAAATAGTGCGCCGTGCCAGGAAGCGGCACGGCGTCATGGCTGCGCATCCGCAGCGTCAACGTGCTATGGCGTCTGGGAACCCTTTCCACCCTGCTGAATTCGTCAGCAGGTGCCCATCCCTCTAAAGCCGCTTCTGACGCGGATTCTTGCGTAGTTCCGAATCACCTGCTCTGCAAGCAGGGGGGGGCGCCGGTTCGAATCCGGTCGTCTCCACCACGCAAACCCGCGCCAACAAGTTCCATCGCGTTGACCTTTCGGGTCAAGGGTTGGCGGAGTAGGCGGCGTTGGCCTCGCGCAGGCGCTCGGCCATAGCGGCCATGATCCTGCGGCCGATCGACGGGGCTGTGGCGAGCAGCTGCCAGAATTCACGCTGGCCGACGACAAGCAGCCGCATCCCGGTCGCCGCTTCCACGGTCGCGGAGCGGGGTGCGCCGTCGATGAGGCTCATCTCGCCGAAGAAGTCGCCGCGGCCGAGCTTGATGACGCGGCCTCGGGGCGGCCGGACGACGGCCTCGCCGTCCACAATGATGAAGAGCTCGCGCCCCGTGTCGCCGGCCCGTACGAGTTTGCGACCGGCCTCGACCTCGACCTCATCGGCGAGCCTTGCGACCTGGTTGAGCTGTTGAGCGGAGAGCCCGTGAAGAAAGGCGACCTTCCTCAACAAGGCAACTTTGTTCGACTTCGCGCCCCAGAACGCCATGGACGCCACCTCCAGGGATGCTAGCGTCTGATTTTTCTTCGGCGGCGGACTTCCTGCCTGATGCGAGGGCTAGACACCGCCCAGCGTCGCGATCCGCTGGACGCGCGGGGACTGCAAGAAGGTTGCGCGCAGCCGTTCGTCGGGGATCCCCGCGGCGATTCGCTCGACGATCTCTTTGCGTTCCGGGCCAACTCCTGGGCGGATGGCGCGTGCCCGAGGGCGCTTTCCTCCTCCGCCCGCCCGGCCAGGCACCGCCAGAACAATGGCAGCCGCTCCAGTCGCTCCGCCTCACGCTATGTGGTCGCGTACAGGAGTTGTTGGGCTCCGTGTCCAGCTAGTAACAGTCCCAGCGCAATAAAGGCGCAGGCTGGAGCGGATAGTGAACTGCCGGGGGGATGAGCCCCCGGCAGCTGGAACGACGGCTTCATTCGGGCCGGCGTCTGATCACCTGCGCTTACTTCTTTGCGCTTGTCTGTCGAACGCTGAACATAACCAGCAGATTCTCTGACGGCGTGCCCAGGATCGTCAGGGACACCCGCGTGCCGAAGTCCTCAACCTTCGCCCCCACGATCCGAATGGAGTTTACCGGCACGACTTCTGTGCTGGCTTTGATGGGAATGCGGTAGAGCATCCGCTTTCCAAGCTTCGCGCCGGCGGGAGTATCCAGGCGGACGACCTGGCCCACGGCAAGCTTCGCGTCCTTGGGTCCGAAGGCGAGGTAGGTCTTCTTCGCGTCCCGCATAACGAAGAGCGTATAGCAGGCCCCGTGCTTGACCGCGATCTTGTTATTGACGATGGTGCGCGAGGGGCAGTACGTTTGCCCCTGGCCGACGGTCTTGACCTTCGCCGACTGCGCCGCAGAGGCGACGGCCACCTGGGCTAAGAGCAGCGCGGCGATCAAGACTACCGACAAAGTTCGAGTAGCTCTCACGTGTGCGCTCCCCCTTTCGAATGTCCACAGGGACATACCCATGGCAAGCTACGACTAGACGTTTGCGGCGCGACAGGCCGAGACGGTCCAGGACGCGGAGCACCCCTCCAGGGCATCGCCGAGGAATCACCGCGCGCAGGCGAGAATGGGCAAAGAATCCTGGCGAGGATGGCTTGAGGAGACCGCGCATGGCGGGGTTGCCGACAGGCACCGTAACCTTCCTCTTCACCGACATCGAGGGCAGTACGCGGTTATGGGAAGACCATCCCGCGGCGATGGGTGCGATGCTCGGACGCCATGACGCCCTCCTTCGCGCGGCGATCCGCAGCCACCGCGGCCACGTGTTCAAGACCGTCGGCGATGCCTTCCACGCCGCCTTCCCGACCGCGTCGGATGCGCTGAGCGCCGCCGTGGACGCGCAGCGGACGCTGGTCGCCGAACCCTGGACCGCGCCTGAGGGGCTGCGCGTGCGGATGGCCCTGCACACTGGCGTGGCCGAGCCGCGCGGCGAGGATTACGTCGGTCCGGCGCTCAACCGCACGGCCCGTCTCCTCTCGGTCGGCCATGGGGGCCAGATCCTCCTCTGCGGGACGACCTACGAACTCGTGCAGGATGCGCTGCCCGCGGGCGTCACGCTCCGGGATCTGGGGCAGCACCGCCTCCGAGACCTCGCCCGGCCGGAACACATCTGTCAGGTCGTCGCCCCTGGCCTTGCCGCCGACTTTCCGCCGCTGAGGTCGCTGGAGAACTTCCCGAACAACCTCCCGGCACAGCTGACCAGCTTCATCGGACGTGAGCGAGAGATCTCCGACGTCAAGGCGGCGCTGTCGACGGGGCGCCTCGTCACCTTGACCGGCGCCGGGGGGGCCGGCAAAACGCGGCTCGCGCTCCAGGTGGCCGCCGATCTGCTCGATGAGTTCGCCGACGGCATCTGGCTCGCGGAGTTCCCGGCCCTCACGGACCCGACCCTCGTGGCGCAGACCGTGGCTGCGGCGATCGGACTCCGTGAGCACTCAGAGCGCCCGCTCCTGGCGGTCCTGACCGACTTCCTGCAGAACCGGCGCCTCCTTCTGATCCTGGACAACTGCGAGCACGTCATCTCCGGCTGCGCGCAGGTGGCGGACCACCTGCTGCGGGGGTGTCCCCGCATCCGCATCCTCACCACCAGCCAGACCCCGTTGGGCGTCCCCGGCGAGGCCACGTACGCCGTCCCGCCCCTCTCCCTACCCGAGTTGCCGCAGGCATCGCCCGAGCAGCTCACGCAATACGAGGCCGTGCGGCTCTTCGTCGAACGGGCGGTGCTCGGCAAGCCCGGGTTCACCGTGACACCCGACAACGCCGTCGCCATCGCCCAGGTCGTGCGTCAGCTGGACGGCATCCCGCTGGCCATCGAGCTGGCCGCGGCCCGGACGAAGGTGATGCCGGTGCAGCAGATCGCCGCGCGGCTGGACGACAGGTTTCGCCTCCTCACCTCGGGCGGCCGGACGGTGTCGCCCCGGCATCAGACGCTCAAGGCGGCGATGGATTGGAGCTTCGACCTGCTGACGGAACCAGAACGCACCCTGCTCCGGCGGCTGTCCGTCTTCGCGGGTGGCTGGACGCTGGAGGCGGCGGAAGCGACCTGTGCGGGGGGGAACATCGAGGCCGGCCACGTGCTGGATCTGCTGGCCCAACTGGTGGACCGGTCGCTGGTGCTGGTGCAGGAGATCCCCGGAGGGTCGGTCCGGTACAGGCTGCTCGAAACGGTGCGTCAGTATGGGCGCGACCGGCTGCAGGAGGCGGGTGAGACTGAGCGGACGAGGACCCGGCACCGCGACTGGTTCCTGCTGCTCGCGGAGCGGGCCGAGCGGCAACTCCAGGGCGCCGAGCAGCGCATCTGGCTGGATGTGCTCGAGCTGGACCACGACAACCTGCGCCTCGCCCTGGAGTGGTGCCGGACGAGCGGAGACGATGCCGAGTACTGGCTCAGGCTGGCCGCAGCGCTCTACAAGTTCTGGGAGGTGCGCGGGTACTGGAGCGAAGGCCGGATGTGGCTTGACGGCGCTCTCGCCCGATCCGCCGCGGTCTCGACCCCCAGCCGCGTGAGGGTTCTGATCGGCGCAGCCTACCTAGCCGCGTTTCAAGGTGATTTCGCCCGAGCCGGCACCCTGACCGAAGAGAGCCTGGAGCTGAGCCGCAAGCTGGGCGACAAGCGCGGCACGATGTCCTGCCTCAACATCCTCGGCCTGGATGCCTGCCGTCTGGAGAAATACGATCGCGCGGCCGAGCTGGGAAAAGAGAGTCTCATGCTCAGTCAGGAACTCGGCGACTGGTGGGGATCCGTTGACGCGCACGTCGTGCTCGCCTTCGTGGCCCGCGCCCGAGGTGAATACAAGCAGGCGGCAATGCTGCTGGAAGAGATCGTCGGGCAGGTGCGGCAGGTCGGTGACAAGTGGCGGCTGGCGATCGCCCTCAACAACCTGGGGCTCGTGGCGCGGGAGCTGGAGGACTACGCGCGGGCCAACGACGTGCTCGAAGAAACCCTGGCGCTGACCGAGGAGCTGGGCGACAAGTGGGGGGTCGCCTTTGCGCAGAGCAATCTGGGGATCGTGGCATGGTACCAGAAGGATTACACCCGAGCCGATGACAGATTTGCGAAGAGCCTCCGGCTGCGCGCCGAGGTCGGCGAGAAACGCGGCATCGTGATCTCGCTGCTGGGGCTGGCGGTGGTGGCGGCGGGACAGGGGAAGGCGGAGCGGGCGGCCATGATCTTCGCCGCCGCTGAATCCCTGCGCGAATCCATCGGCGTCCCACTTCCACCTTTCATCCGGGGCGGTTTCGAGCAACTCGTCGCGGATACGCGCGAGGCGCTGGGAGAGGACCGCTCCAACGCGCTCTGGGCGAAAGGCCGTGCGCTCACGCTCGATGCCGCCCTCGCCTACGCGCTCGGCGCGAGTTCCCCGGTGGCCTCGGCCTAGCGCTGCGACACCAAACGGGCCTCGGCGTCGGACCGGGTCCCGCGGTACGGCCCGGGGTGTTCCATCTTCAGGGAGACGACCGCGGCGGCCAGCCGGCACGAGTATCCAGGCCCGGCCGACAGGCGCGTCGCCACGTAGGTCGCAAAGGTGGTGTCCCCCCGCCCCGTGCGCCCGCGTATTTCACGGGGGGTGAATCGGGCCTCGTGGAAGCTCCCCTCCGCGTAGACGAGAACCCCGCCGGCGTGCGTCAGGACGACCTCCCACGGGCCGAGATCGGCGAAGGCCCGCGCCGCCTGCCGGAGATCGGTTAGTCCGGTCAGCACCTCGGCCTCCGCATCGTCCGCCTTGAGATAGGTCACCGGGGCCAGGTCCGCGCGCTTCCCAGGCCAGTCCCGGGTAACGAGCGTGTCGCCCTCGGGGACGCGGGCGAATCCCTGGACGTCGAGCCCGATGGGACCGCGGGCGGCAAGGAGACGAACGAGGTCGCCGGAGACCTCACCGGCCATGAGTGGCGTGATGATCGTGACCCGTGCATCGACCGCCGGCAGGTCGGCGGCCGAGAAGGCGCCGGCGGATCCCAGCGGGTGACAGATGCGGCGGTCCATGGTGCGATCCGGATAGATGTTCTCGATCTCGGTCGTCTGCGCCGCCGGCGCAGCATGCACGACGATCCCTTCCCGCCGCAGCTCGTCGAGGTAGCGGAAGTCGTCGGGATGCAGCCTCGTGATGGCGGCGACCGAGTGGCCGAGCCGGCGCACGGCCATCGAGCCATAGTACACGCCGCCCCCGGACGCAGCCTCGGCCACCCCGGCGATGACGAGCCGGTCCCTCGCGAAGTGTCCCACGAACGCGACGTCGACCATCCGCACAGTTGCTTCGGCATCGCGGCCGACGACCCCCTATCGAGTTGACCCGTTTCGAAGGGCGCTGTCCCGTCGTGCGGTCTGCGCGAAATCACCCTGCGGGCATATGGCTAGGTGAGCCGTTCAGGCATCCCATCAGAAGGTCAGAGGTGATCCGATTGAGGATCTGGCTTGTCGTGCTGGCTTTGGCACTGATGGCAGGAGTCGTCTCCGCGCAGGAGTCAGGCATGCGGGTGGCGATGGACGTCCTGGCCACCGCGGTAGAGAACCGGCAGCCGGTGGAAGCGACGGCACCGATCCAGTCAGGGGTGGGTGAGCTGTTCTACTTCACTGAAGTGCACGGAGGCCCCGGCTCGATCCAGCACGTGTGGATCTGGCAGGGCCGCACGATGGCGACGGTCCCCCTTGAAGTGCGATCATCGCGGTTCCGGACGTGGAGCTCCAAGCGCATCCAGCCGGACTGGACGGGTCAGTGGCGCGTCGAGGCCCGGACAGCCGGCGGCAAGGTGCTGTCGTTCAAGGAATTCGTGGTCGAGTAACGCCACCCCGCGTCGAACGCTCGAGCGCCCAGGCGTGGTTATCCGCCACCCTGGGCGCTCCAGGAAGCGGCTCTGTGCTTCATCCTCTATAGAGAAGGCTCGGCCGTGAACTCCAGCGTGGCTTCGCACCAGCGCGCCGCGTCCAGCAGCCGCTCTTCGGCAACCATGGGAGCGACGAGCTGGATCGCAAGCGGCAGTCCCGTGCGGGAGAGCCCGCTCGGAAGCGAGATCGCGGGGAATCCGGCGAAGCTCCAGGGCGCGCAGAACACCGGGTCACCTGTGGTCCCCTCCGACAGAGGGGGAGCCGGGGCCGGCGCGGCGGGGAGCAGCAGTACGTCGCACCGCCGGAACACCCCGTGCATGTCCCGGCGGAACTGGTAGCGGTGCTCGTGCGCCAGGAGGTAGTCGACGGCGGAGACGGTCTGCCCGGATTCGACCAGGTCGCGGATCTTTGGGCTGTAGGCCGCGGCGTGCTGGGAGAACCAGCGGTGGTGATAG
>DASSGA010000222.1:0-16666 GCA_035693805.1 bacterium | reverse complement strand
GCGAACGGCACCGGATCCTCGATATCGGGCACGTTGACCCGGCGGCTCTGCTTCGCGGCTTCGACCGCGATGCGGCGCCACCGGTCGGTGCGGCCTCGGCCTTCGGCCACGGCGCGCTTCGTCAGGACCGGGATGAACTCGCGGACGCCGAGCTCGGTGCCCATCCGAATCACGTCGTCCATCTTCGCGCCCTTGGGCACACCCTGGACCAGGATGACGTCGATCGGCGCCGCGGCGCCCGTGCGCGTCTCGACGACCTCGCCCGCTGCCTCGTGTGGATCGACCGAGGTGAGCCGGACGACGTGCTCGCGTCCGGAGCCGTCGACGACGACCACCTGCTCTCCGGGTTTCAGGCGCAGCACCACGGCGAGGTGGTGGGCCTCGCGGTCCCGCAGGGTGATGCGGCCGCCCTGGACCGCCCCCTCCGCTGCGAAGAATCGCCGCATCGGCTAACCGGGCGCGCTCAGGACGACGCAGCGCCACTCACCGCTGCGCATCGTGTCCGTGACGGCGAACCCGGCGCCGCGGGCCACCGCCTCTACCTCGTGCACACGGTCCTCGATGACTCCCGAGGCCGCGAGCGATCCTCCCGGGCGCAGGCGCGGCCGGGCCTGTGGGAGGAAGTCCAGGTGCATGTCGGCGATGAGGTTGGCCATGATGAGGTGCGCCTGCGACTCGACGCCGCGCAGCAGGTCACCTTCCTCGACCGTGACCCGATCGGCCACGCGGTTGTAGGCGATGTTGTGCCGCGCCACTTCGATTGCGACGGGGTCGTTGTCGCGTGCCAGGACGTGGCCGGCGCCCAACTTTGCCGCCGCGATGGCGAGAATGCCGGATCCCGTCCCGACATCGAATACGGTCTCGCCGCCTTGCAGGCGGCTCGACACCATCAGGCACATCTGCGTGGAGGGATGCAGTCCGCTGCCGAACGCCATGCCCGGGTCGAGCTCGATCACCACGCTTCCCTCCGGCGGCGCCGTGTGATCCCACGTCGGGGTGATCCACAATCGCCCGACGGCGAAGGGGTTGAAGTGGATCTTCCAGGCGTGCGCCCATCCCTCGTCCTCGATCTCCTGGGATTCCACCGTTGCGAGACCGGCATCCAACCCGAACCGGCTCAGGCCGCGGACGCGGGCTTCGATCGCGGACAGGGTGACCGGCGTTGCCGGCCCCACGGGCAGGTAGCCTCGGAGCTTCACGCGGCCGGAGGGCCCGGCCTCTTCGGCCACGCCCCCGCTGCGGCATTCCAGCAGGATGTCGGCGATCGCCTCCACCGCGGGCGGCGCCGTGGTGACCGTGATCTCGAGCCACTTCACGGGAGGAGGTCTTTGACCTTGTCGGAGAGCTTCTTGCGAACCGGCTTGAGCTGCTCGCCGCGCAGCTTCGCGAACTGCAGCAGGGTCTTGCGCTCTTCCTGGGAGAGATCCGTGGGCACGCGGACGTCGAGGCGGACGTGAAGGTTCCCCCGCCCGCCGCGCGGGTCGGGCATCCCCTTGCCTTTGACGGTCAGCGTCGAGCCCGGCTGGACACCGGCAGGCACGGAGTGGGGAACCGGGCCGTCCAGCGTCGGGATCTCCACGACATCGCCCAGCGACGCCTGCGCGATGGAGAGCGGCACGGTGGTGTAGAGATCCCGCCCGCGCCGCTCGAAGACCGGGTGCGGCCGGACGTGCACGAAGACGTACAGGTCGCCCCGCTCGCCGCCGCGCGCGCCGCTCTCGCCTTCGCCGGCCAGGCGCAGCCGCATGCCGGTATCAACGCCCGGGGGAACCTTCACCGACAGACTGCGCGCGAGCTCGGCCCGGCCGCTGCCGCCGCAGTTCCGGCACGGGTTTCGGATCACCTTGCCGGTCCCGCCGCAGGTGTTGCACGTGCCGATCTGGGTGAACGAACCGAAGACGGTGCGCTGCGAGTAGCGCACCTCACCCGCTCCCCGGCAGGTGGAGCAGATCTCGGGAGCGGACCCGCGCTCCGCGCCCGTTCCGAAGCAGGACGGACAGGTGTCCGCCCGCGTGATCTCGATGCTCTTCTCGACGCCCGAGGCCGCTTCTTCGAGGGCGAGCTCCAGATCGTAGCGGAGGTCGGCGCCGCGCTCCGGGGCGTCGCGGGACACCCGACGGCGACCGCCGAAGAACATGTCGAAGATGTCCTCGAACGGGCCGAAGCCCCCCTCGCGCAGGTCGGCGCCGAACGGCTGCACCGTCCCGAACCGATCGTACTGCGCGCGGCGCTCAGGATCGCTCAGCACCTGGTAGGCTTCGTTGATCTCCTTGAAGCGCTCGTCAGCCTGGGGGTCGCCCTGCTTCACGTCGGGATGGTGCTCCCGGGCGAGACGGCGGAAGGCCTGCTTGATCTCATCCTGGGACGCGGTGCGCTCGACACCCAGGGCGGCGTAGTAGTCTCGCATCACTCAGGAAGACTCGCCGAGGATGTCGCTGAGACTGAGGGCGAGGAAGCGGACCAGCGAGATGGCCCGGCCGTACTGCATCCGCGTGGGGCCCACGATCCCGAGCGCGCCCACCGGCCGGCCCTGCATCCGGTACGGGGCGGCGACCACGCTCGTCCCGCGCAACTCTTCATGGCGGTGCTCGCTCCCGATCGTTACCCAGATCTCCCGCTCGGAGGCGGCCCGCAGCAGATCCGTGACCACGTCCTCATCCTCGAGAGCCGAGAGCACCGGCCCGGCCGCGCGTGCGTCCTGAAACTCAGGCTGCTTCAGGATGTTGGCCGCGCCCTCGATGTACACGCGGCGGTCGGCCGCGGCCAGGAGCCGTTCCCGCAGCCAGTCCACGATCTCCCGCAGGATGCGCTGCTGCCAGGCGGCCTCGTCGACCAGCCGCGCGAGCAGGTCTTCGGTGATCTCCTGGAGCGGATACCCCTGCAGGGTGTGGCTGACGAGGCGCGACAGGCGGTCGAGGGCCCCCGGTTCAAGGGGCTCGCGGACGTCGAAGGCCCGCCCCTGGATCATGCCGGCGTCGGTAACGATCACCGCGACCACTCGTGTGGAGCTCAGCGGGATGAAGTGCAGGTGCTTAAACAGCTGGCGCTCGGGGATGGGGGCGCTGACCACCGAGGCGTACTCGGTGACCGAGGCCAGGGCGTGCGCCACCGCCTCGGCGAGCCGCTCGCGCTCCTCGTGCTCGGTCAGGAAGCGCCGCAGCCGCGTGCGCTCCTGAGGGCTCGGCTGCTCTTCCTGGAGCAGCAGGTCCACGTACAGGCGGTACCCGAGATCGGTAGGGACCCGGCCGGCGGAGGTGTGCGGGTGCATCAGAAAGCCGAGCTCCTCCAGGGCCGACATCTCGTTGCGGATCGTCGCCGCACTCACCCGCGCGCGGAGGCGCTGGGCGATCCGCTCCGATCCCACGGGCTCGGCCTCGTGGACGTAGGTGTGGATCACCGCTCTCAGGATCTCCTGCTTGCGCGCGTCCAGGTCGAGCACGGGCCTCACCTCTTAGCACTCAGGTGCGCGGAGTGCTAACGGCCTCGCCGTTTACGATACCACCCGGATTTTTCGGGTGTCAACGCACGACGGCCCTCCGCCTCCGTACCATGCCCCAGGCCACGGCGAGTTCGTCCACATGCAGGATGCGCGCCAGCAGCAGATAACTCGCCGCGCCTGCCGCCCCGCCCGCCAGCAACTGCGCGGCCGCCGCGGGACCCACGGCCCCGGCGGAGGCGGCCATGATCCCCCCGCTCACGACCGCCGCACACCCCGCGCGCAGCAGCGTCGAGCCCACGCGCCGTCCTTCCACACCCTGCAAGCGCCGGCGCAGGAGGTACAGGAGAGCCCCGGCGTTGGCCGTCGCCACGATGGAGGTCGCCAGCGCGATCCCGGTGGCCCCCCAGACGCGCATGAGGAGGTAGTCGAGCGCCGCGTTGAGCGCGATCATCCCCACCCCGATGCGCACCGGGGTGGCCATGTCGTGCAGCGCGTAGTACGCGCGCGTGAGCACGTAGTACGCCGCGATCGCCGGCAGCCCGAGGGCATACGCGGCCATCGCGGAAGCCACGGCGCTGGTCGCCCCACCCGTGAACAACCCGCGCTCGAACAGCAGCCGGATGAGCGGGTCGCGCAGCGCGATGGCGAAGCCCGCCACGGGCAGGATGATGACCAGCAGCGTGCGCAGGGCCAGCATCGCCGTCGCGCGCACCTCCCCGCGCGCGTCCGCGGCGGCATGCGCCGAGAGCAGCGGAAAGATCGCGGTGGCGATCGAGACGGCGAAGATCCCCGCCGGAGCCTGCACGACCTCGTAGGCGTAATCCAGCACCGCGACGGCGTTGGCGGCCTGCGCGGCCGGGACGAAGGAGGCGAAAAAGCGGCCCACGTACGCGTTGATCTCGACCACGGCGAGCCCGAGCATCGCGGGCACGGCGAGGCGGCCGAAATCCGCGATCGCCGGATGGCGGAGGTCCGGGCGGCCGAAGCGCAGCCCGCGGCGCCGCGCCTGCGGCAGCTGCACGAGAAACTGCGCCGCGGTGCCGAGGATCCAGCTCACCGCGAGACCCGTGATCCCGTAGCGCACCCCGAGGACGAGCGTGCCCGCGATGATCACGACGTTGAAGACGAGGGGCGCCAGCGCCGGGACCGTGAACGACTGGTGGGCCTGCAGGAACCCCGTGACGTAGACGGAGAGGGCCAGGAACACCATCGCGACGAAGATGATGCGGGTCAGGTGCACCGCGAGCTCGATCAGTCCGGGCGAGGCGGCGAACCCCGGGGCGGCGAGGGGCACGATGAGCGGCGCGATCAGCTGCCCGGCCGCCGCCATGACGAGGCCCAGGAGCAGGACGATTGTGAACAGGTTGGCCGACACGGCGCGCGCCTCGTCCTGTTCGCCGCGGGCCAGGTAGCGCGTGATCGTGGGGATGAAGACGATGCTGAGCGTCCCCCCGAGCAGCAGCCGCTGCACGAAGAACGGCACATAGTAGGCGATGACGTACGCGGCTTTCGCGTTCGTCGCACCGAAGAGCGCGGCCGCGACGATCTCGCGGAGGAGGCCGAGCACGCGGCTGGCTACCGTGGCCGCCGCCATCAGCGTCGCCGCGCGCGCCAGGCCGCCCGCGGCGGAGGACGCTTGCTTGTCCGCGTCTGCGCCCTGTGCTAGGATAGCGGGCGGTCTCCCTCTCATCGTCTCAGGAGGTCCATCGTGGCCAAGCGGTCCAAGTCAGGGTTGAAGCACAAGCGCCAGGCGGAGAAGCGCCGGCAGCAGAACCAGGCGGTCGCCTCCAGGCTGAAGACGCTGGCGAAGCAGGCCACAACGCCCGAGGCGCTCAAGGAAGCGATCGCGGCGCTGGACAAGGCCGCGGGGTCG
Source organism: bacterium (assembly GCA_035693805.1). GTDB lineage: Bacteria > Sysuimicrobiota > Sysuimicrobiia > Sysuimicrobiales > Kaftiobacteriaceae > Kaftiobacterium. The sequence goes on along the minus strand of DASSGA010000222.1, from coordinate 11,354 downwards.
GGCATCGTCCACAAGAACACCGCCGCGCGCCGGAAGTCACGCCTCGTGGCGCGGCTGCGCCGCACTCCCGGCGCCGCCTGATCGATCAGGACCAGCCTCCCACCGCCTGGGGCGCGGGGAGGCAGAGGGACGCGATCAGCGTCTCCAGCGCCAGGCGCGGATGGCCTGTGCCCTTGATCGCCCGGTCGGCCTCCTCGAGACGCGCAAAGATGGCGGGGAAGGCCGGGGGCGGGAAGTTGTCCACCTGCTCCATGATCTTCCGCGCGACGAACGGTGGCACGCCGAGCGCCTCCTGAATCACCCCGATCGGCCTCTTGCGCGCCCGCAGGATGCTGGCCCGCATCAGGATCCGGAACTGCCGCGCCACCATGAACAGCACGTACGGAGGCGCCTCATCCCTTAGGATGTCCGCGAGCGCGCGCAGAGCCTCGCCCGCGCGGCGCGCCCCGATCGCATCCACCATCATGAAGATCGTGCTCTCCGAGAGACGGCTGACCGCGGCCTCGACGTCCGTGCGCGTAATGCGGTCCAGGCTTTCCACGTAGGCGAAGAGCTTCTCCAGCTCGAGGGACAGCTGGCGCAATCCCGGGCCGACGAGCGCGACCAACGCTTCCACCGCGTCCGGATCGATGCGGCGACCCTCTTTCCGGACGCGCTCGTTGATCCAGGCGGGCAGCTGGCGGATCGTGAGGCGCGGGAACTCCTGGATCTCCCCCGCCTTGCGGATGGTCGTGTAGAGCTTGCGCCGGCGGTCCAGCGACGCCGCGACGAGGATGAGCGCGGATGGCGGTGCCCCGCGTTCCAGGTAGGCGGCGAGGCGCTCCTGGTCGGGGGCCTTCCACAGGTCCGCGTCTTTCACCACCACGGCCCGGCGCTGCCCGAAGAACGGGAGGGTGTCGACCAGCGTGATGAGATCGGTCATGGCAATCTCATCTGCCCGGACGACATCGAGGTTGAGGTCGCGTTCTGCCGGAGGAACCAGACGATCGAGGAGTTCGGCGAGGGCCTGATCAGCCAGGAGGTCTTCCTCACCGAGGAGCAGGTAGACGTGCGTCTTGGCGTCCGCCATCGGTCAGTGGCGTACGCTGCGGACCGTGATCCGCCGCCCGTCGCTCTGGATGAGGACTGCGCCGTCGCGATCGGTGCGGTACACCTGGGCGCCCCACCCCTCCAGCACGTCCAGTGTCCGGCGGTGGGGATGCCCGAAGGGATTCATCGCGCCGACGGAGATGACCGCGACGGCGGGCCGCACGGCGTCGATGAAGGCCTCGGTCGTCCCGGTGTCGCTCCCATGATGGGCGACCTTGAGGATGGCGCTGCGCACGTCATCCCCCAGGTCCAGCAGCTGCGATTCGTTCAGCGCCTCCATGTCCCCCGTGAACAGCACGCCGACGTGATGGTACGTCGCTCGCACGACGACCGAGTTGAGATTGACGTCTGAGCCCGACCCGGCGATGAGCGGCTCCTGGGGCAGCAGCACGGCGAGGCGCAACCCATCGCCGAGATCCAGCCGCATGCCGCGCCGCGCCAACCGGTACGGGATGCCGCGCGCGGCGACGAGCTCGCGGATGCGCGCGTAGGACGGCGCCGGATGCGGAAGACCGCTGTCCAGCACCAAGCCCACCCTGAAGTTCTGCAGGACGGCAACGAGTCCTCCGGCATGGTCTTCGTGGGCGTGGGACAGGATGACCACGTCGATCCTCCGCACCCCGAGGCGCCGCAGGACCGGCACCACGCGCCGGGCGCCGACGTCGTAGCCGGTGAGGTGCCCCTCCACTTCCCCTCCCCCGTCGATGAGCACCGTGTGCCCCGACGGCGCGCGGAGCAGGATCGCATCTCCCTGGCCCACGTCCAGGACCGTGATCGAGAGGAGTCGGGGTCCCGCGCCCTGGAGCACCTGCGCCCAGATCAGCACCGAGAGCAGGGCGAGCACGGCCCCGACCGCGGCAGGGCGGCGGAGGACGAGCCGCCCGCGAAGTATCTCAGCGAGCGCGATGAGGACGAGGTAGGAGATGGCGATGCCCGCGAGCGACGGGGGAAACACCGGGATCGCGGCCCCGGGAAGGCCCGCGAAGAACCGCGCCAGGATGTGGATGAGGTCGAGAAGGGGCCCGAGCGGTCGCACCGCGACGGCGGCCACAGACGGGAGGATCAAGCCGAGCGTCGCAGCGGCAAGACCGACCGGCACGAGGACGCCGACAAGCGGGACGACAAAGAGGTTGGCGGCAAACGCCGCGAACGACACCTGCTGGAAGTGGAACGCGAGGATGGGCATGACCGACACCTGCGCCGCGACGCTCATCGCGATGAGTGAGGCGGCCGGGCGCGGGAGACGGCCGACGAGAGGACGGACGGCGGGGGCGACGTAGACGAGGGCCCAGGTCGCCACGAACGACAGCTGGAACCCCACGTCGAACAGCAGGAACGGCGAGGACGCCAGCAGCACCACCGCCGCGAGGGCCAGCGCGGCGAAGACGTCGTACACCCTCCCACCTGCCAGCGCGAGCGAGGCCACGACGCCCATGACCGCGGCACGCGCCACGGACGGCGCCCAGCCGGTCATGAGCGCGAAGATCACCACCGCCAGTGAGGCCGCGGTGGACGTCAGCAAGGGCGGCGACCGCAGGAGGCGCGCCAGCCACACCACCATCCCCATGACGAGGGCCACCTGCGTCCCGGACACAACCAGCACGTGCAACAGGCCCGCCCGAGTGAAGGCGTCTCTGGTCTCCGGCGCCAGGGCGCCGTCATCGCCGAGGAGGAGGCTCATGAGCAGGGCGCCGCGCGGTCCCGGCAGCCCCGCGGCGAAGACGCCGCTGATGCGCGCGCGGAGCGCGAAGATCGCGGCGAGCACGGGATGGCCACGGCCGCGCGCGACGACGCGCACGGCGTCGCCGCGCCGCAGGGCGAGCGTCGCGCGGATCCCCTGGGCGGCCAAGTGGTCGCGATAGGAGAACTCGCCGGGATTCCCGGGTGTCGGAGGGCGGACGAGCCGGCCGGTCACCCGGATCCGGTCGCCGTAGCGCACGTCCTGCTCGCCGCGCACGCTGACGAGGACACGCCCTGCGACCGGGCGCGCCTCCTCGCGGATCTGCAGGGTGTCCGCGGCGACGACGACCCGCACACGCCCTGGCCTCCGCAGCGGAGGCTGCACCACCATGCCGGTGAGCACGACGCGGCGTCCATCGAGTTCGAGGAATGGATCGTGCGGGGGCGGACGCGCGTCGTAGAGATAGAGGACCGCGCCCGCGCACGAGACGGCCGCGAGCAGCGGGATGAGGGCGTCCCTGTGAAAAGCCAGAAGAGCGGCAGCGGTGGCGACCGCGACCGCCGCCAGCAGGAGCCAGCCGTCGATGGCCAGGGGCAGTGCCCTCGAGGCGGCGATGCCCGCGGCAAACATCCAAGCGATCCAGACGATCGGCCGAAACACAGGCGGTCCTCCCGCCGTCACTGTGACGGGAGGACCGCCGAAGCGCTATGCCATCGATGGGTCAAACCGTGAGGCCGGTCAGGCCTTCGCCGCCACCTGCTCGCTGACGCGCGAGGCGAACTGGTCGAGGGGCATCGGGCCGAGATCCCCCGCAGCGCGGCTGCGCACCGAGACCTGCGCGGTGCCCGCTTCCTTGTCCCCCACGACGAGCATGTCCGGTACGTGTTCCATCTCCCCGCGGAGGACTTTGTAGCTCACCCGTTCATTGCTGTCGTCGACCTCAACACGAAGCCCCCGCGCGGCCAGGTGCTCTCGCACCTGCCGCGCGTACACCAGGTGGCGCTCGGCGATCGGCAGCACGCGCGCCTGCTCCGGCGCGAGCCACAGCGGGAAGTCCCCCACATAGTACTCGATCAGGAACGCCATCATCCGCTCCATCGTGCTGATGATCGCGCGATGGATCAGCACGGGCACGTGCGCCTTGCCATCCTCACCGATGTACTCCAGGCCGAAGCGTTGCGGCAGGAGGAAGTCGAGCTGGACCGTGGACAGCGAGTCCTCCTTCCCCATCGCCGTGCGGATCTGCACGTCGAGCTTGGGACCGTAGAAGGCGGCCTCGCCGATGACGGGGGTGTACTCCAGCCCCAGATCGTCGAGCACTTCGTGCAGCATGCGCTCCGCGGTAGCCCACAGCTGCTCGTCCGGATAGTAGTTGGTCTTGTCGTTCGGATCGTGCAGGGAGAGGCTGTGCTTGAAGTCCGTGATCTTCAGATCGCGGTAGACCTCCTGGATGAGGCTGACGACACCAGCGAACTCGTCTTTGATCTGATCCGGCCGGCAGAAGATGTGCGCGTCGTTCAGCGTCATCGAGCGCACGCGGTGGAGCCCGGTGAGCGTCCCCGACCGCTCATACCGATACATCCGGCCGAGCTCGGCGATCCGCACCGGCAGGTTGCGGTAGGAGTGCTGATCCTGCTTGTAGATCATGATGTGGTGCGGACAGTTCATCGGCTTGAGCACGAGCTGCTCATGGTCGACCTCCATCGGCGGGTACATGCTCTCCCGGAAATGCTCCCAGTGCCCGGAGATCTTGTACAGCGTCGAGGAGGCCAGGTCGGGCGCGTAGACGTGCTGGTAGCCGTGGCGCTGCTCCACGTCGATGATGTACTGCTCGAGGATGCGCCGGACCGTGGCGCCGCGGGGCAGCCAGAGGGGCAGGCCCTGCCCGACCTCCTCCGCGAATGCAAAGAGCTTCAGGTCGCGGCCGAGCCGGCGGTGATCACGGCGTTTCGCCTCCTCGAGCATGTGGACGAACTCGTCCAGTTGCTCCTGCCGGGGAAACGTGATGCCGTAGATGCGGGACAGCATCTCGCGGTGCTCATCCCCCCGCCAGTACGCGCCGCCCGTGCTGAGCAGCTTGATCGCCTTGATCAGCCCTGTGCGCGGCAGGTGCGGCCCCCGGCACATGTCCATGAACCCGTTCTGGCGGTAGAAGGACACCCGCAGGTCGGGGATGTCCTGGCGCAGCAGTTCCACCTTGTACTTCTCACCCGTCTGCTCGTACATCCGGATCGCCTCGTCGCGGGGGATCTCCACCCGCTCGATGGGCTGGTCCTTCTTCGCCAGCTCGCGCATGCGCGTCTCGATCCGCTCAAGGTCCTCCGGCGTGAACGGGCGGCCGATGTCGATATCGTAGTAGAAACCCTGCTCGATCGGCGGGCCGATGGCGAGCTTCGCCTCGGGGAACAGCTCCTTCACGGCCTGGGCCATGAGGTGCGCCGAGGAGTGCCAGTAGACCTCGCGGCCTTCCGGCTGATCGAACGTGAGCACCTCGACCTGCGCATCCTCCTCGAGCTTCGCCCCGAGGTCGCGCGCGGCGCCGTTCACCTTCGCCGCCACCGCCTCCCGCGCGCCCGCGTCCATCGCCACCTGCGCCAGGGACACGCCGCGGTCGTACTCCTTCCGGCTGCCGTTGGGCAGTGTCACGCTGATCCGGGCCATGGCTGCCTCCTCATTATTGCCTCCGTCAAAACGAAACGCGCCCTCGTCCACTCTGGGACGGGGCGCACCCGCGGTTCCACCCTGATTCTGCCGCGACAGAAACTCACGGCAACGCTTTGCCCTCCATCACGGGGAGGATCCCGGCCGGCCCTACTGCGATTCGGGCGGCGGCTCCGAGGGGGTCTTCAGCCGGTCGGCCGGGGGAGGTTCACACCGCGCCCTCCCCTCTCTCGACGACCGATCATTGGCCTACTCGTCCTCGTCATCGCCTGTGTGCCGACAGTATAGCCACCGTGGAGACGGCCTGTCAATTCCCGCGGGAAGCGGCAAGAAGATGCGACGAGAACGCGCGGCAGGGGGTCACATCCATGCGGTCGGCGGCTCCTCGAGGATCACGGTCACGGGTCCGTCGTTGTGGATCTCGACGGACATCACGGCCCGGAAGCGACCCGTGGAGACCGGCACGCCGAGGGCCTGCAGGCGGTCGTTGAACACCTGATACAGAGCTTCCGCGCGTTCGGGAGGGGCGGCATCCAGGAAGCTGGGTCGCCGCCCCTTCTCCGTGTTCGCATACAGCGTGAATTGGGAGACGGAGAGCACCTCGCCTCCGACGTCCAGGATGGAGCGGTTCAGCTTCCCCGCGTCGTCGTCGAAGACGCGCAGTTTGGCGATCTTCTCCGCGAGCGCCACGGCCTCGGTCTCGGTGTCGCGCGCATGGACGCCGAGGAGCACGACGTACCCCAGACCGATGCTGCCGACGGTCTCCTCCCCCACGCGGACGCTGCCCCCGGAGACTCGCTGCACGACGGCTCGCATCCGTCTACGCCGCCTCCGGACGCTCGAGCAGGTCGATGACGAGGGCCGCGGACCAGGAGAAATCTCCGCCGCCCACGGCCTGCCCCGTGTGCGCGTGGAAGTATTCGCTGAAGCCCGACCGCCGCACGAGATCGAGGGTCTGGGCGGACAGCTCAGCCGCCGAGCGCAGCCCCAGCACCTGCAGCCCACGGACGAGCATCCAATTCATGTGCACCCAGGCGGGCCCGCGCCAGTACTTGACGGGATCGAATCCTCTCTGATCGGGCGGCACCGACGGCAGGGGCACACAGCCGCGGCTGCGCTCTTGATAGCGGGTGAGGATGCGCGAAGCCTGATCGCCGTCGACGAGGCCACCGTAAATCGCGATCGTCCCAGCCAGCGTGTCCACAGACATCGGGCGGCCCGCCCGGAGGTCCCAGTCGCGGAAGAGGACCGCCCGGTCATCCCACAAGGTCTCGTGGTAGGCGTCCCGGAATCCGCGCAGCCGCTCCTCAGCGACGGCCGGGGGCCGCCCGATGAACATAGCGATGCGGTTCAGATCGAGCGCCGAGCGGTACCAGGCGGCGTTGAAAAGGGCGTCATACACCGCGAACGGCGTGCGGGGGAGGTAGGCGCGCAGGTCGTACCGCAGCGAGGCGAACAGCTCGATGAGGTACATGTACAGATCGTAGTCCTTGCCGGTCGGCCGCGCCGAGGGATCGACGATGGTCGTGTCCACCCGCCGGTAGGACCGCGACGGTCGATGCCCCTGTCCCGTTGCGAAATCCCAGCGCGGGCTGTTGTCGAGCCCGCTCTCCCAGGGATGCACGACGACGATGAGCGGGCTGCCTCCCGTCGTACGGTGGCGTGGGAAGTAGAGGAGCGCCTCGAGCAGCGCGTCGTAGATCCTCGTCCACCACTCGCGCCGGCGGCGGCCATCGGGTGCCAGCATCCCCACGTGGTAGACGGCGGTGGCAAGCACCGGGGGCTGGGAGATGCCGCTCGTGAGTTCGCCGCGCCTGCGCACAGGGACATCCGGCCACCACTCGGGCCCCGGGGCGTAGTCCGTGACCTCGGGATTATACCGGATGTGCGGTACCATTCCGTTGCTCCACTGCCCGAGGAGCAGCGTGTCGATCTCGCGCACCGCGCGGAGCCAGTCCAGATGGGCCCAGCCGATGGCCGCAAACGCGCTGTCCCAGTTCCACTGGTGGGGATACAGGTGAGGGCTCGGCCTCGTATAGGCGCCGCCGACGTCGTTGGCGCGGAGCACCTGCTCGGCCCGGAGGCGCAGCTCGCGGTCGGAGGTCATCACGACACCGCGATCGCCTGACCGGTCGCCGGATCCATCAGGCGGACACGGGCCGGATCGAAGCGCAGCCACACCGCCCGTCCGGGCTCGGCGGCGAACTCAGGCGGCACCGTGACCTTCACGATGTCGGCGCCCACCTGCGCGGTGAGCAGCTGGTGCGAGCCGATCGGCTCGAGCACGCTGACCTGGGCGGGCACGGCAGCCGGGACGGCCGAGAATTCGACGGCGATGTGCTCCGGGCGGATGCCGATCGTGACCTCCGTCCGGACCACGCCCCCGGGGCGCGCCCCAGACGGCAGGGCAAGGACGGTGCCCGCCACCTCGACGCGGAGTGACCCATCCGCGCCCGCCACGGTCCCGCTGAGGAAGTTCATCGGCGGGCTACCGATGAAACTACCCACGAACCGGTTCGCCGGCGTGTCGTAGATCACGGACGGCGTGGCGCACTGGATGATCTCCCCCTCCTTCATCACGGCGATGCGGTCGCCCAGGCTGAGCGCTTCGACCTGGTCGTGCGTCACGTACACCGTGGTCGCGCGCAGCTCCCGGTGCAGCCGCTTCAGCTCCGCCCGCATGTGCAGGCGCAGCAGGGCATCAAGGTTGCTGAGCGGTTCGTCCATCAACAGCACGTCCGGACGCATTACGATCGCGCGGGCGACCGCCACCCGCTGGCGCTGCCCGCCCGAGAGTTGGGCGGGGTAGCGGTCGAGCAGGTTCTGAATCTGCAGCAACTCCGCGACCTCGCCCGCGCGGCGGCGCTGCTCCTCCAGAGTCACCCCGCGCATGCGCAGGCCGAAGACGATGTTGTCGAAGACCCGTATGTGCGGGAAGACGGCGTACGACTGGAACACCATCGCGATGCCGCGCTTGCCGGGCGCCAGCAGCGTCACGTCGCGCCCGCCGATGAGGATCCGGCCGCGATCGAGCGTCTCGAGCCCCGCGAGCGCCCGCAGCGTCGTCGTCTTGCCGCAGCCGGACGGCCCCAGGAGGACGAGGAACTCCCCGTCGGGGATGTGCACGCTCAGGTCGTTGATCGCCACGACCTTCCCGTAGGTCTTGCGCAGGCTCCGCAGCTCGATCTCCGCCATGATCTGCTCCCCTACCTACCGCACCGTGACGCCCCACAGCGTCAGCAAGTAGCGCCGGATGAGAAAGATGATGATGAGCGCCGGGACGATCATGAAGAACCCGCCGGCGAACCGGAAGTGCAGCGGCGCGCCGGCGCCGATCACCGAGTCGACGATCAGCGCCGGCAGCGTGCGGTGGTTCAGGGTCAGGATCGTCGCGGCGAAGACCTCGTTCCACGAGAGCACGAAAGTGAAGATCCCCGCCGCGGCGAGCCCCGGCAGCGCCATCGGCAGGGTCACCCGCAGGAACGCCTGGGCGCGGCTGCTCCCGAGGGTCATCGCGGCCTCCTCCAGTTCGTAGGAGATACCAACGAACACGCTGGTCACGATGACGGTGACGAATGGGATGGAGAGTGCCGTGTGCACGAGGGCCACGCCCAGCAGCGTGTCGTACAGACGCCAGCGGATGAACGCCACGGCGAGCGGGATGGAGAGCACAGTGGCCGGGAACATCTTCGTGGCGAGGATCGCCAGCTGCAGGCTGTCCCGACCCCGGAAGCGGAACCGGGCCAGCGCGTAGCTCGCCGGCGCCGCGATCGCAAAGGCCAGGCCGATGGTGAGGACCGCCACGATCACGCTGTTGAGCGTGGACTGCCACACGCCCGTGAAGCGCAGGAAGAAGCGCATCGTCTCCAGCGTGAACTGCTCCGGCCAGAGGGGGCGCGGCCACTGGTACAGGACGTCGCGCGGGGTGAAGGCGGCGATGGAGATGAGCAGGAGCGGCACGGTGACCCAGGCGCTGATCACGAGCGCGGCACTGTAGATCCCCAGGCGCCGCAGCGTCACGCGCGGCCTTCCCCGGGGCGGAGGAAGCGCAGGTACAGCCAGGTGATGCTGCCCGAGAACAGGAGGATCAGGACCGCGTAGGCGCTCGCGACGTTCGGGCTGCGGTACAGCGAGTACCAGAAGTAGGCTTCGCCGGCGAGCACGGGGATCTGCCGGCCGGCGAGGGTGACTACGGTCGCGAACAGCTGGAAGGCCAGGATGGTGCGGATGATCAAGGCCGTCTGCAGGCTGGGCCCCAGCAGCGGCAGGATGACGTGACGGAGCGTCTGCCAGCGCCCGGCCCCGAAGACGCTGGCCGTCTCCGCGTAGTCCTTCGGGATCAGCTGCAGACCCGCGAGCAGGATGACCATCACGATCGCCGTGGCGCGCCACACTTCGGTGAGGACGACCGCGCCCAGCAGCCAGTCCGGCCGCTCGACCGAGAGGAAGATCACGGGGATCTCGATCAGGCCGAGCTTCTGGAGGACCGCGTTGAGGTAGCCACGCTCGGTGAAGATGGATAGCCAGATGAGACCCGCCGCCAGGTCGGAGATGCCGATCGGCACCGCGGTGAGATAGAGGAAGGCGGAGTGCCCTCGGAACCGCGTGTTTACCAGCAACGCGATAGCCAGCCCGAGCATCACCTGCAGGGGCACAGCCAGGGCGGTGATCGTCAGCGTGTACCGGATGGCCTGGCGGAAGTAAAGGTCGCCGCTCATCCGCCTGAAGTGGCTGAGCGTGAACGCCCCCGACTGCGGATCTGTTACGGCGAGCCAGATCGCCTGGACCATCGGATAGATGAAGAACAGTCCGAGAAAGGCGAACGTGGGCAGGACGAGGACGTAGGGCGTCCAGTTCACCCGCGGTCGCGGGCGATCCAGGGCCAGATCTGCCTCGGCGACGACCATCGGCTCCGGGAAGGGACCGGTCCCCGGGGGAGACCCTCCCCCGGGGAGACCGGCCACACGTCAGTTCAGGCTAGTCCGGCCTGCAGGGTCGCTGGGCCGGATCCGGCGGCGCACACGGCGCGTTCATGGCGCGGTACAGCTCCTCCAGCTTCGCGCCCTGCTCGGTGAGCACCCGCTGGATGTCCTCGCCCCGCACGGCGATCCGGGTGAACGTGTCGATGTAGATCGGCTGGAACTCCCCGGTCCGCGCGCCCAGTCCGACCGGCAGCAGCGCCGTCCGCGCGTCGCGGGCGCCTGACTGGGCGGACACGCCGTCCGCGACCACCTTGAGCGCCCCCGCCGGGACCGTTTGCCCCGCCTCAGGGGAAACCGGGAAGAAGCCCACGCCCTGCAGCGTCGTCGCCTGCGTCGACGGGCGGGTGAGGTACTCAATCAGCCGCGCCCCCAGCTCTGGATTCGGGGCCGTCTTGGGGATGGCCAGGCCGACGACGACCGAGACAAACGATCGGCCCCTGGGCCCGGCCGGAGACGGCAAGACCACGAAGTCGTTCGGCCGCTCCCGCAGCGCCGGGATGATGCGGGCCACATGGTCCCAGGCCACCAGCACCTCCCCGCGCAGCAGCGGCTCGCTCATGAACTCGTAGGTGAACGACGACGGGTGCGTGACGCCCCACAGCCGGCGCAGGTAGCGCCACATCTCGACCGCCTCGGGCGACTTGAACCGCTTCACCTGGGCGCCGGTGAAGGACGGATAGATGTACCCGTGCAGGAAGCGCGCGTATAGGCCGCGCGGCCCGACCGGGAAGCCGACGCGGCGCTGGCCGGTGCCGCGGCGGATGTTCTCGCCCCACTCCAGCAGGTCGTCGTAGGTCATCGCCATCGGGTTGCGGCCGCTCGGGAAGTAGCGGATCGCGTCCTTGTGTGCGGCGATGAGGTAGGTTGCCTGCATCCATGGAACGAAGGCGGTGACCCCGTCCATCTTGGCAGCGGAGAGGAAGTCCTTGAAGAACGTCCGG
>DASSGA010000221.1:0-2607 GCA_035693805.1 bacterium | reverse complement strand
GGACCATCGATTCCTGACCGAGCGCGGATGGAAGTTCGTCACCGGCGCCGAGCACGGACCCAACCAGCGTTCCTTCCTGACAGTGAACAACAAACTCATGGGCGTTGGTGCGTTCGTCCCGTCACTGCAGCGCGACTCCCTCTACATGCGCGGATACCTCACTGGCGTCATCCGAGGTGATGGGCACCAGTTCGGGCCGGCGATGAAAGACACCGAGACTCTGCGACGGGCGGAGAGGTACCTCCAGGAGTCCGATGGGCCGGCGATTCCTTTCCTCTTCAGCGAGGGGAGCGCCAAGCACGCGAGCGTCAGCGCCATCAGGACGTCATCTCGGAAACTCGTTGACGAGGTACGCCATCTGGTCGCCTGGCCGAGCTCCCCGCCCAGCGAATGGTGGAGGGGTCTTCTGGCGGGCATCTTCGACGCGGAGGGTTCGTACTCGCGCGGCGTGTTGCGCATCTCCAACACGGACCCCGTCATCATCGATCATATCGTCCGAGGGCTTCGTGTTCTTGGATTCGACCACGTCGTCGAGCCGGCGTCTGAAGGTCGCGCCCGTGTGGTCCGCGTTCGGGGCGGGCTGCGGGCCCACATGCGCTTCTTCCATACCGTTGATCCGGCAATTGGCCGCAAGCGCGACATCGCCGGCCAGGCCGTGAAGAGCGATGCGCCCCTGCGGGTGGTGGCGATTGAGCCGCTGCGTCGGACGATGGACCTCGTCGACATCACCACGGGGACCGGAGACTTCATCGCCAATGGCGTGATCAGCCACAACTGCTACGCGCGTCAGACCCACTGGTACCTCGACCAGGACGGGCTCAACGACTGGGGCTCCCGTATCTTCGTCAAGGTCAATGCACCGGAGGTCCTCCGGCGCGAGCTGAGCAAGCGGTCGTGGAAGCGTGAGCAGGTGGAGATTGGGACTGCGACCGACCCGTACCAGCCGGCGGAAGGCGCATACAAGATCACGCGACGCATTCTGGAGGCGCTGCGAGATTACCAGACGCCCGCCGGGCTGATCACGCGATCGACGATGGTCGTGCGAGACCTGGACATCTTGCAGCAGCTTCAGCGCGGTCCTGGAGCCTATGTCTGTGTCAGCGTCGCGACCCTGGATGCGTTGCTGGCTGAAGAGCTCGAGCCCGGCGCTCCTCCGCCGCTCCGCCGGCTCGAAGCCCTGCAGACCCTCGCCCGCGCCGGGATCCCCACGGTGGTCATGCTCGCTCCGGTGCTGCCCGGCATCACCGACGACGTGCGGAACATCACGGACGTGATCGAGGCGGCCAGGCGGTTCGGCGCGTCCTCGCTGGCGACGATCGAGCTCCACCTGGGGGATGTCGCGCGCGACGCCTTCTTCGAGTACCTCACCCATCGCCGGCCCGAGCTCGTTCCGGAGTACGAGCGTCTGTATCGAGGGAAGTACGCCCCGGGGGCCTACCGGGCACAGGTGCAGAGGATCGCCGCCGCCATCAAGGCCCGCGTGGGGTTCGGCGCATCGATGCCGTCACCGGAGTCCGCGCCACCTGTGCCGAAATCACCTGCACAGATGCCGTTGTTCCCGGGGGGAACGCTGTGGAAATCAACGAGTGGATCGTCGAGCACGTCGACCAGACCTACAAGCAGGGCAACTGGGCCGGCCGCGGGGCCCTGCCCGCCCTCGAAGGGGTGACCACCGAAGAGAGCGCGTGGCGACCCAACGCCGAGCAGAAGACGATCGGGGAGATCGCCCTGCACATGGCGTACTGGAAGGACGCCGTCACGGCCCGGATCAGCGGCCAGCCCTGGGAGTACAGCGAAGAAACGAACTGGCGCCCCGTGGCGGCGACCGCCCGGGGATGGGAGGAGGCGCGGGCAGAGCTGCACCGAGCGCACGAACGGCTGCTTCGTGTTCTTCGCTCGCTCACGCCGCAGCGACTCTCGGAGGTGATCGGTAAGGCGTGGTGGCTCGAGGAGGGCCAGGCCCGCGTCATCGATTGGGCGGTGGGCGCCTCGCACCACGACATGTACCACGCCGCCCAGATCTTCGTCCTTCGGCGGCTCTACCAGCACCGGTAATCGGGGCGCGCCCCAGCCCGCGTTGCGTCCGTTCCGGTCGTTCGGTACACTGAGGGAGCCATGGACTTCGGCGTCGTCCTGATCATCCTCCAACTCATCTACCTGGAGGGTATCCTCTCGATCGACAACGCCGCCGTGCTGGGGGCCATGGTCTCACAGCTCCCCAAGGAAGACCGCATTCCGTGGCCGGCTCCGCTGCGATTCCTTGACGGTGCCGTGCACCGCCTCCTCGGCGGCCAGCGGCTTGCTGCATTGAAGGTCGGCCTGCTCGGCGCGTACGTCGGCCGCGGCAGTATGCTCTTTATCGCATCCTGGGTGGTCCAGAACCGCTGGCTGCTGCTGCTGGGCGGCCTCTACCTCATCAAGCTGGCCGCGGACCATCTGGGGGACATCGGTCCGGGTACGCCCCGCGAAGACGTGCAGCATGCCGCCGGGGAGCCGCTCCGGCGGGGCGAGAAGTCGTTCTGGAGCGTCGTCGTGGCGGTCGAGCTCGCCGACCTGGCGTTCAGCCTCGACAACGTCGTCGCCGCCGTGGCCCTGTCGCGCGAGATG
>DASSGA010000220.1:0-7196 GCA_035693805.1 bacterium | reverse complement strand
TCAGCGCCGCGGCGGCGCCCCAGATGTTGTTCTGGATCATGTTGAGGATGACGAACGTGGCCACCACCTGGCCGGGGGCGATGAGGAAGATCACGATGCTGACGTTGGTCACGGCGCGGATGAACGAGACGGCGAAGGCCTCGACCAGCGCACGGACCATCAGCGGGAGGTAGACGTCGCGCAGGACGCGCAGGCCCGTGGCGCCCAGGTTGACCGCGGCCTCCTCGATCGCCCGCTCGATCTGCTTGAAGCGCGCCGCGGCGGCCTGATAGCCCATCGGCAGGTGCCAGAAGGCTAGCGCCGCGGCCAGCGTCCACAGCGTGCCGCCGATGATCGTCGTGTTGAACGCGAGCACGTACCCGACGCCGACGAACACGCCCGGCAGGGCCCCCGGCAGCACGGCCAGGAAATCGAGTGCGTGGCGCAGCTGGAAGGACCGGGTGGTGAGGAAGGCCACCAGGACGCTCACCGTTCCCGTGATGAGACCGGCCAGCGCGCCGATCCGCACGCTGACCCACAGCGACGCGATGCGATCGGCGGCGAGATGCCAGTGGTCGAGCGTCAGCGACCAGTCGCGGCCCCAGACCGTGGTGAACGCCCCGGCGATCACCCCGAAGTACACCAGGAAGATCAACAGGCTGGCCAGCGCGCACACCGCCAGGACCGTCCATTTCAGGAATCCCGGGGTCGCCGGGCGCTCGATGCGGGAGCCTCGCCCCGTCACCGCGGTGTAGACGCGCCGGCTGACCCAGAACCGCTCCAGGAGAAACAGCCCGGCCGTCGGGACGAGGAGCATGGCCACGACGAGGGCGGCCCCCTTGAGATCGCCCATCCCTTCCATCCGGAACCACGCCTCGGTGGCCAGGAGGGGGAATCCGCCCGCGATGATCACCGCATTGCCGAAGTCGGCGAGCACGGAAATCGCCACGACCAGCATCGCGCCGGCGATCCCCGGGCGCGCCAGGGCGAGCGAGATGGTCTTGACCACGGTCCACTCGTCGGCGCCCAGGTTGCGCGCCGCATGCTCCAGGCTTGGGTTCACCGCGTCCAGCACGCCGGCGATAATCAGCATCGCCAGCGGGAAGAAGGCGATCGTCTGCACCAGCCACAACCCGTGCCAGCCGAAGATGTTGGCGTCGAGGCCGAACAACGATTTCGTGATCAGCCCCTGCCGGCCGAACATCAAGATGTAGGCGAACGCGACCATGAACGGCGGCGCAAACAGGGGCAGCATCGCGATGGTGCGGAAGAGACGGCGCCCCGGCATGTCCGCCCGCGTCGTGGCAAAGGCGAAGGCCAGCCCGACGAAGGTGGCCGTCACGGTCGAGATCACCATCATCACCAGGCTGTTGCGCGCCGCCTGCATCCAGCGCAGGCTGCGGGGGATCGCCAGGTAGTCCTGCCAGGCGGGGTAGACGAGCACGCGGAACGCGGGATACAGGACGAAGATGCCCAGCGCCGCCGCCGCGCCCGCGAAGGTCAGCAGGAGCCACGGATCGGCGACCTGGCGGCGCAGCTCTCCCCATCGCGCAACGGCCATCGCGGCCCCTCAACCGGTAGCCAGACCGCAGCCGGTGGCCCGACCGCCGGAAGGGCGGCCAGGCCACCGCGCCGCATCGCACCGCGGCTGGATCAGCGGCCGATCTCTCGGGTCCATCGCTCGCGAAGCCGGGCCTGGTTCTGGATGGCCCACTCCAGGTCGTACTTCACGAACTTCAGCTGGTTGAACGGCGTCGCCCCGCGCGGGACCTCGACGTCGCCCCGGACGGGATAGCGGAAGCCGTAGCGCGCGTTGATGTCCTGCGGGACGCGCGTCATGAGGAAATCGATGTAGGCTCGGGCGCCCGCGGGGTTGGGGCCACCCTTGATGATGGAGACCGCTCCGACCTCGAAGCCGGTGTCGGGCGGCACGATCACCTCGAGCGGCGCGCCGCGCAGGGTACGCGCGCCGATCGCCTCGTGCGCCCACATCATGCCGACGATCGCCTCGCCGCGCTCGAGCAGGGTGATGGTCCCGGGGGCGGTCGGCGTGAACTGGACGGCGTTGGCGCTGAGCGCCTTGAGGAACGTCCAGGCACGGTCCTCGCCCAGACGGAAGACCTGCCCGGCGACGAAGATGTAGCCGCCGCCGGTGGTGATCGGGCTGGGCATCACGAACTGACCCCTGAACTCGGCCTTGGCCAGGTCATCCCACGTCGCGGGCTTGGCCACGCGCCGCGGTACCATCTCGCGATCCCACCGATCCGTGTTGATGATGATGGACAGCGCGCCGAGATACCATCCGTGCCAGAAGCCGGCGGGATCAAGATAATTCGGGCTCACCTTCGCCTCCGCCGCTACCGGCGACCGGTACGCGAGCAGCAACCCCTCCCGCGCGAGCGGGATGTGGAAGTCGCGCGAGCCGCCCACGAAGATGTCGGCACGCGGCCGGTCCTTCTCGGCCCGGATCCGGGCCTGCAGGGTCCCTGCCGCCGCCACGCTCAGGGCCTCGACCTGGATCCCGGTTCTTCGGGTAAACTCCCGGTGCACCAGGGACGTCTCCAGATCCGGCAGCGCGGAATACACGATGATCCGGTTCTGCTGGGCGCTCGCGGGCCCGACGCCCGGCAGGATGACGGCCAGCAGGGCCAGGACCACCACGGCGATCCATAATCTACGCATGCTCTCGCCTCCCCTGTGTGATGAAGCGCTCGATCACGTCAGCCAGCCCTTCCTCGTCGTTCGTCGGGGCCACATAGCCGGCAGAGACCTTGAGAGCCTCCGGCGCGTTCCCCATCGCCACCCCCAATCCCGCGGTCTGGATCATCTCGAGATCGTTCAGGTTGTCGCCGACGGCGATCACGGCCGAGAGCGGGACTCCGAGACGCTCCGCCACGAACCGCAGCGCCACGCCCTTCGAGCTCCCCGCGGGGAGGATCTCGAAGTACGTCTCCTCGCTGAAGACCGTGTTGATCGGCATCGGGTGCGCACGGACTTCTGCCGCCACGCGCTCCAGATCGGGCCGCGCGCCGATGATGAGGATCTTCATCGGGTCACGGGGAAGAAACTCGATGAGATCCCCCACCTCCTCGACGGGCAGGCCGTCCTTGCGGCGGTAGCGCTCGGTGAGCTCGTTCGCGGTCCCGGCGTACACGCGATCCCCCACGTAGACGTGGGGCTGCACCTCGGGAAAGGCGCGCAGGATCTCCAGGACGGCCCGCGCGTGCGCGTAGTCGAGGTGGACCCTCCGCCACTCCTCGTTCGCCCGGAAGTCGTAGACGAGCCCTCCGTTGTAGAGGATCGCCGGCGGGTCCGCGCCCACCCGCCGGACGTACGGCTCCGCCGACATCCAGATGCGCCCGGTCGCAAGCAGCACCCGGACGCCGCGCGATTGCGCCGCCCGGACCGCGCCGAGGACCCCCGGGGGCACCTCCCGTCGGCTCGTCACGATCGTGCCGTCGATGTCGGCTGCAAGAAGCCGATACGACCTGCTCACCGCGGCGCTGGCTCAGGAAGCGGCAAGGTCACCACCCGGCCCTCTCGCGAGGCGGTGTAACATGCCTCGACGAGCTCCGTGGCCCGGTAGCCGTCGTCGGCGGTCACCGCGGGCGGCCGCTCGCCGAGGGCCGCGTCGATGAACAGCCGGTCCTCAGTGACGTAGCCCCACTTCTGCTCGAACGGCATCTGGAAGCAGTCGACGGCCTCGACCTGATCCCGCATGCCGGGGCTGAACCAGGCGCGCTCCAACTCCTCCGTCACCACGGTCTGATGCGCGCCGTAGATCTCGACCCGCTCGTACGGGAACAGCCACGAGGTGTGCGCCACGCTGGTGAATGAGGCGATGACGCCGCTGTTGAAGCGCACCAGCATCACGAAGCCGTCCGGCTCCTGGTATACGCTGCGCCGGGCGTAGCCCTGGATCTCCTGCACGTCGCCGAAGAGGAACCGGCCCATGTCGAAGAGGTGCACCGGCGTCTCGTAGAGGTACCCGCCGGTCACCGTCGGATCCCCCGTCCAGGGGGGCTGCCTGAGCTCGCCGCGGTTGTGCTTCATCTGCGCGGCGTACGGGGTGATCCGCCCGTCCTGGATGAGCCGTCGGGCGAAGGCGTAGACGTTGCTGAACCGCCGGTTGAATCCCAGCTGGTACACGCTCTTCGCTCGCCGTGCCGCCTCGCGGATGCGCCAGGCGCCGTCGAGCGACGTGGCCATCGGCTTCTCGGAGAAGACATGCACCCCGGCCCGGAGCGCCTGGAGGACCGGCTCGACGTGCATCGTGTTGGGCGTGGCGACGTACACGGCCTCGACGTGCGCTTCGAGCAGCGCGTCCAGGGAAGACATCGCCTTCGTGCCGACCTCACCGGCGAGCCGCTGCGCGGCCTGCGGCACGACATCCGCGACGCCGACGAGATCCACCCGTTTGTCCTTGCTCAGGTTCAGGGCGTGGATGCGGCCGATGAAGCCGGCCCCGAGCAGTCCGACCCGCACGCTCATCTCGTCACCTTCTTCTCAAAGAGCGCTTCCATCCTCTCTCTCGACATTCGGGCCAGCTTGACGGGGTCCCAGGCGTAGTACTCGGGCCGGAACAGCTCGATGGACCAGGGACCGTCGTAGCCCAGGTCTTCGATCCGGCGCACCAGGTCGCGCAGGGGAATCACCCCGTCGCCCGGCAGGAGCCGGTGCGCGTCCTGGAGCGTTCCCCGCGGCCGGTCTTCCGCGTCGTCGAGGTGGACGATGAACAACTGCTCAGCTCGCAGCCCGTCCAGCATGGCCCAGGTCGACCCGCCGGCGTAGAAGTGGAAGGCGTCGATGACGAGGCCGACGTTGGGATCGCCCACGGCGTCCACGATCCGGCGTGCGGCGACCAGCGTGTTCACCGTGCAGTCGGGGAACCCGAGGAACTCAAGTCCCACCCGCACCCGGTGCGGGTGGGCCACTTCGGCGATCGCGTGGAGGGCCTCGGCTGCGACCGCCTCCACACGGTGGGGATCGGGGTCGGCGACCTCGTGCGCGAAGCTCGGCACGGTCACGATGTACGGGCACCGCAGGGCCGCCGCCCACTCGCAGAAGGTCTTCACCCGGTCCAGCAGCTCGCGCAGGGCGGCGCCGGTGGGGTGCGTAGCGTGCTCGAGCGCGTTGAGCGTGTACGGCTCGAGCCCCGCGTCCTTCAACTCCTGGCGAAGGCCGGCGAGCGTCCCTCCGGCGGCGAGGTAATCGCGCAACTTGGTGTCGCGGATTTCCAACACCTGGTACCCTGCCTCGCGCGCGGCGCGGATGTCGGTCCGCAGCTCCGCGTCCCCGGTCGTGGCACCGTTCAGTCCGTAGCGTCTCATGATGTCAGCACCTCGATCGCCCTCCGCACGGCCGCGAGCGGCTCCCCGCCCGGCCAGCATTCCAACCCGACGGCGCCGCGGTACCCGCCCACGCGCAGGGCCCGCATCATCGCCCCCCAGTCGATGGCGCCGGTCCCCGGCTCCCGCCGCCCCGGCACGTCGGCGACGTGCACGTGCGCGGTTACGGGCAGCGCCTCCGGGAGGCGGTCCAGCAGGTCGTCGTGCATCATCCGCATGTGGTACACGTCCAGCAGCAGGCGCACCGACGGCAGATCCACCTCGCCGATGAGGCGCAGCGCTTCGGGTAGCGTGTCCAGGAAGTAGCCGGGATGGTCGAGGGCGGAGTTGAGCGGCTCCACCGCGAGCGTCATCCCCGCCGCCCCGGCCAGCTCCCCCGCCGCGCGCAGCCCTGTCACCGCGGCCGACCATTGGGCGCCGCGGCTCTGTCCACCGATGGCGTAACCGAGATGCGCGACGAGTATCGATGTATCGAGGAGCCGCGCCACTTCGATCGAGCGCGCGAAATGCGCGAGGGTCACGCGGTGCGCCCCGGCATCTACCAGCGGCTCCTCGAACGTGTTGCCGCTGAAGGCCACGATGGACAATTGCCTCCCCTCCGCCAGCACCCGGAGCTCGTCCAGATCCCGCGTCCTCCAGTCCCAGAACTCGATCGCGCCGGCCGCCTCGGCCACGCGCACCGCCTCCGCGAGGGGCAGCGCTCCGGTGACGGCATCGAGGCAGACACAGACGTTCACGCCTTCTCCCGGATCGCCCCGAATGTGAGGGCCGTGAGCACGTACCGCCGGGCGAGCAGGAGGAGCGCGACCGGCACCGCGGAGGCGATTGCGCCCGCGGCCGCCATCTCGTTCCAGATGATCTCAAACTGCGTGACCAGGCTGGCCACGCCGATCGGGAACGTCTGAGAGCGCGGCGTGGCGCTGAGGATGAACGCGAACATGAACTCGCTCCAGCTGAGCGCGAAGGTGATCACCGCGGTGGCCAGCAGTGCCGGGGCCAGCTGCGGGAGCAGGATCGTGAAGAAGGCGCGCAGGCGCGTCGCCCCGTCCACGAACGCCGCTTCCTCGATCTCCATCGGTACCTCCAGGAGGGAACCGCGGAGCATCCAGGTGGCAAACGGCAGGCTGAACACCGCGTACAGCAGCACCAGCGACAGCGGGTTGTCGTACAGCCCGGCGCGGCGCACGATGTCGAAGAACGGGATGACCACGACGATCGGCGGCAGGAAGCGCAGGCTGAGGATCCAGTTCATCAGCCCGCGGCGGAAGCGCGGCGAGACGCCGAGCCGGGTGATCGGATACACGATGAGCAGCGCCGCGGCCACCGCGCCGATCACAGCCGCGAGGCAGGCCACGAGGCTGTTGCGGAGCAACACGCTGTACCCGCGCCTGACCATCACGGACACGAACGGCGAGAAGGTGATGTGCTCCGGGATGATGGTCGCGGGAAAGCGGTAGAATTCCGCCAGCGGCTTCACGGCCGTGAGGACCATCCACCCGTAGGGAAAGAGGTACAGGACGGCCAGGCACGTCAGCACCGCGAACGCCAGTCCCCGCCACCATCGGCTGGGCCGCGTCATTCCGTGACCTCGCGGCCCAGATAGCGGCCCAGAACCGCAAACGCCAGCGATGCCACGACGAGCACGAACAGCGAGAGCGCAGCGGCGTACCCCAGGTTGAAGAACTTGAAGGCGATCCGGTAGAGATACACGCTGAGAAACTCGGTCGTGGCCCCCGGCCCGCCTCCCGTGAGGACGAGCACGTGATCGAACACGCGGAACGTATCGGTGAATCGAAAGATGAGCACCAGGAGCAGCAGCGACGACAGATACGGGAACTCGATGTGGCGGAAGAGGCGCCAGCCGCTCGC
>DASSGA010000219.1:0-3072 GCA_035693805.1 bacterium | reverse complement strand
CCGGCGGCTTCGACCTGGACCTCTGGACGCCGGAAGGACGCTACCTCCGCGACAAGGCGATCGCGGAAGCGATCCAGCAGCAGCTCGGGCAGGTCGGGATCCGGGCGCGGCTGCGGGTGATGGAATGGGGCGCCTACCTCGACGCCCTCGGCCGGCACGAGGCCCAGGCCTTCATCATCGGCTGGGGCTTTACCACCGGCGACCCGGCCACGGCGATGCGCCAGAACTTCTGGTCGCGCAGCGCGTTCAACTACTCCAACTACCGGAACGCCGACCTGGACCGCATGCTGGACGAGGCCGAGGCGGAGTTCAACCCCGCCCGGCGCGCGCAGATGTACCAGCGCATGACGGAGATGCTCTTCGTGCGCGACGTGGTCGGCAAGGAGATCTACCACAAGAACAACATCTACGCCGTGCGGCGCCGCGTGCACAACTTCGGCGCCCACCCCCTCGAGCTGGTCGACCTGACCGACACCTGGGTGGAGAGCCGCTGACGATGACGCCTGTCGACGGGATGAGGCCGTTCACGCGTGAGGAGCATGCGGCCAGGCTGCGAGCTGCCCGCGAGGGCATGGAGCGGGCCGGCCTGGCCGGCCTCTTCCTCACCAGCAACAAGAACCTCACCTACCTGACGGGGTACCGGACCAATCTCTTCAGCAGCACCTTCCGCCCCTTCACCGCGGTGATCCCGCTGGAGGGCGAGCCCGCGCTGCTGCTTCCCAACCTGGAAGAAGGTCTGGGCCGCGGCACGTGCTGGTTCGACGACGTCCGGGTGTGGGGCGGCGCGCGGGCCGAGGCCAAGGATCCCCTCGCCCTTGCCGCACAGGTCATCACCGAGAAGGGCATGGCCGGCGGCCGCGTCGGGATCGAACGGTCGCTGGGCCACCGCGTGGGCATGACCCTCGACCAGTTCGACGAGCTGCGCGGCCTGCTGCCGAAGGTGACGTGGGCCGACAGCGGGGCGCTGCTCTGGCAGCTTCGCATGGTGAAGTCCCCCGCGGAGGTCGACTACATGCGGCGGGCCTGCCGGATCACCGACGCCGGCATCGCCGCGGCGGTGGCCATCGCGCGCGAGGGCGCGAGCGAGTTCCAGCTGCAGGTGGCGATGGGCGAAGCGATGATGCGCGAGGGCGCGGACACCATCCGGTCCCTGACCGTCGCCTCCGGCCCGGAGCGCTACGACATGCTGAACCCGCCCGCCTCCGACAGGCGCCTGCGGCGCGGGGAGATGGTGAACTTCGACGTCGGCGCGATCTACCGGGGCTACCACGCGGACCTGACCCGCGGCTTCTTCGTCGGGGAGGCCTCGCCCCGGCAGCGGGACTTCTACCAGGCCGCGCTCGAGATCTTCTACGAGACCTGCGAGGCGGTGCGGCCGGGGGCGACCTGCCACGACGTGGACCAGGTCGCCGAGCAGGCGATCGTCCGCCGTGGATACCGCGAGTACATGCTGCACCGCACCGGCCACAGCGTCGGCACGGAGGTGCACGAGAACCCCTCCATCGGCCCCGGCGAGCGCACCGTCCTGGTGCCCGGCATGGTGCTGGCGATCGAGCCGGGGATTTACGACTTCAGCATCGGCGCGTTCCGCATCGAGGACAACGCCGTCGTCACGGAGCGGGGGTACGAGCTGCTCAGCAGCGCCCCGCGGGAGCTGATCATCACGTGATCCCCCAGGGCGTGGGTGTGGGGCTGCTGGCCGACCGCGCCATCCCGGAGCTGGTCCGCGCGGCGCGCGAGGCGGAGGAGGGCGGCTGCGACGGCGTCTGGGTGCCCGACGAGCGCTTCTTCCGCGACACCTACGCCGTGCTGGCGGCGCTGGCCGCGGCGACCGGCCGCGTCCGCCTCGGCCCCTGCGTGACCGATCCCTTCTCCCGCCATCCCGCCCTCACGGCGATGGCGATCGGGACGATCAACGAGATCAGCGGCGGCCGCGCGGTGCTCGGGATGGGCACCGGCATCAGCGGCTTCTCCGCCCTCGGCATCACCCCCAGGCGCACCGTGCGCGCCATCCGCGAGGCGGTGGAGCTGATCCGCGCCCTCCTGCGGGAGGGCACGGCGGAGGCCGCGGGCGAGGTTTTCACCTTCCGCGGCAAGCTCGACTTCCAGGCGCAGAGTGTGCCGGTGTTCATCGCGGGCCGCGGGCCGAAGGTGCTGGAGCTGGCGGGAGAGATCGGGGACGGCGTGATCCTCGGCTCGCTGGCCTCCCCCGGCGGGCTGGCCTACGCGGAAGCGCGCCTGGCCGCGGGGGCCGCGCGCGCCGGCCGCGATCCGGGCGCCATCGACCGCATGATCTGGCTGCACACCTACGTGCACGAGGACGGCCGCGTCGCGCGCAGCTCGGCGCGGCGGATCATCATCTCGGTGCTGCAGTCCAGCCGCGACATCATCCCCGCCCTCGACGTGACGGTCCCGCCGGCGCTCGCCCGGCTGATCGAGGAGGCGCCGTACGGCTACCACTGGAACGCGCCTCCCGAGGCGCTCGCCCTCGTGCCCGACCCGCTCGTCGACGCCTTCACGGCTGCGGGGACCCCGGAGGAGGTCGCCGCGGCGGTCGGCCGGCTGCACCGCGCGGGCATCCGCCACGTCGCCTTCCGCCTGTGGGCCTCGCAGGGCCAGCAGCCCGCGGACGTGCAGCATCTGGTCCTCGATCAGGTGCTGCCGCGCCTGGGGCGGGTGACGGCGTGAAGGCCGACGTCGTCATCATCGGCGGCGGCATCATCGGCCTCAGCGTCGCCTACCATCTCACCCGGCGGCCCGGGCCGCACGTCGTGGTCATCGAGCGCGAGGCGACGGTGGGGATGGGGGCCACGGCCAAGGCGACCGGGGGGATGCGCCATCAGTTCTCCACCGAGGGGAACATCCTGCTCTCGGTGCACAGCTTCGCGGCCTACCGCCGCTTCCCCGAGGAGATGGGCGCGGACATCGAGTTCGAGCCCAGCGGCTACCTCTTCGTCACCGCGAAGCGGGAGCGGCTCGCGCAGCTCGAGGCCACCGTCGCCCTGCAGCGGCGGCTCGGCGTGGACAGCCGCGTCGTCACGGCCGCCCAAGCGCAGGCCCTGTTCCCGGCGG
>DASSGA010000218.1:0-3650 GCA_035693805.1 bacterium | reverse complement strand
TCGGCAACGGGGACGAAGCCGTCGAGCTCTTCCACATGCTCAACCCCATCAACCATGCTCGGTCCGCGCAGGGGGTGGAGCAGTATAAAGTTGAACCCTACGTCGTCGCCGCGGATGTGTACGCGCACCCGCAGCACATCGGGCGCGGGGGATGGACGTGGTACACGGGATCGGCCGCGTGGCTGTATCGTCTCGGCATCGAGTCGATCCTGGGGGTGACGCGCCGCGGCGCCGCCCTGGCGTTCGACCCGTGCATCCCGACATCGTGGCCCGGCTTCACGATGACCCTCCGGCTCGGCGGCGCGCGCTACGATGTCGCGGTGGTCAACCCCGACCGGCAGTCCCGCGGCGTCAGGCGGGCGACGCTTGACGGGAGGACGGTGGACCCTTCCGCGGTCCCATTCGTGGACGACGGCACCGTCCATCAGGTCCACATCGTGATGGGAAGACCGATCGACGCCCTCCTTCCGGACACCCCTCAGTCGGCTCCGTAAGAGTAGATGCTCCACATGGTGACAACTATCCTGAGCATCGAGAAATTCGCTCTGGCCATCAGCATCGCCACTCGGTTCTCTACCAGCAACCTCTTGCCGGTTCCGCCTGTTCCCGGCCGCCGCCCGGCTTCACCGCGTGCGCCGCCGCTCTGACGGCAGCTTCGACCCCGAGGACCTCCAGGACGCAGCGGTCGATGCCGTGGTTGTCCGCATCCGGCCATCGCCGGCCGCCTGAGTCGGGCGTCAGGGGCCGTCCGGGGTGGTCGCGGGCGCGAGGTGGCTGCGGAGGATGGCCGCGAGGCGGACGTCCAAGAGGTTCTGGACGCCCGCACGGTTGAGGTGGTCGGTGTCGAAGAAGAACCGCTCGTCGCTGCCGACCCGTGTCAAATCGTAGAAGGGCACATCCCCGTCGAGCGCGCTCACCAGGCGCCGCGTAAGTTCATCCTCTCGGGGCAGGAGAGCCGCGTAATAGGCAGGCACAGGCAGCTTTACGACAATCAGCGGCACGCTGCGGGCCCGCAGGAAGCGGCTGAGCTCCGCGAACATCCCGATGTACCCCTCGATCACATCCTCGGAGAGCTGCTTCGGATAGAGGTACTCGACCCGTTTCCTCGCCTCGCGCTCCGAGGGCCGGTAGACGCGATCGTACTTTCCCTCCATCTCGTGCATGTCCGGCTTGAAGCGGTCGGCGTTGTTGACCTTCGGGAACCCGGTGATGTAGTTGAGCGGGACGAGGGGATTGATGAGCCTCCGCGAGGCATAGGAGACCATCAGTCGCGCCAGCCCGGGGTCGAACGGCGCGCGCTGCATGAGCTTGACGTCGGTGAGGCGGTCCTCGTTCCACTGGCGTGACGTCACGATGAAGGAGTCGAGGACGTAGACGACGGCTCTGATG
This sequence comes from bacterium, assembly GCA_035693805.1. Classification (GTDB taxonomy): domain Bacteria; phylum Sysuimicrobiota; class Sysuimicrobiia; order Sysuimicrobiales; family Kaftiobacteriaceae; genus Kaftiobacterium. The sequence goes on along the minus strand of DASSGA010000218.1, from coordinate 2,261 downwards.
CGGTGCGTCGCCAGGAAGTACTCGAGCACGAGCCGGTTCGGCACGATCCCCGCGCCGGGCATCGCCAGGTTGATGATGCGGGCGCCGGTGGCCTGCTCCAGATTGCTGTTGGTGTCCGCAAAGTCAAGCGGCAGCGCGTGCGACGCCCCTAGGATGACGTAGTCATATGGCGCGGGTCCCGCCGTCTTGACCGCGTGGAACCGATTCCGCAGCGCATGCCTGTAGACGAGCGATTCCGAGGCCGCGAACACGCCTCCATAGAGCAGCAGCCCCACCGCCGCGAAGACTGCGCCGCGCTGGATCGCCGTTCGACCTCGCATCGGCTCGCGCATCATGACCGCATCAGCATCAGAACTGCATGTAGATGAACTGCGCCAGGCCCCACTTCCCGAAGATGAGGAGCCCGAAGATCAGCAGGTACGCGTACGCCCAGCGGATGGCGGTCGGCTTCACCCGGATCCGTTCCCACAGATCCGTGCGCTCGTCGAGCGCTTCGACCAGCAGGAGGAAGGCGATCAGGATGACCGACAACACCAGCTCCGGACCGTAGCGATAGGCCTGGAACATGCGAGGGAGCATGGGCAGGCTCCCGGCGACACGCGTGATGACCGTCCATGCCGCCGCGATGGAGGGGGCGCGGAAGAAGATCCAGGCGAAGGTGATGAGGTGGAACGTCAGCACGATCCTGACCGCTCCGAGCAGAGGGCTGTTCTTCGCTCCCGGCAGCCACCCGCCCAGTCGGCCCCAGAGGCGGGCGGTCGCTACCTCGATCCAGCGGTAGAGGCCGTTGAGCGCGCCCCAGACGACGAAGGTCCACCCCGCTCCGTGCCAGAGCCCGCTGACCGCGAACACGGCCATGAGGTTGAAATAGTACCGCGGCCAGGCGACCCGGCTGCCGCCCATCGGGATGTACATGTAGTCCCGGAACCAGGTCGCCAGTGAGAGGTGCCAACGCTGCCCCCAAAACTCCCCCGCGGATTTCGCGAGATAGGGACGCTTGAAGTTCTCCATCAGGTCGATCCCGAAGAGCCGCGCCATTCCCCGGGCCATGTCGGTGTAGCCGGAGAAGTCGCAGTAGATCTGGAAGGCGTAGAAGTACACGGCGACGACGAGGTCGACCGTCGGGGCATACGCCGGCATGCCGTACGCGGCGTCCACGAAGACACCGAGCCGGTCGGCGATCACGACCTTCTTGAAGAGTCCCCAGAGGAACAAGTACAGGCCTTCGGCCATCCGATCGGCGGGGAACGACACGCGCTGACCGAGCTGCGGCAGGAAGGTGCGCGCCCGCTCGATCGGTCCGGCGAAGATTTTCGGGAAGAAGGCGACGTACAGGGCGAAGGGCCCGAGGCGGCGCTCGGGCTCCACCTTCCCCCGATAGACATCGATCAGGTAGCTCACCGCGGAGAATGTGTAGAAAGACAGGCCAGCAGGCAGCAGGAGGTTCAGCTCCGGCAGCGCAACGGCTCCAGCCGAAGGGACCAGTTCCAGCAACTGTTCCAGTGAAGCGGAGAGGAAGTTGACGTACTTGAACGCGATGAGCGCGCCGAGATCGATGAGGATGCCGGCGGTGAGGGTCGCTCTGGCCCGCGCCGGCCACCACCGCATCGCCAGGGCGCCGAGGTACGAGACCAGTGTGATCGCCAGCAGCAAGAGGAGGGCCTCGGCCCGCCAGGACGCGTAGAAGACGTAGCTCACCAGCAGCAGCAGCGGCCAGCGGAAGCGGTGCGGGAGGAGATAGAAGACCAGGACGACGGCGAAGAGAAACGCCAGGAAACTGAAGGAATTGAACAGCATAACGCTCAGGCCCCGGCCGCGCCCGCCCCGGAGGCTCTCCGGGCCACGGCCCGCTCGCGGATGGTCCGCTGCACGTCGGAGACGTACGCCAGGGCCTCGACCCGCCGGCCCAGCGGCAGTTCAGGCGTGGCGAACACAGGCCGCTGGTCCCAGCGCGCGTCGTTCTGCCAGTGCGTTGGGTCGTTGAGGTACTCTTCCGGCGGCGTGACGAAGTAGCCGTGCTCGTTCACCCAGCGATATAGCTCGGTGCCGGGGAGCGGAATCAGGCTGAAGAACTTCGCATCCGCCACCGGATACTCGAGGGCGAGACGCACCGAGGCCTCGAGGTCGTCCCAGGTCTCCCCCGGGGCGCCCACGATGAAGAAGAGCCCGACATCAAAACCCAGGTCGCAAGCGAGCTGCGTCGACCGCCGGATCTCGTCGAGGGTCTCGCCCTTGTTGATGCGCTGCAGGACGCGCTCGCT
>DASSGA010000217.1:0-2098 GCA_035693805.1 bacterium | reverse complement strand
GCCCTGACGAACGTGCGTAAACACTCCCTCGCCCGGCGGGCCTGGGTGCGGTTCGAGGCGGAAGACGGCCGGCTCACGGTCAGCGTCTCCGATGATGGGGTCGGTCTGGAGGCTGCGGCGGCGCGAAGCCGCGCGGGGTTGGGTTTCGGGCTGCAGACCATGCGTGAGCGCGCGGAGGCCATCGGTGGAACGCTGGCGGTGCGGCCGCGCGAGGGATCCGGCACCGTGGTCGAAGTCCGGGTGCCGGAGCGTGCGGGAGCCTGATGCGCATCCTCCTGGCCGACGACCACCCCCTGTTCCGCGACGGCGTGCGCAGCCTGCTGGAGGTGCGGGGGATGCAGGTCGTGGGCGAGGCCGGGGACGGCCGAGAGGCGGTGGAGACGGCCCTGCGGCTGCGCCCGGACCTGATCCTGATGGACATCACGATGCCGGGCGTGGACGGACTCGAAGCCACGAGGCTCATCAAGGCGGCGGCGCCGGACATCAAGATCGTCATCCTGACGGTTTCGGACGAGGATCGGACGCTCTTTGAGGCGATCAAGAGTGGGGCTGAAGGCTACCTGCTGAAGAACCTTCAGGCGGAGGAGTTCTTCAATCTGCTGCAAGGCGTGGAGCGAGGGGAAGCACCGATCTCCCGCGTGCTGGCCGGCCGCATCCTGGAGGAATTCGGCCGGCGCTCCGAGCACCCGGTGCCCCATCCGCAGGACGAGCTCACGGAGCGCGAGCGGGAAGTGCTGCAGGCGGCAAGCGGGGGGGCCAGTAACCGCGAGATTGCAGGCGCGCTGCACATTTCGGAGAACACCGTGAAGTTCCACATGAAGAACATCCTGGACAAGCTGCACCTGCGCAGCCGCGCCGAGGTGGTCGCCTACGCCGCCCGGCAGCGGCTCCTCGCCGAGGACAAGCCGCGGTAGCCGTGGCGGACCACGGCCTCGCGGTCTCCAGTGCTCCCGTGGCCGAGGGGCTCCCGCTCCAGCCTCCGCTGACGGAGCGCATCCTGGCCCGGCTGGGGCGGCCCCGGTGGATCTGGATCGCGCTCTGGGTGACCGGCTATCAGCTCTCGATCATCGTGGCGCAGGCACAGACCGGGCTGCGTATCTTTCCCCCGGGTGAGGACCTGCGATTCTACGCGGCGTGGGGATTCCTCGCTCTGGTGGGGCTCTCGGCGATCCGCACCGTCTTCCGGGATGTGGCCGGGCTGCAGCCCCTGCTCGACGAGCTCATCCCGCCGGGCGAGAAGGCCGGAGCGAACCTCTTCCGCGGCCTGGACAGTACATGGGGACCGCTGACCATTGCCCTCCTGAATGCGATGCTGTTCTCCCTCCCCGAGTTCCTCAAGTCGCCGGCCCCGGCGACGGCGGTGCTCGTCCTGGCCAACTTCGTCAGCGGGATCCCGGCGATCACCTTCCTCTGGATGTACGTGGTCCTGCTCCTGGCGCTCAACCGCCTTGGGACGGTCGGCCTCACGCTGCGTCCATTCCAGATCGACCGCAGCCTCGGGCTCGCCCGTTTCGGGGCGCTGGCCTTCAAGGTATTCGTCCTCCTCGCCGCGGGCAGCATCCCGATGGCGTTCTTCGGCACCCCCGATCTGCGCACCGTGGTCGTGAACATCGGGATCCTCGTCGGCGCCAGCGCGCTGCTGTTCGTGTCGCTCCACCGGATGCACCGGCAAGTCGTCACGGCGAAGGCAGCGTACGTGGCACAGGCCCGGCGGCTCTACGCCGAGGCCTACGCCTCACTGGGCACCCCGGTGTCGCTCCATGCCCTGACAGCGCAGGCCGCCTCGCTGAACGCGGCCGAGGCGCTGGAGCGGCGGGCGAGCACGATCCAGGAGTGGCCGCTGGACGAGGGGCTGATCGCGCGGCTGGCGGCCATCGTGACGAGCCTCACCGCCGCCATCCTGGCCCGGTTCCTCCTCAGCCGGGTCGGGCTCTAGATCGTCCTGTCGGGAGACCCATCTCGTCACCATCCGGTGAAGACCTGATTCTGCCTACCCGTCCGGGTAGAAAACGGGGGGGGAAAGACTACCCCCCTGTGCGTTGTGAGCGCTGCCCTTGTCCCGTAGGGTTGTGGCGGAGGTGGGAGGTGGGTATCTCCC
>DASSGA010000216.1:0-6730 GCA_035693805.1 bacterium | reverse complement strand
GGCGATCGCCGGCGCGTCCAATCCTAGCTCGCTCAGCACCGATTCGGTATGCTGCCCGAGCGCCGGTGGGGCGGAGCGGATGCGCCCCGGCGTGTCGGAGAGTTTCACCGGGAGACCGGTCTGCTTCACGCGGCCGACGGTGGCGTGATCGACTTCCTGCAGCATACTTCGCTGCGCGACCTGAGGGTCGGCGAACACCTCCTCGACCGTCAGGATGGGTCCGCAGGGGACCCCGGCGGCGTCGAAGGCCTCGGTCCACTGGCGTGTGGTCTTCCTTCTGAGAAGCCCTGCCAGGTGCCCGACCAGCTCCTTCCGGTGGGCGACCCGGTGGCGGTTGGTGGCGTAGCGGGGGTCATCGAGGAGGCGGGGATCGACGAGTTCGGCGAAACGCCGCCAGATGGCCTCGCTCCCCACAGCCACGTTCACGTAGCCGTCGGCGGTCTGGAACGCCTGGTAGGGAACGATGGTCGGGTGGCCGCTGCCCAGCCGCTCCGGGCTCTGCCCGGTGGCGAAGTAGTAGCCGGCCGCATACGTGAGCCAGGACACCTGGCCGTCGAGCAGCGAGGCGTCGACCAACTGCCCCTGCCCCGCCCGCTCCCGCACCCGCAGCGCGGCGAGGATGCCGTAGGCCGCGTACATGCCGGCGCAGATGTCGGCGATCGCGACGCCCACCTTCACCGGCGGGCCGCCCTCTTCGCCCGTGATGCCCATCACCCCGCCCATGCCCTGGAGGATGAGGTCGTACGCGGTACGCTCCCGGTACGGGCCGTCCTGCCCGAAGCCCGAGATCGAGGCGTAGACAAGTCGCGGAAAGCGCTCGTGCAAGGCGGCGTATCCCAGCCCGAAGCGATCCATGATGCCGGGCCGGAAGTTCTCCACGAGCACTCCCGCACGGGTTAGCAGTCGAAGCAGGATGTCGCGTCCCCGCGGGTCCTTCAGATTCAGGGTGAGACTCTCTTTGTTCCGGTTGACGCCGAGGAAGTAGGCGCTCTCCGCCCCGATGAACGGCGGCCCCCACCCCCGCGTGTCGTCCCCACCGTCCGGGGTCTCCACCTTGATCACCCGGGCACCAAGATCGCTCAGCATCACGGTGCAGAACGGCCCGGCGAGGGCCCGGGTCAGATCGATGACGAGCAGATCGTCCAGGGGTTCCAGGGCGCTATGCCTCCACGAAGGCCACGAAGCGGCAGAACGCCGCCTCCCCGCCCTTGAACCGGAACGGGAAGCACCCCACCCAGACCTTCTGGTTGAGGAGCAGGTCGATGTGCCCGCCGAGGTTCTCGACGTGAAAGACGCCCTTCGGGAAGAGCATCGTGTGGGTGGCCTGGTAGTCCCGCGGCCAGGGGAAGGCCTCGTCCATCGGCATCCGGATCTTCTTCTCGACCTCCGGGATCAGGTCGCGCCGCGCGTCCCGCACCTTCGTGTTGAACGGATGGTCGGTGCTGATCGCATCGATCGCCATCCAGCGGATGCCCCGGTCCAACACCCACGTGCAGAACTCCGCGCGGGGACCCGGGTGGCGCAGGAACGCCCGGGGCAGGTCCGCCCTCGCGTCCTTGTGATGCTCGCGTGTGTGCGGGGACCAGTCCTCATTGTAGTAGGCGTGGTAGCCGGTGTGGATGATGAGGATATCGCCCTTCTCGATCCGGAGATGGTACTTCTTCTCCCAGGCCTCGAAGTGCTCGGATCCATAGATGTCGTAGTCGCCGATCCCGAACTGCTGCAGGTCCACAATGCAGGCCGGGCCCACCAGGGTCTCGATGGGGATACCGGCCACGTCGGGGCCGGGATCGTTGAAGTGCAGCGGCGAGTCGAGGTGCGTCGAGATATGGTTCGTCGTGCTGATGTGCTGGGCGTTCACGCCCTCGAAGGCCATCTTCTTGACCCAGGTGATCTTCGGCCCCTCATAGTAGGCGAACGGAGGTGAATCCATGCTGAAGTTCTGGCTCAGGTCGAGCACCCTGCACCGGCTCAGATCAAAGGACTTCATCGCATCCTCCTAGTCGACGATCCGGTCGATGATCTCATCGATCTTGCGCGTGTTGCCGACGACCTCGTTGAACACCTTGAGCACGCGCAGCTTGGTCTCGTTGGAGACGTTGCGGATGACCCCGAGGGACATCCCTGCCCCGGGGCGCATCTCGTAGTATCCGCCGCGCTGACCCCGGCTGATCCGGGCCACGACGTCGCGGTAGGGCTTCGTGAAGTCCAGCAGCAGCGACGCGGAGAAGCGCTGCTGGTCGAGCGTGTACTTGTCGGTGTAGAAGGTCGTCCAGAGCACCTTGCGCGGGGCGGCTTTCGCCGCCTCGATCACGCCGAAGGCGCCGAGGTTGACCTGGATGATGATGAAGTCCGCGTTGCGCGCGATGACCGCTTCCGCCGCCTGCCGGGCGCGCACCGGATCGTTCTGGTCGCCCACGAACGTGTAGAGCAGCTCGGCCCGCGGGTTGAACTCCTTGAGGGCGAACTTCACCGCGTTCAGCGACGCCACGAAGTCCGGCAGCCGCACGCCCGAGATGTAGCCGATGACGTTGGTCTGAGTGGACAGCGCGGCCAGCACGCCGAGCGTGTAGAAGCCCTGGTAGAACTTCCGGCCGATGTTCCAGACGTTCGCGGGCAGCCCGTCGACGCGACCGCTGCTTTCCATGATGAAGTTTACGTCCGGGAAGGCCGGGCCGAGCTTCTGCACGATCGTCAGGAACTGCCCGCCGTGGAAGGCGATGACGTTGAAGCCGGAGGCGATGAACTCGCGGGCCACGCGCTCCGCGTCCGCCACGGCGACCTGCTCGGAGTACGCCACGTCCGCGCCGAGCGTGTTCTTCAACTCGAGCAGCGCCACGTAGCCGACGGCGTTGAAGTCGGCGTCCTGGATGGTGCCGGGCAGGATCATCGCCACCCGCAGCTTCGCGGGCGCGGCCTGGCCGGGCGGCACGGCCGCGACGACCAGCACTACCGTGACCACCGTCAGTGCTGCAACCATTCGAAGGACTCTCATCATGCTCTCTCCTCCCGATCGTAGGGTCTCATGATCGCTTCGGGCGCGGCGGCGCCCTGGTACACTTTGATGAGCACGAGGATGGCGAACACGTACGGCAGCATCAGCAGGAACTGCGGTGGCACGGCCTTGGCCACGAGCGCCACCTTGAACTGCAGGGCCTCGATGTAGGCGAACAGCAGGGCGCCCAGGAGGACGAGCGACGGCGTCCAGCGGCCGAAGATGACCAGCATGAGAGCGATCCACCCCCGGCCGCCGACCATGCCGTCGGAGTAGGTGCCGGTGATGCCGAGCGGCAGGTAGCCACCGGCCAGCCCGATCAGCGCTCCGCCGAGGATCGTAAAGACGTAGCGCGAGGCGAACACGCCGATGCCGAGCACATCCGCCGCGCGCGGATTCTCGCCGACCGCGCGGAGGCGCAGGCCCCAGGACGTGCGGAAGACAAACACCGACACGGCCATGGCGATGATGAAGGCAAGATAGACGAGCGCGTTCTGCGTAAAGAGGATGGGCCCCACCCCCGGCAGCGACGACAGCCCGGGCAGCGGGAGCGGCGGCAGCGTACGGATCTGCGGGGCCATGAGGCGCACGCCGATCACGATGCGATACAGCAGCGAGCCCAACCCCACACAGAAGACGAACAAGCCCAGCCCCACGGTCAACTGCGAGGCGCGCAGCGTGACGCAGAAGTACGCGAGCACCGCGGCGATCGCGGCGCCCGCGCCCATCGCCGCCAGCAGCCCCCACCCGTAGCGGTGCGTCGAGAAGGTGACGAGGAACCCGGTCACCGCCCCGACGACCATGATGCCCTCGATCGCCACATTCAGCACGCCGGCCCGCTCGGTGAGCAGTTCCCCCAGTGCGGCGATGAGGAACGGCACCATCACGATCAGGGTGAGCCGGAGCAGCTGGGCGTCGAACAGGAGGGTCATCGCTTCCTCAGGGCCTCCGCCAGCAACACCGTGAGGACGATGACGGCCTGGAAGACGAAGACAGCGCTCGCCGGGAGCCCCACACTGCGCTGCAGGGAGTCTGAGCCCACGAGGAGGACCGCGAAGAAGAAGGCGGCGACCGCCGCGCCGACGGGGTGCTGCCGCGCTAGCACCGCGATGAGGATGGCCATGATCCCGTATCCCGGGGTGAGGCCGAGGATCAACCGGTAGTGGAAGCCGCTGACCTCGACCGCGCCGGCGAGCCCGGCCAGCGCCCCGCTCGCGGTCAGGGCGACCAGCGTGACCACCGTGATCGGCACGCCGCCGATCCGCGCCGCCCGCGGGTTGTCGCCCACGGCCCGGATCTGATAGCCGAGCACGGTCCGTGCGAGCAGCCAGGCCACCACGACGACGGCCCCGAGCGCGATCAGGATCCCGGCGTGGGTGCCCGCCCGCGGGATCAGCATCGGCAGCGTCGCCGCCGCGGGGATCGGCCGGGTGATCGCCTCGCCGGCGAGCGGATCGTTCCACGGCCCGGTGGCGAGGTACTCGGTGAGAAACAGGGCAACGAAGTTCAGCATCACGGTGACGAAGATCTCGTTCACCGCGAAGACCGCCCGAAGCACCGCGGGGATGAAAGCGTACAGCGCGCCGCCGGCGATGCCGGCCAGCAGCACGGCGGGGATGAGCACCACCCGGGGCAGCCCCAGGGCGCCGAGCGCGAAGGCCGAGCCGGTGGCGAAGATGGCGCCGAGGTAGATCTGCCCGTCCACCCCGATGTTGAAGTACCCGCCCGAGAACGACAGCACCACGGCCAGGGTGGCCAGCAGCAGCGGCGTCATCTTGTTCAGCGTCTGCCCCACCCCGACCACGCTGCCGAGGCTCACCCGCAGCACGGTGGCGTATGCGCTCCGCACGTCACCGCCCACGAGCGTGATCGCAATGCCGGCGATGGCCAGGGCGACCACCACACCCAGCATGTAGATGCCGGCTCGCTCCCAGGGAAGGCGCCGCGGGCGGTGCGGAAGCGGGAGCACGGCTGAGGGGGCCTGCGTCTCGGTCATCGCGATGCCGACCCCGCGGCGCCGACACCGGTCATCGCGGCCCCGATCCGGTAGGGGTCGAACTCCGCCCGCTCGAAGGTGGCCGCGGCGGTGCCCCGGTACAGGACCAGCAGCCGGTCGGACAGGGTCATCAACTCGTCGAGATCCTCCGAGATCAGCAGGACGGCGCCCCCCGCGCGCACGAAGTCGCGCAGCCGTCCGTGGAGGAACTCCGTGGCGCGGACGTCGAGGCCACGGGTCGGGTGCATCGCCAGCAGCAACTTGCTGCCGGCCACGGAAGAGAGCAGGAAGGCGCGGGCCGCGAGGGCTTTCTGGATGTTGCCGCCGGAGAGGTGCGCGGAGGGCACCCTCGCGTCGGGCGCGACGATCTGGAACCGGGCGATGGCCTCGCGGCCGGCGGCCTCCGCACGCCGTGCGTCGTACCGTCCCCGCCGGAACATGAAGTGATGCGGCCCGAGCACCAGGGTCTCGGCAAGCGACATCCCCGGGAGGATGCCCTCGCGGAGACGGTCCTCCGGGATGACGGCGAGGCCGCGCGCGAGGCGGCCGCGCACCGGCGTGCGGCCGACATCGCCGCCGTCCAGGACGATCGCGCCCGCCGAAGCCGCCCGCACGCCGATGAGCGCCTCGCCGAGTTCTTTCTGGCCGTTGCCGGCCACCCCGGCGAGGCCGACGATCTCGCCGGGGAACACCTCGAAGCTGCACCCGCTGACGGCGCGCGACCCCCGGTCGTCGGTCACGACCAGATCCCGGATGACGAGCACTGGCTGGTCTCCACGAAGCCGGCCGTCCCTCGCGGGGACGGCCGGCGACATCTCGCCAATCATGAGTTGCACGAGTTCCTGCTCGGTGACGGCGGCGCGGGAACATGTGGTCACGACGCGGCCGCGCCGCATCACCGTGATCCGGGAGCTGATCCGCATCGCCTCGCGGATCTTGTGCGTGATGAAGACGACCGTGAGCCCCTGCGACGTGAACCACGAGACCGTGGAGAAGAGCGCGTCGACCTCCTGTGGGGTGAGCATCGTGGTCGGCTCGTCGAGGATGAGCACCCGCACGCCGCGGTACAGGGCCTTGAGGATCTCCACCTTCTGCTGGACACCGACGGAGAGCGTGCGGACGCGCGCGTCCAGGTCGAGGGTGATGCCGTACTGCGCGGCGAGTTGCTGCACGGCGGCGCGGGCCCGGCTCCGGCGCAACCACACCGCCCCTTCGCGGCCGAGGATCACGTTCTCCAGGGCGGTGAACTGCGCGACGAGCTCGAAGTGCTGGTGCACCATCCCGATCCCGCGGCGCAGCGCGTCCCGGGGCGCCCTGACCTCGACCGGTTCCCCCTCCACGGCGATCGTGCCGGCGTCCGCGCGGTACAGGCCGCTCAGGACGTTCATCAGCGTCGTCTTGCCGGCGCCGTTCTCCCCGAGCAGCGCGTGGATCTCGCCCCGCTGCAACGCAAGATCGACGCCGTCCAGGGCGACGACGTCGCCGAACCGCTTGACGATACCCCGCATGCTGACGATGGGAATCACGACCGGTCACCGGGGGAATACGACGCCGCGCAGGTGAACCCTCTGGCACATCGAATCGGCGCTCGATGACGATCCACGCCGTGTCGCTCGACGTGTACTCGGCGCTGTTTGACACGGTCGGCGGGCTCACCGCGGCCGTGGCGCCGCTGCTGGGCGCGCGGGGGGCGCACACGGATCCCCGCGCCGCGGCGCGCCAGTGGCGGCAGAAGCACG
>DASSGA010000215.1:0-7429 GCA_035693805.1 bacterium | reverse complement strand
CTCGTAGGCTTTGCGATCCGCCTCGATGTCGCCGAGGATGCGGTCGATCTCCACCGCTTCCGTCCCCACGAGGGCCCGCGCCTGCTCGACGACGGCGGGATCGAGCCCCAGGCGGGCGGCGATGATGATCGCGTTGCTGCGCCCGGGCAGGCCGATCAGCAGGCGGTACGTAGGGCGCAATGTCTCGGTGTCGAACTCCACGGACGCGTTCTGGATGCCCGGCCGCGTGTAGGCCAGCGACTTGAGCTCGCTGTAGTGGGTCGTCACGACGGTACGCGCGCCGCGCGCGTGGAGGTGTTCGATGAGCGAGCGGGCGAGCGCCACGCCTTCCGTGGGATCGGTGCCGGCCCCGATCTCATCGAGCAGCACGAGGGCCTGGCCCTGGACCTGGCGCAGGATGCCGGCGATGGCGCCGACGTGCGAGGAGAAGGTGGACAGCGACTGTTCGATACTCTGCTCATCGCCGATGTCCGCGAACACTTGCGGAAAAACCGCCGCTTCCGACCCTTCGGCCACGGGCAGGAACAGCCCCGCCTGTGCCATCAGCGTGAGCAGACCGATCGTCTTGAGGGTGACGGTCTTGCCCCCGGTGTTCGGACCGGTGATGACGAGCGTCGTGAACTCGTCCCCCAGCCGTGCGTCGATCGGCACCACGTCACCGGTGAGCAGCGGGTGGCGGGCCTGGACGAAGCGCAGGGCGGCGTCGGCCCGCAGGCGCGGCTGCACGGCCCGCATCCTCTCAGCGAGCAGGGCCTTGGCGACGGCGAAGTCGATCTGTCCGAGGGCCTCGTAGGACCGGCGGATCTCCGGGGAGGCCGCTCCGACACGTTCACTCAACTCACGGAGCAGGCGCGCGATCTCCTCGCGCTCCTCGATCGCCAGCTCACGGAGGCGGTTTCCGAGCGGCACGACGGCGAGGGGCTCCATGAAGGCGGTGGCGCCGCTGCTCGACTGGTCGTGCAGCACCCCGGGAAACATGCCCTTGAACTCCTGGCGGACCGGGACGACGTAGCGCTCGCCCCGCGAGGTGATGATCGGGTCCTGCAGCATCCGGGCGTAGGGACCGCGCAGCAGATCGTCCAGCTTCTCGCGCATTCGGGCCGCCGAGGTACGCTGCTCCCGGCGCAGGCGGGCCAGATCGCTGCTCGCGCTGTCGGGGATCGAGCCGTCGTCGGCCACCGTCCGCCGGATGGCCTCCTCGAGCGCCTCGAAGGTCCCCATCGTTCCGGCGAGATCGGCCAGCCCGGGCGCGCGCTCCTCACGGGCCGTGACGTAGCCCTTGCACTGCCGGATGGTGCGCAGCGTGTCACGCATGACCAGCAGGTCCTGGGCATCCAGCGTGGAGCCGATCGCCGCCCGCTGGAGCGCGTCGCGGACGTCGGCCGTCCCGCGCAGGGGGACCTCGCCGTCGGCCATCAGGGCCTGCGCCTCCGCCGTCTCCTGGAGGGCCGTGCGGACGTCATCGTGATCCGTGGCAGGGGCGAGCGCGCCGGCGCGATCGCGTCCGGCCGCGGTCACGGTCTGGCCCACGAGGCGGTCCCGGATCTTCGGGAACTCCAGGATGCGGACGGTACGCTCATCCATGCCGCATCTCTCCCGCAAGCCACGCGACGATGGCGGGTGCCACGTCCGTGATCGCGTTCAGGTGATCGCCGACTGCATCCCGCCCCGCGCCGACGAGCAGCGCCGGCACCGGATTGCGGGTGTGCCCCTTCTCCCGGCCATCTTCCAGGTTGCCGTGGTCGCTGGCCAGGAGGAGCAGCGTCTCCTTCGGATCAGTCGCCTCAAGCACCCCGCCCACGAGCCCGTCCAGCATCTCAACGGCCGCGACCGGGGTCAGCTCGATCCGCCGGTGGGCGGCCAAGTCGGTAAGGAAGAACTCGAAGATCGTTAGATGTTGGCCGAGGGCAATCCGAGCTAGGCGTTGCCCAGCCTCGCGCGGGGTGATCGACGGGACCTCGTGTCCCCATGCCCGAGGCCGAGCATTTGTGAGGTCGTGGAACACCGCCTGTCCTGCCCTCAGGTCCTCAATTCCGCGCAGTCTCACCCCGGCACTCAAGGCTGCGAACGTGATCGACGCGTGGCGCAGCCGCCCGGCAGCGACGGCGGCGAAGTACTCGGGCGTGTACGCGTTCGCCAGCGCCACCGTTCCCCCCGCCCGCTGGACCTGGGCGAAGAGGTTGTGCTCGGTCAGCAGCGCCTTGAGCTGCGTCGTGGGATACGCGGTGACGTGCCGGCCGACGGCCTGCGGGGCGTTGATCCCGGTGAGCAGCGCCGTCTGCCCCGTGGCACTCTGTGGGAGCCCGGCGACGCCGAGGGTCGCGTCCAGGGGGACGAGCAGCGCGCCGTCCCAGCGCACGCGCTCCGTGATGCCGGCCAGCCGCCGGCCCAGCAATCGGTCGAGCGCCGGCGTCCGGGCCGCCGTGAGCGGATTGACCGCGGGATCCTCGACGCCGAGGCCCACGCCGTCCACGAACAGGAACAGGACGCCCTTCATGGCCTCGACACGAACGGGCTGCCGGCGATACAGAATCGCCACGGGCGGTCGGTCGCCGCGCGGATGCCGATGCGCGGCCCGGCCACGACGCGGACGGAACGCTCGCGCCCGCGGGCCAGGTACAGCGGTGGGCGCGTGAGGTCGGCGCCGTTGTGCGGCCGGCCGATGCCCATCGCCTGCGTGAGGCGTCCGGGCCCGCTCAGGAGCCGCCGCTCGTCGTCGATCCCGCGATTCGCCCGCATCATCTCCACGCCTTCGAGAGGCTCCAGGGCCCTGAACAGCACGGCGCCGGCGACGCCGTCCGGCTCCGTGACCACGTTCATGCAGTAGTGGTGCCCGTAGGTGAAATAGACGTACGCCGTCCCGGGCTTCCCCCACATGATACGGCTGCGCGCTGTCTTGCGGTAGGCGTGGCTCGCCGGGTCGCGGGGCCCGCGATACGCCTCGACCTCGACGATGCGCCCCACGAGGCGCCCCTCCGGCGCGTCAAAGACGAGGAGGTGGCCGAGGAGGTCTCGCGCGACCTGCAGGGTGCCGCGGGCGAAGAACGATCGCGGCAGCGGACGCAGCGGCCCGGTACGGCGAGGGCTACCGGGCGTCAAGGTACGATCGGAGCTGCTTCAACGAGCGCGTATTCAGGACGTCCTTCGGCTCCACCCAGGCCCGGCGGGCGACGCCGATCCCGTACTCCATCTGCGCGAGCTCGTAGCGGCTGTGGGCGTCGGTGCTGATGACCAGCATCACGCCCCGCTCCCGGGCCAGCCTCGCGTGTGCGTCGCTCAGGTCGAGGCGCTGGGGCGAGGCGTTGATCTCCAGCGCCGTGTGGGTCTTCTTCGCCGCCTCGGCGAGGCGCTCCATGTCGACCTCGTAGGCGTCCCGCTGCCCCAGCAGCCGGCCGGTGGGGTGGCCGATGATGTCCACCTGCGGGTGCTCCATGGCTTTGATGATCCGCGCCGTCATCTCGTCCCGGCCCATCCGGAAGCGGGAGTGCACCGAGCAGACGACGACGTCGAGCTCGGCCAGCACCTCGTCCGGGTAGTCCAGGCGCCCGTCGGGCAGGATGTCGCACTCCGTCCCGATGAGCACGGCGATGCCGACCTTGTCCGAAACTTTCTTGCAGGCCTTGGCGTTCGCGCGCAGCTCGGCCACCGGCACGCCGCCCACGAACTTCAGCGACTGCGAATGGTCGGTGATCGCGATGTACTCGTACCCCAGGGCTTTCGCGGCCTGCGCCATCCTTTCGACGTTGTCGGAGCCATCGCTCCACCGGGTGTGCATCTGCAGGTCGCCGCGGATATCCTTAAGCGACACGAGGGCCGGCAGCTTCCCCCGCTCTGCCAGTTCGATCTCACCCTGGTCCTCGCGCACCTCCGGAGGGATCCAGGGCAGCCCGATGGCCTGATAGACCTCCTCCTCCGTCCGCCCCGCGAGCCGCGTGTCGTCCTTGACGCGGAACACCCCGTACTCGTTGATCTTCAAACCGGCCCGCACCGCGCGCTCGCGCACCTTCACGTTGTGGTCTTTGCTCCCGGTGAAGTACTGCAGGGCGGCCCCGAACGACGCCGGCTCCACCACGCGGACGTCGGCCTGGATCCCCGAATCGAGGATGACGCTGCTCCGCGTGGGCCCCTTCGCCAGGACCTGCTTCACCCGCGGGAGCGTCGTGAAGATCTCCATCACGCGCTCGGGCTTGCTGCTCGTGGCCACAACGTCGATGTCCCCGATCGACTCCTTCATCCGGCGCAGGCTGCCCGCGACGGCGAGAGCCTTCACCTCTTTCAGCGCGCGGAGCGCATCCAGCATCTCCTGGGCCAGCGGCAGTACACGGCCGATCGGCTGGCGCTCCTCCGTCCGGCGGATGAGCGCGAGGCCTTTCAGGATGTTCTCCTCGGTCTTCGCCCCCATCCGCGGGAGCTTGCGCACCAGCCCGTCCTTGCAGGCCCGCTCCAACTGCTCGACCGTGGAGATGCCGAGCTTCGTATTCAGGAGCATCGCCGTCTTCGGCCCCACCTCGGGCACCGACATGAGCGTGGTGATCCCCTCCGGCAGCGAAGCCCGCAGCTCCTCGTAGTACGTGCAGCGGCCGGTCTGCAGGAACTCCTGGATCTTCTCCGCGGTGCCCTTGCCGACGCCGGGGATGGAGGTCAGCGCGCCGCGGGCGGCGACGAGGGCGACGTCTTCCGTGAGGCCTTCCAGCGCGCGCGCCGCCCGGCGGTAGGCCGTGATCCGGAACGGGGAATCCTCCTTGATCTCCAGCATGTCGGCGATGTCGTTGAACATCGCCGCGATGGCCCGGTTCTGCATGGCGGGGTTAGAAGCGCTCGTCCTGCGCGCCGAAGGCGTGGATCGTAGACGGCAGGATGCCGCGGAGCGCGCGCAGCCCGTCACGGTACGCATCCACGGTGAACGGGGCGACGGCGGAGCGGTCCACGTCGCGGCGGATCGGGTCTCCGGGTGGCGAGGCGATGGCGACCACCAGCAGCGCCGTGGCGAGCAGCGTCCCGCGCAGGAGGCCTACCACTACACCGGCCAGACGCGAGGGCATCGGGATCCGCTCGGTGCTGATCCCCATGACCGTCAGGATGGCGATGATGTCATACGCGAGCAGGAAGACGAGGGCGAACGCGACCGTATCGGACCACGGGGCGGACAGCTTGACGTACTTTTCGATGAAGTCGCCGATCGTCAGGTACCAGGCGGAGGCGGCGAGATAGGACAGCAGCACGGCGAGGATACCGACGAGAGCCGGAAGGAGGCCCCGCCGGAGACCCTGCAGCGCCGCGAAGAGCGCGAAGGCCACGATGACCCAATCGATCCAGGTCACGCGTCGATTCTAGCACTACTCCCGGATTTTCGCCCGCAGCCGCTGCTCGAGCGCGCGCTTGATACCCGAGACGACGCCTTCGACCTCATCCGCGGCCAGCGTCCGGTCGGGCGCGCGGAACGACAGGGCGTACGCAAGGTTGCGGTGCCCGGGCGGGATCGGGGAGCCGGTATAGACATCGAAGAGCTCCACGCCGTCCAGCAAGGCCCCGCCTGAGGCGCGGATGACGTCCTCGACGCGCCCGGCCGGGACATCCTGGGGCAGCACGAGCGCGATGTCGCGCCGTACGGCCGGGAAGCGCGGCAGCGGCGTGAAGCGGGGGGCGAGCACCGCGCGGCGCAGGACCGCGTGCAGATCCACGTCGGCCAGGTAGACGCCCGGCGGCAGGTCGTACCCCGCGGCCACCTCGGGATGCAGCTCACCGAGCGACCCGACGACTTCCCCCTCGATCTTCACCTGGGCCGCCCGGCCGGGGTGCAACCACGGCGCCGGAACGGCCGAGAAGACCGCTCCCACCAGGCGAAGATCGGCCAGCAGCACCTCCAGCACGCCTTTGAGGTGGTAGTAGGTGACGGTGACGGATTCGGGCGGCAGGTTCCAGGTACCCTCGAGGACCGCCCCCGTCATCAACACGCCCAGGCGCCGGCGCTCCGCGACGCCGCCTCGCTCCTGGTGGAAGGTGTGGCCGAGCTCGAAGAGCAGGATGTCGGCGACGCCGCGGCTCGCGTTGGCCCGGGCAGCGTTGAGCAGTCCGGGCAGCAGCGTCGTGCGCAGGTGCGTGTGGTCCTCGACCATCGGGTTGCGCAAAGCTACCATCCGCCGCCAGGGATGCTCGCGCGGCAGGCGCAGCCCATCCAGGATCCCCGGATTTGTCAGTGAGACGGTGACGGCCTCGACGAGCCCGGCACGGATCATCGCACTCCGCACCGCGTCCTCCGCGACGAGCGATGCGGCGCGAGAACCCTGCGCCGTGGCCTCGACCGGGAGCGTGGAGGGGATGCGCTCGTAGCCGTAGTGGCGCGCCACCTCCTCGATCAGGTCTTCCGCACGCTCGATGTCCCGCCGGAACGAGGGGACCGTGACGTGGAGAGTCCCGCCTCGCCCTGAGAGCTCGAACCCCAGGCTGCGCAGGATGGCCATCCCTTCGTGCTCCGGCACGTCCATCCCCAGCAGCCGGGCCACGTGCGGCCAGCGCAGTTCCACGGTGCGGGTGGGCAGCGGCTTCGGGTAGAGGTCGATGACGCCGCGGAGGATACGGCCTCCGGCCAGCTCCTGCATGAGCGCGATGGCGCGGTCCTGCACGGCGAGGATGCCGTGGATGTCGATGCCCCGCTCGAAGCGGGCGCTGCTCTCGGTGCGCACCCCGTGCCGCCGGCTCGTCCGCCGGATCATCGCCGGATGCCAGGAAGCGGCCTCCAGCACTACGCGGCGGGTCTGCGGGGTGATCTCGGTGCTCGCGCCGCCGATGATCCCGGCGATCCCGGCCGCGCGCTCCGCGTCGGCGACGACCAGGGTCTCCTCGTCGAGCGTGCGCTCCACACCATCCAGCGTGGTCAGGCGCTCGCCGGGTGCCGCCATGCGCACGACCAACCGGCCCTCGACGAGCCGGTCGTAGTCAAAGGCGTGCATCGGCTGCCCCAGCTCGAGCATGACGTAGTTCGTCACGTCGACGATGTTGTTGATGGCGCGGATGCCGCAGGCTTCGAGGCGGCGGGCAAGCCAGGACGGCGATGGCCCGACCGTGACGTCGACGATCATCCGGGCGGTGAACCGCGGGCACAGCGTGGCATCGGTCACCTCAACCCGGGTCAGCTCGCCGATCGGCGCCGCGGACTCGACGACCCGCGCCTGCGCCGCCTTGACGTCCGTCCGGGCCGCGGCCGCCAGCTCGCGCGCGACCCCAACCACGCTCATCAGGTCGCCCCGGTTGGCCGCGATCTCCAGGTCGAAGACCGCATCGTCGCCCGTGCGCTCCACGCTCTCGATCCCCAGCCCCAGCATGGGCAGCCGCTCCGCCAGCTCGTCCACGCGGTAGGGGACCTCCACGTACTCTCGCAGCCAGGACAGCAGGACTCTCACGGTCGCACTCCTCAGAACTGCCGCAGCAG
>DASSGA010000214.1:0-3826 GCA_035693805.1 bacterium | reverse complement strand
CCGTCGCCCTGGGCGGCGTGCGTGTCCCCGACGGAGAACAGCGCGCCGGCAACCTGCACCGGCAGCCACAGCTTCGTCCCGCGCGTGAGATCCCGGATATCCATGTTCCCGCCCACCTCGCGGGGCGGGACGATGGAGTGCAGCCCTGCCGCCGCGGGCGCCACCCCGATCGTCCCCGGGAAGGGGCGGACCGGCAGCCGGATGCCGGGGGCGAACTCGACGCCCCCGGCTCCGTACTGCGAGAGATGCAGGAAGGGCTTTGGGAAGTCCTCGGCCAGCAGACCGAAGCCGGGGATGATCGCGGTCCAGCCCCAGCCGCTGGGCTCGAAGTCGAGGATCTCCACGAGCAGGGCGTCCCCCGGCGAGGCGCCCTCGATGTACACCGGTCCCGTCACCGGATTCACGCGCGCGAAGTCGAGCGCCGCCACCTCGGCGACGGTGGAGGAGCGGCTCAATTGCCCGCCGCTCGCATCCACCACCTCGAAGGCTACGGTCTCGCCCGACGCGACCCGCAGGACCGGCTCGTTTCTGTTGTTCCACCCGAAGTGATGACGGTCCCGGTGGATCGTGCGATGCGTCATCGGCCCAGGATCCGCACTTCGTCGTAGTGCACCGGGATGTGGATCGGGTCGACGAAGAGTCCCGCGACCCCGCCCATCCGGGCGCTGTGCATCGTGTAGCGGCGCTCGTTGAAGATGGGGATCCACGGGGCATCGTCCATGACCTTCCGGTAGACCTCCCGGTACTTCGCCGCCCGGGCGGCGGCCTGGGTGGGCTGCACCATGGCGTCGGCCTCTTCGGCCAGCTTCTCGACGTCGCGGTTGCAGTACCACGCCCAGTTCCAGGTACCGGGCGCCAGCGCGGCGCAGGAGAGGATCGGCCAGTAGAAGTTGTTCGGATCGGGGTAGTCCGCGATCCAGGCCATGCCGCCCGACCACAGCAGCGGCGCGCCGCCCTTGGTGCCGCCGGCCTCGATCACCGTGCTCTGGGCCAGCGTCTTCAGCTCCACGCGCACGCCGATCGCTGCCAGGTCCTGCTGGATGGCCTGCGCGATGCGCGGATTGGGGTCCGTGTTGTTCGCGTATAATGTCGTGCGGAACCCGCCGGGATACCCGGCTTCCGCCAGCAGCTTCTTCGCCTGCTCCCGGTCGAACGGATAGCCCTTGTAGTCCTTGTCGTAGCCGGGCATCAGCGGCGGCAGGATCTGGTTCGCCGGGGTGGCGCGGTTGTTGATCAGGCGCACGATGCGCGATTTGTTGATCGCCATGTTGAGGGCGCGCCGGATCCGCACGTCGGTGAGCGGCTCGACCTGCGTGTTGATCGTCACGTAGCCGGTCTGCAGCTGGTCGCCCACGGCCACGAGCTTGTTGAGCTTGCTGTCGCCCATGACCTTGACGAAGTCCGCCGAGGGGATGCCGTCGCCGAGGATATCCACCTCGCCCCGCTGCAGCCTGAGGAAAGCGACGTTGGGCTCCACGCCCACCTGGAAGACGATCTGGTCGAGGTAGGGCCGGCCGCGCAGGAAGTAACTCGGGTTGCGCTCGAGCACCAGACGCTGGCCGAGTACCCACTCCTTCACCCGGAACGCGCCGGTCCCCACGGGCTTGTGGCCGAAGTCCGCGCCGAGTCTGGCGACATCTTCCTTCGGCACGACGTGGCTGAAGTTGAGCGCCATGGTGTGCAGGAAGGCGGCATTCGGCTTGTCCAGGGTGATGGCCACCGTGTACTTGTCGGCGACGCGGATGCCGGTGACTTCTCTCGCCTTGCCCTCACTGAACGCGGCGGCGCCCTTGATGCCGCCGAAGAAGCCGGCGCCCGGGCTCTGCGTCTTGGGATTGAGCACGCGCTCCAGGGTGTACTTCACGTCTGTGGCCACGACCTCGCGGCCGTTGTGGAAGCGCACGCCGCGGCGCAGCCTGAACGTGTAGGTGCGGCCGTCGGCCGAGACGGTGTAGGACTCCGCCAAGTGCGGTGTCAGCGTCGTCGTCGCCGGCTCGTAGTCCATCAAGCCGTCCGAGATGGACTTGATGATCGACCAGTTTTGCCAGTCGTACCCGATCGCGGGGTCAAGTGTGCTGATGTCGTCCTTGAAGGTCACGAGCATCGTGGCCCGCTCCTGCCCCCACGTGGGCGCGACGAGGGGTACGAGCAGGGCGAAGACCATGACCAGCATCAACCACCGGTTTCTCAACTGCCTCACCTCCCTGGGATCTTCCGGATCAGCCATACCGGATCTTCGGATCGAGCAGCGGATAGACGAGATCGGCGAGCAGGTTGCCGAGCAGGATGGCCATCGCGGAGACGAGGACCACCCCCATGATCACCGGGATGTCGACGATCTGGATCGCCTGCCAGGCCAGCTGGCCGATGCCGGGCCAGCTGAAGACGGATTCCACGATGACCACGCCGCCCATGAAGGTGCCGAAGTCCAGCCCGATCATCGAGACCACCGGCAGCAGTGCGTTGCGCAGCGCATGCTTCGCCACGACCCGGGTCTTGCTCGCGCCTTTGGCCCGGGCGGTGCGCACGTAGTCCTGGTGGATGACGTCCAGCATGGCCGAGCGCATCATGCGGGCGTACCACCCGCCGCCCGCGATGCCGAGCGTGACGGCGGGCAGGATCAGGTGGGCGAGCGAGCCGTAGCCGCCGAGGGGGAACACCGGCCACTTGTAGGCCAGCACGTACAGGAGGAGGAGCCCGACCACGAACTGCGGAGCGGAGACGCCGAGGAACGCGCCGACCATCACGGAGCGGTCGACGCGGCCGCGCCGGCCGACCGCGGCGAGCATCCCGGCGGGGAGCCCGATCAGCAGCTCGAAGAAGATCCCCCCGAGCATCAGCCAGAAGGTCGCGGCCAGCCGCGAGCGCAGCAGCTCGCCGACCTCCACCTTCTGGGCGTAGGAGCGCCCGAGATCCCCGTGCGCCAGCCGGCCCAGATAGCGCCCGTACTGGACGAGCAGCGGCCGGTCGAGCCCCAGCTCAGCGCGGATGCGGGTGACCGTCTCCACGGTCGCGCTGCGTCCCGCGATCATCCGCGCCGGATCCGCCGGCAGCGCGAAGAGCAGCACGAAGGTGACGAGCGTCACCCCCAGCAAGATGAACACCGATTGGGTCAGTCGCCGCACCACGTAGCCGCTCATCCGCGGCCCCGCAGCGTCGGATCGAGCGCGTCGCGCATGGCGTCGCCCACCAGGTTGAAGGCCAGCGAGGTGAGGAGGATGGCGATGCCGGGGAAGGCTACCAGCCAGGGCGCTTCCAGGAAGTAGGACTGGCTCTCGTTGATCGCCCCGCCCCAGCTGGGGGTCGGCGGCCGGACGCCGACGCCGAGGAAGGAGAGCGAGGCCTCGAACATCACCGTGGTCGAGACGCCGAGCGTCCCCCACACCAACAGCGTCGGCAGCAGATGCGGGAAGAGGTGCCGCCAGAAGATGCGGGGCGTGGGGACGCCGAGTACCCGCGCCGCGTCGATGAACTCCCGTCCGCTGATCGACAGCACCTGCGCGTAGACGATGCGCGCGATCCACACCCAGTTCACCATGCCGATGACGAGGGCCACGATCCACAGGCTCGGGCGCAAGATCGCCGCGAGGGCGATGGCCAGGATCAGCGCGGGGAAGGCCATCATCATGTCCGTGAGCCGCATGAAGACGATGGCCGTCCAGCCCTTGAAGTAGCCGGCCATCGTGCCGAAGACGGTGCCGATAGACAGCGCCGCGGTGTTCGCGGCGACCCCGATGAGCAAACTGACCCGCGCGCCATAGATCAGGCGGGAGAGCAGGTCGCGCCCCAGGAGGTCGGTGCCGAGCCCGTAGTGTCCGTTCGGCCC
>DASSGA010000213.1:0-8650 GCA_035693805.1 bacterium | reverse complement strand
ATTGGGGGTTCGCGCCCGCGCTGCACGCGGCGGGGTTCCACCGCGGCGATGTGGTGCTCAACGCCTTCTCGCACCACCTCACCCCGGCCGGGGCGATGTTCGAAGGAGCGCTGGGGGTGCTCGGGTGCGTGGCGGTGCCCTCCGGGGTTGGCAACCTGGAGATCCAGGCGAAGACCGCGCTGGACCTCGGCGCCTCGGGATTCATCGGGACGCCGAGCTTCCTCGCCGCGCTGCTCGCGAAGGTGGAGGAGCTGCGCGCGCGCTCGCCGTTCCGCGTGGCGTTCATCTCCGGCGAGCCGTTCGCAGACTCCCAGCGCACCGACCTTGAGCGCCGGTTCCGGCTGCGCATCCACCAGGGATACGCCATCGGCGATCTCGGCCTCATCGCCTACGAGTGCCCCAGGCGCAGCGGGCTGCATATCGACGACCGCGTGGTCGTCGAGCTGATCGATCCCAAGTCGGGCGCATCCGCCTCCGGCGGCGTGCCCGGCGAAGTTGTGGTGACCTTCCTCAACCCCGTCTATCCCCTCCTCCGCTTGGCCACCGGAGATCTATCGCAGTTTGCCCCCGGGGACTGCCCATGCGGCCGCACCGCGACGCGCCTGGAACGGATTCTCGGCCGGCTCGGCGAGGCGGTGAAGGTGCGCGGGATCTTTATCCACCCGCATGAGCTCGACCGCGCGATCGCGCGCCACCCGCAGGTCCGCCGCTACCAGGTCATCGTGACCCGAGTCGGTTTGCAGGACGAACTCACCGTGCGCGTGGAGAGCGATGTCCCCGACCGGGCGGCGCTGGCCGAAGCCGTCACGCAGAGCGTCCGCGACGCCACGAGACTGCGGGCGACGGTGGAAGTCATCCCGCCCGGGATGGTGTGGACTGAGGACAAGAAGATCGTGGACCGGAGGACGTGGGACTAGCCCGGGTAACCGATGGGCGCTGAGGCGAAGTGCACGGCCAGATTCGACGGCAAGGCCGCTTCTGGTACCGCACTGCTGGAGACCGACGCCCTCGTATTCCGGGGGACCTTCCGTCTGTCCATTCCCTTTAGGAGGATGATCCGGGTGGAGGCGCACCAGGGCGTGCTGGTGGTCACCGTTCCCGAAGGCGTGGCGCGGTTCGAGCTCGGTGCGAAGGCGCAGCCCTGGGCGGACCGCATCCGGCATCCCAAGGGGCTGCTCGATAAGCTCGGCGTGATGTCCGCGATGCGGGTGGCCCTGGTCGGTGTGAACGATGCGTCGTTCGTCAAGCAGCTCACGGCACGAGTTGGCGCCGTGACCCAGCGCGGCCCGCGGAGCGCTACTGATCTGATCTTTCTCGCGGTTGAAGACCGGAGCAGCCTTCGTCGCCTGCGCACTCTGGCGGGGTATCTCAAGCCCGAGGGGGGGATCTGGGTCATCGCCCCGCGCGGCTCGTCGCAGGTGCCGGAGGCGGACATTCTCGCCGCCGGAAAGGCGGCCGGGTTGGTGGACGTCAAGGTGGCCCGCTTCTCGGCGACGCACACGGCGCACAAGTTCGTCATCCCGCGCGCGCAGCGGCGGGTTCCCTAGCCCCTGGCTTCCCTGATATAATGGCCTGAGTTCAACTGACCCACACCGCATCCGAAACTCCGTGGTCACGGTGGGGCGGGTGCCACAGGAGGGGGTGGGGACGGATGACCGAGGTTCGGGTAGGCAAGGACGAGAGCCTGGACAGCGCACTGCGGCGGTTCAAGCGGCAGGTGAAGCGTTCCGGTATTCTCACGGACGCGAAGCGTCACGAGCACTACGAATCTCCGAGCGCGAAGCGCCGCCGCAAGGCAGCACGGCGGCGCCGGCGGGGAGTATAGCGCCCACCGGACCGGCCTGAGGCGAGGGGGGACCCCCGGTCCCCCTTCCGTTCTTTGCGCCGTCTGTGCCCCTATGGCCCTCGCCGACCGTCTTCAGGAAGACCTCCATCGTGCCCTGCGGGCCGGCGACACCCTCCGCGTGTCCACCATCCGGCTGGCGCGGGCCGCGGTCCACAACGCCGAGATCGAGCGGGGCCGCCCGCTTACTGATCCGGAGGTCGAGGAGATCATCGGCCGGGAGATGAAGCGCCGGCGTGAGGCGATCGACGCCTACTCGAAGGCCGCCCGGGAAGACCTCGCCCGCAAGGAAAGCCTCGAACTCGCCATTCTCGCCGAGTATCTGCCCCCGCCGCTCACCGAGGCCGACGTGCGCGCGGCGATCCGTGAGGTCGTGAGTCAGCTCGGCGCGCGGGGACCCCAGGACATGGGCCGGGTAATGGGGGCGGTCATGCCCAGGGTGAAGGGCCGCGTCGACGGCGGGCTGGTCAACCGCCTGGTCCGGGAAGCCCTGGGCGCATGACAGGGCGCAAGAAGCCGGTCAAGCGCGCCCGGAGCGCCGGCGGCGTCGTCTTCCGCCGCGACGGGGAACGTCCCGCCATCCTGCTCCTGAAGCACGAGAGCGGCAAGTGGATGCTCCCCAAAGGGACGATCGAGCAGGGTGAGACCCCCGAGGACGTCGCCCTGCGCGAGGTGCGCGAGGAGACCGGCATCTCCCGCGTCCGCGTCGTCGCCGATCTCGGCGAGGAGCGCTACTACTTCTTCTGGCGGTCGGAGAACACGTACTACGACAAGACGGTGCGCTACTACCTGCTGGAGTTCCTGGGCGGGGAGGAGGCCGCGCCGCAATCCGAAGAGGGGTTCGTGGCCTGCGAGTGGGTCGGCCTCGATGAGGCGTTCGAGCGCATCAAGTACAAGGAAACGCGGGAAGTCGTGCGGCGGGCGAAAGACTACCTCGAGCAGAGAGGTGAGCGAAGCGATGTCGCGACCGGCTGATCCCGACCGCCTGGCGCAGGAGATCCTGGCGAAGTACGAGCGCTACATCAATCCGGGACTCGTCCGTCTGTACCGCTTCGCGAACGTGATCACCGCGGAGTGGGAGGCAGAGGGTGCCGTCGTCCACGACATCCACGGTAAGGAGTATCTGGATTTCTCCGGAGGCCCCGCCGTCTTTAACATCGGCCACCGGCATCCCAAGGTGGTGCAGGCAGTCAAGGAGCAACTGGACCGGATGCCGATGTCCGTGCGCGCGATGCCGCGGCAGGCCGAGGCCGACCTGGCCGAGTTGCTTGCGCAGATCACGCCGGGCGATCTGCAGTTCACGTTCTTCGCCAACAGCGGTGCCGAGGCCAACGAGGGGGCGCTCAAGCTGGCCCGGCTGGCCACCGGCCGGACGAACATCGTCGGCGCGGTCGATGCCTTCCACGGGAAGACCTTCGGCGCCCTCTCGGCCTCGGGACGCGACAAGTACAAAGCGCCGTTCCAGCCTCTTCTCCCGGGGTTCTCGCACGTACCGTTCGGTGACCTGGCGGCGATGGACCGTGCGGTGACCAACAAGACCGCGGCGGTGATCCTCGAGCCGATCCAGGGCGAGGGTGGCGTGATCGTCCCGCCCGACGGCTATCTGCGCGGCGTGCGGGAGATCTGCGACCGCGCCGGGGCACTGCTCATCCTGGACGAGGTGCAGACCGGGCTGGGGCGCACCGGCAAGATGTTCGCTTGCGAGCACTGGGGCGTGACCCCCGACATGATCACGATGGCCAAGGCGCTCGGTGGGGGTGTCATTCCGATCGGCGCCATCACGGGACGTCCGCGCATCTGGAAACACCTGGAACAGAACCCGTATCTGCACTCCACCACCTTCGGCGGCAACCCGCTGGCGTGCACGGCCGGCGTGGCCACCATCCAGGTGCTGCTGGAGGAGCATCTGCCGGAACGCGCAGCCGAACTGGGTCCCTACATGGTCGAGCGCCTGCGCGAGCTCCAGCGGCGCCATCCCACGGTTGTGAAGGATGTGCGGGGCAAGGGGCTGCTCATCGGTATGGAGTTTACCGACCCGGACGTGGTCCTGCTGATTACGGCTGACGCCCTGGAGCGCGGCCTCATCGTCTTCTACAGCCTCAACAAGCCGGAGTGCTTCCGGATCGCCCCGCCGCTGACCATCACCCGTCAGCAGATCGACCGCGCGGTTGAGGTGCTCGACCAGTCCATCGCCTGGGCGGCGCAGATGGTCGCGGAGGTCACGGCCGAAGCGACGACCTGAATGCGTGCATTGACAGGTCCCGCTCCCGTCCGTACACTGGGGGACAAGCGATGACGGAGCCCGCCACTCCCGAGCGACCGCCGAACGCGACTGCGTAAGGCGGCGGAGGCCTCCGATACCGGCCGAAAAGAGCCGTCCGGTCGAAGCGGGCGGAACATGGGTGGTACCGCGGGAGCGCCGCTCTCGTCCCTCCAGGGACGGGGGCGTTTGATTTTCCCTGAGGTGATGGGGTGACGTCGATGAACCAGCAGCGGCCGTCCTGGCAGCAGGTAACGGAGACCTTCCTCGGATTCTTCCGGGAGCGGGGACACACGGTCGTGCCGAGTTCGTCGCTCGTGCCCGCGGGGGATCCGACGCTATTGTTCACCAACGCGGGGATGGTGCAGTTCAAGGATGCCTTCCTCGGCCTCGAGCGCCGGCCGTACCTGCGCGCCGCCACGCTGCAGAGGTGCATGCGGGTCCAGGGCAAACACAACGACCTGGAGAACGTCGGGCCGAGCCCACGCCACCACACCTTCTTCCTCATGCTGGGCAACTTCAGCTTCGGGGATTACTTCAAGAGGGACGCGGTACGCTTCGCCTGGGAGCTGATGACGCGCGCCTACGACATCGACCCCGACCGCCTCGTCATGACGGTGTTCCAGGACGACGATGAGGCCTTCGAGGCCTGGCGGGCGGTGGGCGTCCCCCCCGATCGGATCCTCCGCATGGGCGAGGCCACGAACTTCTGGATGATGGCCGACGTCGGGCCGTGCGGTCCGACCTCCGAGCTCCACTACGACTGGGGACCCGAGCACTGCAGCTGCGGCCGGCCTGACTGCAGCGTCGCGCTCGACAACGGGTGTCTGCGCTGGCTCGAGGTCTGGAACCTCGTGTTCATGCAGTACGATCAACATCCCGACGGGACGCGCGTCCCGCTCCCGCAGCCAGGCGTGGACACCGGGATGGGTCTGGAGCGGCTCACCTCGATCTTGCAGGGCGTCAACGACGACTACGGCACGGATCTCTTCGTCCCGCTGATGGACCGCATCCAGCGGATCCTCGGCCACCCCGACGGCCACCGCCGGGAGCAGCAGGTCGCCTACCGCGTCATGGCCGACCACGGACGGGCGATGACGTTCCTCCTCGCCGACGGGGTCGTCCCCGGCAACGAGGGCCGCGGATACGTGCTGCGGATGATCATGCGCCGGGCGATGCGCTTCGGCCGGGCCACCGGGACCACGACGCCGTTCCTCGGTGAGCTCGCCGGGGCCGTGGTGGACGAGATGGGGGGCGTCTACCCTGAGCTGCGCGCGCAGCGTGCCTTCATCGAGGCCGCGGCGCGCGGCGAAGAAGAGCGCTTCACCCAGACGCTCACAAGCGGGCTCGAGCGGCTGGGGTCGCTCATCGAGCAGACGACCCGTGCGGGCCGGTCTGTGCTGCCCGGCGAGGAGGTCTTCCGTCTCTACGACACCTTTGGCTTCCCGGTGGAGATGACGCGGGACGTTGCCCGTGAGCGGGGGCTCGAGGTGGACGACGCCGGATTCGCGCGGGCGATGGAGGCACAGCGCGAGCGTGCCCGTGCCGCCGGCGCCTTCGCCCCCTCCGCCGACGACCGACGGTACACGGCGCTGGTCTCGGAAGGGCTGACCACGGAATTCGTCGGATACGCGAAGACGACGGTCCGGACGCGCGTCACGGCGCTCTTCGTCCGAGGGGAGCGGGCCGAGCGCGGGGAGGCGGGAGACGAGGTCGAGGTCATCCTGGAGCGTACGTCCTTCTATCCCGAGGGCGGGGGCCAGGTCGGCGACACCGGCACGCTGACCGCGTCCACGCGCACGGTGGAGGTGCGCGACACGCGGCGGGTACCGGGTGGATTGATCCTGCACCTGGGGGTGGTGCGGGAGGGGTCGGTGCGGGTGGGCCAGCCCGTCCGCGCGGTGATCGACACCGCCCGACGACTCGACATCATGCGCAACCACACGGCCACGCACCTGCTGCACAAGGCGCTGCGCGAGACCCTGGGGGAGCAAGCGAAGCAGGCCGGCTCCCTGGTCGCCCCCGACCGCCTGCGCTTCGACTTCATCCATCTCGCTTCCCTCACGCCCGAGCAGCGGGAGACGATCGAGGCGCGCGTGAACGCGAAGATCCTCGACGACCTGCCGGTCCGGTCACGGTGGCTGAGCTACCAAGATGCGGTGGCGCAGGGCGCCATGGCGCTGTTCGGCGAGAAGTACGGGGATCGTGTGCGCATGATCGCCGTGGACGACTACAGCCGTGAGCTGTGCGGGGGGACGCACCTCGCGCGGACAGGACAGATCGGGCTCTTCAAGATTACGGCGGAGGGCGCCGTGGCCGCCGGCGTGCGCCGGATCGAGGCCGTCACCGGCCGGGGGGCGCTGGCGCTGGTCGCGCGGCAGGAGGCGGCCCTCCGCGCGGCCGCCGAGCAGTTGCGCAGCGCGCCCGAGGAGGTGCCCGATCGGCTCCGCCGTCTGGCCGAGCAGGTGAAGGAGCTGGAGCGCCGCCTGCGGGCGGGGGAAGGCCCCGGGGAGCCCCATGACGAGATCGTGGCGCGCGGCATCGATGCCGCCGTGACGGTGGACGGAATCCGCGTCGTTCTGCTCGAGGTGAAGACGCCGGAGCCCGACGCCCTGCGACGGTATGCCGATCACCTGCGCACCGCCTTCGATGCCCGCCGGGAGCCCGCCGTGATCGTGCTCGCCAGCACGAGCAGCGGCCGGCTCGTCGCCTCGCGTACGCGGGCGAACCCACCGGCCGTGGACGCGGGTGCCTTCCTGCGGAGTCTCGCTGCGGCGTTCGGCGGCAGCGGTGGCGGGCGGGCGGACCTGGCCCAGGGCGGGCTGCGGGATCCCGGGCGGGTCCGGGAGCTGCTCGAGCGGGGGCGCGACCGCGCCTTCCTGGCCGCGCATCTCAGCAAGGCTACATGAGGGCCCTCGGCATCGACGTTGGGATGCGGCGGATCGGCGTGGCCCTGTCCGATCCTACCGGGACCATCGCGCAGAGCCTGACCGTGATCCAGCGCACGGGATGGCGGGCGGTGCTGGGTGAGATCCAGCGCCTCGTGGAGGCCCACGGGGTGGAGCGCATCGTCGTCGGGCTGCCGCTGCGTCTGGACGCCACAGAGGGTGACGCGGCCCGGGACGCGCGCGCCTTCGCCGCGCGCCTGGCGGCATCCGTCCCGGTGCCGGTGGTGATGCAGGACGAGCGTCTCTCCACCGCCGAGGCCGAGCGCGTGATGGTGGCGCAGGATGCGCGGCGCCGGCAGCGGCGGCAGCACCGCGACGCGGTCGCCGCCGCGGTGTTCCTGCAGTCGTATCTGGACAGGCGGCAGCGCGAGGGGAAGACGGAGTAGGGGTGTGCCGTGGCGGAGCGAGGAGAGAACATCACGCTGCTCGATGATGAGGGGAAGGCCCACGAATTCACGCTCGTGGACGTGATCGAGGTCGCCTCCCAGCGCTATGCGGTGCTGCAGCCCGAGGATCCGGATGAGGGCGCCGTGCTGTTCCGCGTGGAGGGCGAGACGCTGCTCCCGGTGGACGATGATGAGGAGTTCGACCGGGTCGTGGACGCGCTGCGGGATCTCGACGAGTACGACGACCTCACCGTGGCCGGGGAGACGGGCGAGGATGTGGACGACGACGGCGAGGATGATGAGGGCGGGGACGATGAGGACCGGGCCGATGCAGACGGGGTATCCCGGGACCGCGAGGTGAATTGAGGACCTTCGGCTGGGCGGTAGCAGCGCTCGTGCTGCTGCTGGCGGGGGCCGTCTCCGGCGCGCGCTACCTGCTCTCGCCCGTAGATGCCTCCGGCAGCGCACGCGTGGTCGTCATCCCGCCCCGCAGCAGCGCCCCGGAGATCGGGCGGCATCTGGCGGAGGCGGGCCTGGTGCGCACGCCCGCGCACTTCGTGTACGCGGCGCGGCTGCGCGGCGCCACGCGGTCGCTGCGCCCCGGCGAGTACCGGCTGTCGCCCGCGATGCCGTTGCTGCGCATCGTGGATACGATCGCGCGCGGCGACGTCGTCCTCTATGCCGTGACGATCCCCGAGGGGTTCACCGCGGAGCAGGTCGTGCGGACGCTGGCGGCGGCAGGGCTGGCCGATGCTTCCCGGCTGCGTGAGATGGTGCGCCACGGCGCGGTCCTCTTCCCCTACGACTTCCTGCCGGCCTCCGGTGGCGGCTCGTTGGAGGGGTACCTCTTTCCCGACACCTACCGGCTCCCGCGCTCTCTCGATGAGCGCGCGATCGTGGCGACGTTCCTCGAGCGATTCAACACCCTTGTTGTTCCGGCCTGGCGGCTGGAGGGGGCCGGACGGAGCCTCCACGACATCGTGACGATGGCCTCGATGATCGAGCGCGAGGCGCTGGTGCCCGCAGAGCAGCCCCTCATCGCCGGGGTCCTGTACAATCGGCTCCGGGCGGGGTGGAAGCTCGAGGTGGACGCAACGGTGCTGTACGCTCTAGGGCGCCACAAGCCGGTGGTGACGTTCGAGGACCTCAAGGTCGACTCGCCCTACAACACCTACCGCCACGCCGGGCTGCCGCCCGGTCCCATCGCCAACCC
>DASSGA010000212.1:0-8078 GCA_035693805.1 bacterium | reverse complement strand
CTCGGCGCTGTTCGACACGGTGAGCGGGCTTACCGCGGCGGTCACCGGCGTCCTGCGCGCTCGGGACGCGATCGACGACCCCCGCACCGTGGCTCGGCGGTGGCGCCAGAAACACGCGGAGTGTTTGCTCGTCTTGAACTCCCTCGACCGCGCCCCCGCGAGCAACCGCGCGGCCATCGAGATCGCCGCCCGCTTCGCCCTCCGGGACGTTCGGCCCCCGCTCGCGCCCGAGGAGATACCCGGTCTGATCGCGGCCTGGGAGCGCCTGCCGGCGTGGCCGGAAGCACGGGAGGCGCTCAGCGCGGTCCGCGCGCGCCCCCTCCTCCTGGCCTCACTCAGCAACGGGGACGAGGGGATGCAGCGTGCGCTGTTGGCCACGCTGCCGGTCACGTTCGACCGGATCATCTCGACCGAGGGCGGGCGCTTCAAGCCGCATCCTTCGATCTATGAGAAAACGCTCGCGGCGCTGGGCGTCGGCCGGGACGAACTCCTGCACGTCGCCGGTTCGCCGACGGACGCCATGGGCGCGACGGCATCTGGAATCACCACCCTGTGGGTGAACCGGACGGACGAACCCGTCCTGGATGCGCGCTACGCCCCGGCGTTCGAGAGCCGGGACCTCCACAGCATCGCCCCGGTGCTGGACGCGCTCGCCTGACTACATCCGCAGCCGGGGATCGAGCGCGTCCCGCAGGGCATCCCCGAGCACGTTGAAGGTCAGGACGGTGGTCGTGATGGCCAGCCCCGGAAAGATGGCCATCCACGGGGCGCGCTGCACGAACTCCACGGCGGCCCCACTCAGCATCAGCCCCCACGCCGCGGTCGGCTCGTTCACGCCCAGCCCGAGGAAGCTCAAGGACGCCTCCAGCAGGATGGCCTGCCCGAGGAACGCGGTCATCATCACCAGGTAGGGGGCGACGACGTTTGGCACCATGTGGCGGGCGATGATCCGCCAATGACTGGCCCCGATCGCCCGCGCCGCCTCGACGTAGGTCGTCTCCCGCACGGTCAGGGCACTCGCCCGGACGACGAGCTCGATACGCGGCACGAACGAGAGCGCGATGGCCAGGATCAGGTTGAACGTCCCCGCGCCGAGGATGGCGACGATGGCCAGGGCCAGGATGATGATGGGGAATGAGATCATGATGTCGGCCAGGCGCTGGATGACGAGGTCCACGGTGCCGCCGAAGTACGCGCTGGCCACCCCGACGATGGCTCCGAGCGTGGCGCCGACCAGCGACGCCGAGAAACCCACCAGCAGCGCAGTTCGCGCGCCGTAGATGATCCGGCTGAGCACGTCGCGGCCGAAGACGTCGGTGCCGAACCAGTGCCGGGGTCCGGGCGAGCCGAACATCGCCCCGAAGTCATTGGCCAGCGGATCGTACGGCGCGAGTTGAGCGGCCAGGACGGCGACAACCGCCATGCTGAGGATCGCGAGCGCGGCCGCGGTGCCCATCGGGTATCGGCGGACGAAGCGGATCAGCCAGGAGCGCCGACGTGAGGCGAACGCGCCAGGGCGGCCTGCCACCGGAAGCGCGCGCGACACGCCGTCCGGACGTGCCGGCGCGGACCGCGGCTCAGCCATAGCTGAGCCGCGGATCGAGCCACACGTACACGAGTTCGATGAGGAAGTTCACCACGATGTACACCGTGGCCACCAGCAGCATCAGCCCCTGGATCATCGTGTAGTCGCGGTGGGCGATGGCATCGACGAAGAGCTTCCCGATCCCGTTGAGATTGAAGACCTGCTCCGTAACGACGAGGCCCCCGACCAGGAAAGCGAATTCCAGCCCGATCACCGTGACCACGGGCAGCAGCGCGTTGCGCAGCGCGTGGCGGCCGATGATCACCTGCCGGGCGAGGCCTTTCGCCCACGCCGTGCGGACATAGTCTTCGCGCAGGACCTCCAGCATCGCGGACCGGGTCATGCGCGTGGTCACGGCGGAGTAGCGATAGCCGACGGCGAGGGCGGGCCAGATCAGCTGCAGCAGGTTGGCCCGCAGATCCACCCACGGCGGGGTGAACGTCAGCGGCGGGAGCCAGTGGAAGTAGGTCAGCAGAAACAGCAGCAGCAGGATGCCGAGCCAGAAGCTGGGGGTGGCCAGCCCGGCCACGCTCACCACCTGCACCGCCGCATCGATCCACGTCCCGCGCCGCACCGCGGCCAGGATCCCGAGCGGGACGGCGAGCGTCACGGCGATCAAGGTGGACATGATCGCCAGCTGCAGACTGAGCTGGAACCGCAGCGCGATCTCATGGGTGATGGGCTCCCCGGTCCACATCGACATACCGAGATCGAACTGCGGCAGTCCCACCAGCCAGTCGCCCAGCTGGCGCGAGATCGGCTTGTTGAGGCCGAGCCGCGCGCGCTCCGCCTCGATCACGCTGCGGGTCACGAAGCTGCCGCCGCTGACGAGGCGCAGCTCGACGATGTCGCCCGGGATGACGCGCACCAGCACGAAGATGAGGAGCGCGACGACCAGCAGCGTGGGAACCATCAGGAGCAGCCGGCGCGTTGCGTAGCGGACCACGTCAGAGGCCTCCGGGGATGGGGGCGCCGGAGGCGGCGAATGCCCGCCCCCGGCGCCCGAGCCACACACGGGACGCTATTCGGATATCCACACGTCCTGGAGGTCTTCCAGGTAGTGCGAGGGACTGATCTTGTACCCGTGCAGCCTGGCGGAATGCGGGATGATGCGCTTCCACCAGAGCACGTAGATCTGCCACACCCGGTCGTCCAGCAGCCGCTTCTCGAACTGGCGCACCAGCGCCATACGGTGCGGCGTGTCCACCGACCGGCTCTGCTCGGTGTAGAGGCGGTCGAGCGTCCGATCGGTGTAGCCCCCGTAGTTCAGCGGGCTGCGGCCGACGGAGAGGAATTTGACGAGCTGCAGGTCCGGATCGTCGTAGAAATCGCAGTTGAAGTCCACGGCCGCGTCGAAGTTCCCGGCGCGCTCGTCCGCGAGGTACGGCCCGGTCTCCTTCACGACGTGCGTGACGCGCAGACCGATCTGGCGCCACTGGTCGATGAGGAAGACGCCCACGTAGCGGTAGGGCATCTCGATGCTGCGGTTGAGGAGGTTGAACTCAAAGCCCTCGCTGACCCCCGCCTCGGCCAGAAGCTGCTTCGCCTGGGCCCGCGCGGCATTGATGTCACGGCTGTATCCGGCCAGCTTCTGGAGCTCGGCGTCCGGCGGCGCGTAGGGGCCGCCCGGTCGCATCACCCCTCCCACCGGCCCGACGAAAGCGATCTGGGACAGCGACTGGCCGGTCCCCCACCGGTCGATCGCCAGCGACAGGGCCCTGCGGAAGCGCGCGTCATCGAAGGGCTTACGCCGCGTGTTGAAGACCACGGTGTTGTTGCACACCCAGCTGCTCTCCTGGATCACGGCGTTGCTGCCCAGCGTGCGCGCGATGTCGTCCCGCTGCGGCGGCGAGAACCCGCGGAACTCCACCAGGGCCTGGCCGCTCTTGATCGCGTTCACCTGCGCCGTCGAGTTGGTAATGAACACCGCGCGGTAGCCGTCCAGGTACGGACGGTCTCGCACCCAGTAGTTCTCATTGCGCGCCCCCACCCAGTGCGAGCCGCGTACGTATTCTACGAACTTGAACGGCCCCGTGCCCATGACGTTGCGCTCGTACCAGTGCGGCTCCCGGGCCAGGATGTCCGCTTTGTAGATCCAGTTCCAGGGCGAGGCGGCGTTCTGCAGGAAGGACGGCGACTTCCATTTCAGCCGGAAGACCACCGTGTTCGCGTCGGGGGCCTCGATCTTCTCCACCATCTCGTAGGCCGCCTGGCGGGCGCTCACCACGTCGCCCTTCGGGAAGATGATCTTCTCGTAGGTGGCCTGGATGTCGCGCGAGGTGAGGAGGCTGCCGTCATGGAAGCGGACGCCGCGCCGGATCTTGAAGGTGTAGGTCCGGCCGTCCGGCGAGATGCTCCAGCTCTCGGCGAGGTCCGGCACGACTTTCGGGTAGCCCTGCGGATCGAACTTCACCAGCAGGTTGTAGTGCGGCCGCGCCGGGTGGATCAAGGCGAACGTCGCCTCGCGGTGCGCGTCGAACGACGGCGGCTCGGCCGAAACGACGAACGTGAGGATCCCGCCCCGCCGCGGCTGCTGCGCGGTGGTCGGACCTACGACCCCGGCGACCAGTACGAGGATCACTGCTCCGGCAGCCAGCGCCCAGCTCGCTCTCCTCATCCCTCTCCCCTCCCTATGGGCACATCCCCCGATGGGCAATCTCGTGCCTCTGGACTACGACGCGCCGGCAGGGCCCCCTGCCCCCGCCGGCGCGGACATGAGGGATGCTCATCGCTCCCGCCCGGCATCGAGTGATGCGACCATCGCTTCCACGGCCTGCTCGAAACACTCCATCGGAGGCCGGACCAATCCGGCGCCGACCTGCCCGACGCCGGCGCGCCGGTGGGCGATGCCGGTGTTGACGCGCGGGGTGATGCCGGTCTTCACCACCTTGCGGATGTCGATCCCGGTGGGCGTGCCGCGGAACTCCAGCTGCGGGATGCCGAACGCGGGGTTCTCCGTCACCGTGATCTCGTACATCTCCATCGTCGCTTCAAGCGCCATCTTCGGCGTGCCGCCCACAAACTTCACGATCGCCGGCGCGGCCGCCATGGCGAATGCCCCGATGCCTGCTGTCTCGGTGATCGTGCTGTCGCCGATGTCCGGGTTGGCGTCCTCCTGCGCATAGCCCGGGAAGAACAGGCCGACGGGGATCTGGGCCGGCGCGGTGAACCAGCGGTCGCCGAGGCCGCTCACACGGATGCCGAAGTCGGTCCCGTTGCGCGCCATGCAGGTCACAATCGTGCTGCCCGCGATGCCGTGGGCGGCATCCATCGTCGCCTTGCAGGCCGCCATGACGGGGTTCAGGACGGCCAGGTCGTTGCCCGCCAGGTAATCGAGCACGGCGGCGAGGTCCTCGCTTCGAGCCCCCGTCCGCGCGAGGTGGGGGGCCAGCGCGCGCGCCATCATCGCGGAGCCGGCTTTGTTGCGGTTGTGCCCCTCGTCGCCCATCTGGATCTGCTGGGCGATCATGGTCTTCATGTCGAGGCCCCCGGCACGCTCCAGGGCGCGGGCCGTGATCGGCGCGTAGACGTCGCTCAGCCAGCGCAGGCGGGCCAGCACGTCCTCGCTGTAGGCGCCGTAGCGCAGCACTTTCCCATAGCCTTCGTTGAGGTTCGAGAAGGCCCGCGTCCCGAACGGGCGGTTCTCGACGATGTAGACCGGCATCGAGGCCGTGGTGACGCCCGCCATCGGGCCCACGGCTCCGTGGTGATGACAGGGGGCGAATTCAACCTCGCCATGCTCCACCATGGCCACGGCGGCACGTTCGTCCTTCACCAGGCCCTCGAAGATCAGGCCGCCGATCACGGCTCCGCGAAGCGGCCCGGACATCCGCGCCCAGCCGATCGGGGGGCCGGCGTGCAGGATCAGGTTCCGATGTATCCCGGGGATGACCTCGTCGGCGCGTGCGATACCGGCCAGGGCCGGCGTGCTGTCCAGGATGCGGTGCGCGGCGAGGTGGTTCGCGTCGTCGATGTTCATCGCTGCCTCCATCTACGCGCCGAGCTTGTCCAGCATCTCGATGAACTTCTGCTTCCCGCCCGCGGGCGGCTGCCAGTCGACGGAGATCACCTGCACCTCCTGCGCACGCAGGCTGTCCGCGAACAGCTCGAGGCCCACGTTCACCACCTTGGGCGGCTCGGCCAGGAACCTCACGATCCCCGCCGCCGCCGGCAGCCTCACCTCCCGCGAGGGAACCGCCACCGCCACTGGCGCCCGGGGCGCGCCGCGGCTCCCCGCGGCCTCGGCGATCAACCCGGCCAGGTTCGCGGCCTGAGCGTTGCTCGACTGCACGAGCGCCCCGGCCTCGACGAGCTCTCGCACCTGGTCGTCATAGCTCTGGGGATCGGCATCGGTCCCGCACACGGTGGCGACGACGGCGAGCCAGCGGCCGGCGCCCTGGGCTCGTTCCCGCGCCCGGCGGATGACAGGCGCGAACTGCCCGGCCGGGTTCGAATGCGCACCCCATCCCAGCACGATGTCGAGCAGGATGACCGCGACCTCGGGATCGTCCGCCTCGCGCAGCAGGCGCTGCTGGCGCAGCTCGACGTCCAGCATCGGGTGCAGCCGCCCCACCGTGAACTCATCGCTGCCCATGTCGATCACGGTGTGCTCGCGGCTGCGCATCGCTGACGGCAGCAGATGCGCGGGATCCAGCGGCGTGTTCGAGTGCACGGGACCGAGGTAGCGCTCGAGGAGGAGCAGGGCCTCGTAGCACAGCGTGCCGCCGCTGTACAGGCCGCGAACGAAGCGCTGGCCGGGGGCCAGGCGCAGGCCTTCCTGCGCGGGCAAAGCTTGACGGCGCGGCCAGGCCGGTGGCGTCCCCGTGGCCAGGCGGACGGCGATCTCGGCGGCGTCCTCCAGGGTCTGCGCCCCGAAGAGCCGCTCCGTCGAGGGGACGGTGGCCCCCACGAAGTTCACGACCACGGGCTTTCCGGTCGCCCGCGCGGCGGCGAGGAGCATTGCGGCGACCTCAGGCGCGGGAGGCTTCGAGATCAGCACGATGACCTCGGTGTCGGGATCGGCGGCCAGCGCCGCCAGGCCCCGCACGGCGGTCCGCCCCCCCACCGCGGCTGAGAGATCGCGTCCGCCCGTGCCCACGGCGTGCGAGATCCCGGAGCCGGCACGGTGGATGAGGGAGCTTACTTCCTGGACTCCGCTGCCCGCGGCGCCGACGATCCCGACGGGGCCGCGGCGCACCTGATTGGCAAACCCGAGCGCCGCCCCTCCCAGGATCGCCGTCCCGCAATCCGGCCCCATCACGAGCAGCCCGCGGTCCTCCGCCGCCCGCTTGAGGTCGATCTCGGCCTCGATCGGCACGTTGTCGCTGAAGAGCATGACGTGCAGTCCGGCCGCCAGCGCATCCCTGGCCACGCCGGCGGCGAACCGGCCCGGGACGGAGATGAGGGCGAGGTTGGCCCCTTCGAGCGCGCGCGCGGCGGACGCGACGGTCTTCGGGCGATAGGCCTCATCCGTGGTCCTCGTGCGGCGCTGGACCAGGAGCCCCTCGGCGTGCGCGAGGACGGCCTCGGCGGTGTGCACGTCCACGGCGTCGACAGACAGGATCAGATCATCGGGGCCGGCGCGCGACGCCTCGGGGGCCATCAGTCCCGCATCCCGCAGCAGCTCCTTGTTGGCCTCCGTGCCCATCACCGCTCCGGCTTCGCGCACTCCGGCCAGGCTGCGTACCTCACGCTGGACGAGCATGAGCGTGACGGAATCGAAGTACGCGCTGAGCTTGATGCGGATGCGGACGGACACCGCGCACACCTCACCGGACGACTCGGGCCGCTAAGGATTTCCACCGCGGCCGCCCTTTCCCTTGCCATGGAAATGACGTGTTGCTAGACTGGAGCAACCGATGGGGAAAGCCGGCAGGAAAGAAGCGCGTCGGCAGGCGCGGCTGGAACGCAAGGCTGAGGAGACACAGCAGCGACAGCGTCAGCGCCAGACGCGCACGCTCGTCATCACCGCCGTGGTCCTCGCGGTGGCGATCGGAGGCGGCTGGGCGCTGTGGAGTGCCCTACGCCCGGAGCCGACCGTGTCCGGCCCATCGCAGGCCGGGACGTCACAACCCGGGGCGCCGCAACCTGGAACACCTTCACGGCCCCGGGTCGTCGAGGTCCCCGATCAGGGACGCACGCACGTAGGTCCCGGCGTGCCGCATCCGGCCTACAACTCCAACCCCCCGACCTCGGGCTGGCATTACGCGAGCACGGCTTCCTGGGGCTTCCACAACAGCGAGCTACCCGACGAGCTCATCATCCACAACCTGGAGCACGGCGGCATCTGGATCTCCTTCAAGGACGCGACCGACGCTGAGGCGATCGACGCCCTCGTGGCCTTCGTGCGCGAGTACCGGACCAAAGTCATCGTGACGCACCGCCCGCGCAACGACAGCCGCATCGCGGTGGCCGCCTGGGGACGGCTGATGACGCTCGACCGGTTCGATCGCGGCGCCATCGTCGGCTTCATCAACCGCTTCAAGAACAAGGG
>DASSGA010000211.1:0-3183 GCA_035693805.1 bacterium | reverse complement strand
CCCGCTCGCGGCGAGGCCGACCACGACGTCCCGGGCCTGCGGATCCCGCGCGGCGAGGTCGCGCGCCCCCAAGGTCGCATCGTCCTCGAGCGGCGCGGCCGACTGCACTCCGGCCGAGACCCCTCCCGCGATGATGACCTGGACGAGATCGGGACTGGTGCCGAAGGTGGGGGGCCACTCCGAGGCATCCAGCAGCGCGATCCGTCCGCTCGTCCCCGCCCCCACGTAGAACACCCGCCCCCCGTGCCGGATGCGGTCCGCGATGAGGTCTGCCGCGCGGGTAACCTCGGCCAGCACGCGGCGGACGGCGGCGGCGACGGAAGCATCTTCCTCGTTGATGAGGGCCACGATCTCCCTCGTGCTGATCACGTCCAGCCGCATCGACTTCGGATTGCGCTGCTCGGTGAGGAGCGCGCCGAATTCATCTCGCATGGGTCACTCACCCCTCAACGCATCGATGAGGCGTGCCGGCGCCTCGATACCCTTCACCGCAAATGCCCGCCACAAGGCCCCGCCCACCGGCTGAAGTCGCGGCGGCGTCGGCACGGCCTCGGGACACGCACGCCTCAGCCCCGCGGCGAAGGCGCTCCGCAGGACGGCGTGGCCGAATAGCCCCCCGATCCCCGCCACGGGATGGGCCCCGGCGAAACGCAGCCCGCGCCAGACCGCGGCGGCCATCTCCGCGAGATGTCGGCCGGCCTCGCGTACGATCGCCGCGGCCGTTGTGTCCCCCTGCTCCGCGGCATCCATCACAAGGGGAGCGAGGCCGGCCATCTGGGCGGGCGTCATACCGCGGGCGGCCCCCACGATCTGTTCCGGCCCGGCCAGATGCAGCGCGCTGAGCACATGATGCGTCAGCGCCGTCGCTCCCCCCCGCCCGTCATGCTCGCGCAGCACCGCCCCCAGCGCCGCCCGCCCGACGTCATACCCGCTTCCCGCGTCGTCGAGGATATGCCCCCATCCGCCTGCGCGGGCCTCGTTCCCACGGGCATCGCGCCCCCATGATACCGAGCCTGTCCCCGCAACCACGATGATTCCGGGCGCGCCGAGAAAGGCACCGTCCAGCGCAATCTCAGCGTCGGATGCGAGGTGGATCTTGCCGGCGGCGTGCATCGTGACGAGCGCCGCCCGCAGGCCTTCCTTGATCGCCGGATCCTCGATGCCGGCCACGCCGGCAACAACGATGTCGGGAGTCTGCCCGCCGGCGGCATCCCGGAGGGCGCTGACGATTGCGGATGCCGCCGACTCGACGCCGGCGTTGTGCGGGTTCCCCGGGCCGGCCGAGGCCCTGCCCACGACCCGGCCGTCGTCGGCCACCGCCACGGCCCGTGTCGTGGTCGCGCCCGCGTCGACACCGGCCAGGATCATCCGCGCAACGCCTCCCGCACCGCCCGGTGATAGCGCGGGCGGAACTCCTGGATCTTCGTGTTCGATCCGCCGAGGTGGACGCGATTCGTGAGCAGCACGGCGACGAGATCCTGGTCGGGATCCACCGCCACCGACGTTCCCGTAAAGCCCGTATGCCCGAACGAGCGCGGCCCGAGCGCGTCGAAGAACGTGCCGTCGTGGTGGAGCACCCACCCAAGCCCGCGCGGATAGCCCTCGGCACCCGCGCGCTGGTCGGAGATGGCTTCGGTGATCGCCGCCTCGGTCAGGAATCCTCCGGGACGCAGCCACTGGAAGGTGGCGACGGCGACCTCCCAGGCGGTGGAGAACAGACCCGCGTGCGGGGCGACGCCGTCCATCGCGTAATGCGCGTTGCCGTCGTGCACTTCGCCCACCAGCACTTCCGCCTGCCAGGGGTAGCCGCGGCCTTCGTCGCCGACCTTCTCCCGCTCGTAGGCATGGCCGGCTTCGGTCGCGGCGCAGCGGGTCCGCAGCTCGCGCGGGGGGGTGTACATCGTCTCTCTGAGGCCAAGCGGCCCCGTCACGTACTGGCGCACCAGATCGTCGATGCGCCACCCGGTCAGACGCTCCATCGCGAACCCGAGCAGCAGGATGCCCAGGTCGGAGTACTCCACCACCCTGCCGGGGTCGGTGACGAGCGGGGTCCCGCAGATCTGTTCCAGTACCATCGCGCGGGTGGGCGCCCGGAGGTACAGCGCGCGCCACGAGGGCAGCCCCGAGGTGTGCGCGAGCAGGTGGCGGAACGTGACGAGACCTCGCGCCCCACCGCTGAACTCGGGAAGGATGGCGTGTACGGGGGCGTCGACATCGAGTATCCCGCGCTCGGCGATGGCGAGCGCGACCGGCAGCGCCGCGATCACCTTGGTCAGCGAGGCCAGGTCATAGATCGTGTCCACGGAGGCGGGGCGCTGCACCGGGGTGACCTGAGCATATCCATGCGCGTACCGCCATCCCACCACGCCGGCGCGGACGATGAGCCCGACCGCGCCCGGGAAGACCTCACCGCGGACGCCTTCGGCCAGCAGCGATTCCAGCGCGCCCAGCCGTTCCGTATCCAGCCCCGCCTGACGCGGCGTCCCGGCGTTGAGCATCGGCCTAGGATCCCGCCCAGGTCTGTCGCAGGCGGGGGTCCAGGATCTCCTGCAGCGCATCGCCCACGAGGTTGAAGCCGAGCACCGCGAGGACGATCGCCAGTCCGGGGAACACCGACGGCCAGGGGCTGAGCTCGAGATAGTTGCGGCCCTCGCTCACCATCAGCCCGAGCGAGGGAAACGGCGGCTGCGTGCCCAGCCCGAGGAAGCTGAGGGCCGACTCGAAGAGGATCGCCGTGGCGAGGTTGATCGTGGCCTGGACGAAGATCGGCGTGCTGACATTCGGGAGCACGTGGCGCAGGATGATCCGCCGGGACCTCTGGCCCAACGCCCGCGCCGCCTCGACGTAAGCCTGCTCCCGCACGACCAGGGTGGGCGCGCGGGCGATACGAGCGAAGATGGGCACATAGACGATGCCGATGGCGAGCACGGTGGTAAGCGTCCCGGCCCCGAGCACGACCACGATGGTGATCGCCAGCAGCAGCACGGGGAACGCGAAGAGGATGTCCATCGTGCGCATCAGGACGCTGTCCGTCGTCCCGCCCGCGTAGCCCGCGACGACCCCGAGCGCGCTGCCGAGGAGCATCGCGAAGATCACCGACAGCCCCGCTACCAGCAGCGAGGTGCGGTAGCCGTACAGGATCCGGCTGAGGAGGTCCCGGCCGAAGAAGTCGGTGCCGAGGAG
>DASSGA010000210.1:0-11086 GCA_035693805.1 bacterium | reverse complement strand
AGCCACAGGCACGAAGAACTAACAAGATACAGAGTCTGCCTTAACCTGTTGACTGGTGGGTTGTAGGTTCGAATCCTACCCGCGGAGTCGACGTCCGCGCGGCGGACCGTCCGGCTGCCTCCGCCGATCTCCTGGATCAGCTTGGCCATCGTTCCCACCCCCTGTTTTGTGCGGATCCTTGTGCGGACCCGTCTGGGCGGATCTCAGGGGGTCTCCCGGGTATCCAAGTAACAACCGCCTGGAAAAGCCGAAACGCCCGGCACCCGCATCTGGAGCGGTGTCCGAGCGTTTCAGGTGGTAATTACGTGGTAGCGGGGGCAGGATTTGAACCTGCGACCTTCGGGTTATGAGCCCGACGAGCTACCTGGCTGCTCCACCCCGCGTCGACTTCCTTCATTATAAGGAAGGGTGCCGACCAGGTCAACCACCCGCGGCCGGAGAGGATGCCGGCCGGGCCACGCCGAACGGCTTGGAGTCCCGTATGGATCTCGCCCGCGCTGCGCGCCGGATCACGCGCACGCTGTTCGCCGCCCAGAGTCTGGCCTCGGCCGCAACCGTCGCCATCTTCCCGGTGGTAAGCATCCTTGGCGCGCGCCTGGGCGGCCACCCCTCCTATGCCGGCGTGCCGGCTATGCTCTACCAGCTCGGCGGCGCCTTCTCGGCGTTTGGCTGGGGCCGGCTCATGGACCGGATCGGCCGCCGCGGGACGCTCGTGCTTGGGCTGGCCGCGGGAGCCGTAGGAGCGCTGCTGGCGGTCCTCTCCATCGAGCGGAGTTCCTTCGCGGGGTTCCTCGTCGCGGCGTTGCTCGTGGGTGTGGCCGTCTCGGCCGTGCAGCTCGCGCGGTTCGTCGCCGCCGAGGTCCATCCGCCGTCAGAGCGGGCCCGGGCCATCTCGACCGTCGTCCTCGGCGGGACGATTGGAGCGATCGCCGGGCCGCTGCTGGCCGGGGCCGCGGCGCGGATGGCCGGCGCCACGGCGCTCGAGGAACTCTCCGGCCCGTTCCTGGTCACCGCCGCGCTCTTCGTCGCCGCTGCGCTGCTCGTCTACATCCTCCTGCGGCCTGAGCCGCGCGAGGTCGGCCGGGCCCTCGCCGCCATCCACGATCCCGGTCACGCCGCTGCCGGTCCGGGTCGGTCCGTTGTCGAGATCCTCCGCGTCCCGGCCGCCTTCGTCGCCGTCATGGCGATGGTCTTCGGCCAGCTGATCATGGTGATGCTGATGGTCATCACGCCGCTGCACATGCGGGGGCACGAGCATCAACTCAGCAGCATCTCGTTCGTCATCTCCGCCCACGTCGTCGGCATGTACGCTTTCTCCATCGTCTCCGGCCGGCTCGCCGACCGGCTCGGCCGCGGGCCGGTCATCGTCACGGGCGCCGCCGTGCTCACCCTCGCCTGCCTGAGCGCGCGCCTGTCGCCGGGGGTGCTGCCGCTGTCGGTGGCGCTGTTCTTGCTGGGCCTGGGCTGGAACTTCTGCTACGTAGCGGGGTCGTCGCTGCTGGCCGATCAGCTCTCCCCGAGCGAGCGTGGACGAACGCAGGGCACGAACGATCTGCTGGTCGGCCTGACGTCCGCGGCGGGCAGTC
Organism: bacterium; assembly: GCA_035693805.1. Classification (GTDB taxonomy): domain Bacteria; phylum Sysuimicrobiota; class Sysuimicrobiia; order Sysuimicrobiales; family Kaftiobacteriaceae; genus Kaftiobacterium. The sequence goes on along the minus strand of DASSGA010000210.1, from coordinate 9,500 downwards.
TCAGCAGCGGCATCGTCTTCGCCGCGATCGGGTACGGCGCGATGGCCCTCGTCGCCGCCACGGCGGCGCTCATCCCGCTCTCGCTCTCGGCGTGGTGGCAGGTCCGTATCTTCAGCCGACGAGTGGCACCAGCTCGCGCAGCGAGGTGACGAGGTGGTCGGGCGAGGCGGCCTCGAGCGCCGCGCGGCCGGAGAACCCTCCGAGCACGCCTGCGGTGCGCGTCCCCGCCGCCTTTCCCATCGCGATGTCCTCGACCGTGTCGCCCACGTAGAGGGAGACCGCCGGCTCGATGCGCAGGGCACGCAGCGCATGGAGCAGCGGTCCCGGCAGCGGCTTGCGCTCCTCCACGTCGCCGCCGCAGACCACGATGTCGAAGCTCCTCTCCCACCCCGCGCGGTGGATGTCCCGCTCGACCCGGGAGCGATCCCCTGAGGTCACCAGGCCAAGTCGGCGCCCCGATGCCCGGATGGCCGCCAGCACATCATCCGCCCCGGGCCGGGCATGGGGTGTCTCGTTCTCGTAGTGCCGCAGCCACAACTGATCGGCCTCGCGCCAGCGATCACGCGCAAGGCCCATGCGCTCGTAGAAGATGTACCAGTTAGGAGAATAGCGGTCGGCGTACGCGCCCTCCTCGAAGGCGAGACCCAGTTCGGCGAAGACCCTCCGGTAGACGCGGTAATGGGAGACGAGGGAGTCGAGCAGCGTGCCGTCGAGATCGAAACAGACGGCGCGGCAGGCGAGCATACCACTATTCTAGCCGCTTCTGGAACCGCGCGACGCTGACCACGAAGAAGATGACCCCGAGGACGGCGAGCGGGATGATCTGTGCGGAGAGCTCGGCCAGGCCGACGCCTTTGAGGATGATCCCCCGGACGATGACGAGGAAGTACGTCAGCGGGATGGCGTAGCCGATCCACTGGATGACCACGGGCATCCCCTCGCGCGGGAACATGAAGCCCGAGAGGAGGATCGCCGGGAGGAACACGAAGAACGCCGCCTGCATCGCCTGCCGCTGCGTGCGGGAGACGGTGGAGATCAGGATGCCCTGCCCCAGCGTCGCCAGGTAGAAGATCAGGGTCAGGGCGTAGAGCAGCAGCAGGCTGCCGCGGATCGGCACTTTGAACCACAACGCCCCGATCAACAGCGCGAGGGTGATGTCGAGGTAACCGAGCACCACGTAGGGGAGGATCTTCCCGAGCATCAGCTCCGTCTTCCGGATCGGGGTGGCCACGAGCTGCTCGAGCGTCCCCAATTCCCGTTCGCGCACGATGGCGATGGCCGTCAGCATCAGGGTGAGCATGCTGAGGATCACCGCGAGCAGCCCCGGGACCATGAAGTTCACGCTGCGCAGATCGGGATTGTACCAGGCCCGCGTGCGCACCTCAAGCGGGATGCCCCGCACGGGCGAGCCGGCGCGGGCGAGCAGCCGCGTGACGATCTCGAGCGACGCCGTCTGCCCGATCGCCTCGGCCGTGGCGATCGCGCTGCGGGCCACGAGCGGGTCGGAGGCGTCCACGATCACCTGCACCTGGCCGGTGCGGCCGCTCTGGAGCGCCTCACCGAACTCGGGCGGGATGACGATCCCGACGCGCATGGCGCCCCGATCGACAGCGCGCTCGATCTCTACGAGGCTGCGGGCCTGCGCGCGGACGTCGAAGAAGCGCGAGTTCACGAACCGGTCGAGCAGTTGCCGGCTCTCCTGACTCTGCGACTGGTCGAAGACGATGGTCGGCAGGTGCTCCACCTCGGTGGTGATGGCGTAGCCGAAGAGGAGCAGCTGGATCACCGGCATGAGCAGCGCCATGGCCAGCGTGCGCCGATCACGGACCAGCTGCACGAACTCCTTGATGATGATCGCACCGAGCCGCCTACGCATGGGCCTGGGTGGTGTTGGCGATCAGCGAGACGAACACGTCCTCGAGCGTTGGGAGGCCGGCCTGCCCCTTGATGGCATCGGGGGTCCCCTGCGCGATGATCCGGCCGGTGTGGATGAAGGCCAGGGTCGTGCAGTGCTCCGCCTCGTCCATGTAGTGCGTGGTGACGAGCACCGTGGTCCCCTCGTCCGCAAAGCGGTAGATGAGCTCCCAGAACTCGCGCCGCTGCACGGGATCGGTGCCGGAGGTCGGCTCGTCCAGCAGCAGCAGCTCCGGCCGGTGCAGGATGGCGCAGCCCAGCGCCAGCCGCTGCCGCGACCCGCCGGAGAGCGTCCCGACGAGCTGACCCTCCCGGCCGGCCAGGTCCGCGCGCTCGATCCATGCCGCGACCTTCTGCTGCCGCTCCGCCTGCCCCAGTCCGTAGATGCGTCCGTAGAAGTGCAGGAGCTCCGCCACGGTCAGATCGTTGTACAGGCTGCTGCGCTGGCTCATGTAGCCGATGCGCTCCCGCAGCGCCTCCGCGTCCCGCGCCGCATCCAGACCGAGCACCTCCGCCCGCCCGGAGGTCGGCACCATCAGGCCGCAGAGCATGCGGATCGTCGTGGACTTCCCGGCGCCGTTCGGGCCGAGGAAGCCGAAGATGTCCCCGCGCGCGATGGCCAGGTCGATGCCGTCCACCGCGACGAACGCCCCGAACCGCTTGGTGAGTCCCTCCGCCCGAACGGCGTACCCGTTCGCGCTCATGCCGGGCGTCTCATCAGCGACACGAACACGTCTTCCAGCGACGGCGGGATCGGCCGGGCCTGCTGCACCCGGACGCCGGACTCCCGCAGACCGTCCACGACCGCCGTCCCGGAGGCCTCATCGCGCACCACGACGTGCAGGGTGTGCCCGAAGACGGTGGCCTGGGTCACGGCCGGCATCAGCCGCACCCTGGCGAGGGCTTCGCGCCATGGGGCGGCGGTGACCTCGAAGATCGTTCCGGGAAAGCCCGTGCGCAGACCGTGCGGCGTGTCGACCGTGAGGATCCGGCCCTGGTACATCAGCGCCACGCGGGAGCACCGCTCGGCCTCGTCCATGTACGGGGTCGCCGCGAGGACCGTCTTGCCCTGCCGGTTGAGCTCATAGAGGATCTGCCAGAACTCGCGCCGGCTGACGGGGTCCACTCCGGTCGTGGGCTCGTCCAGCAGCAGGACATCCGGCTCATGGAGCAGCGTCGCGGCGAGCGCCAGCTTCTGCCTCATCCCTCCCGACAGGTGCTCGGTCAGGCGGCCCGTGAACCGGTCGAGGCGGCTGAAACGCAGGAGGCGCTGCAGGCGCGGGGCGATCTCCTCCCGCGGTACGCCGTAGACTTCGGCGACGAAGCGCAGGTTCTCCATCACGGTCAGGTCGCCGTAGAGTGAGAAGGCCTGCGGCATGTAGCCGATGCGCGCCTTGACCTGCTCGGGATCGGTGCGGATGTCCGCGCCGACCACTCGGGCACTGCCGGCCGTGGGCTCGATGACCGCGGCCAACATGCGGAACAGCGTCGTCTTGCCCGCGCCGTCCGGGCCGAGGAGGCCGAAGACCTCGCCCGGCCGCACGTGAAACGAGACGCCGTCCACCGCGGCGACGGGCCCGAAGCGTCTGGAAAGCCCCTCGGCGACAATCATGCGATGTGACCGTCAGCGGGTCGCGATGACGGCATCGGCCGGCATCCCGGGTTTGAGGACCCGGTCCGGATTGGGCAGGGTGACCTTCACCGCGAAGACCTGCTTCACGCGTTCCTCGCGCGTCTGGACGTTCCGCGGCGTGAACTCGGCCTGCTGACCGATCTCGGTGACCGCTCCCGAGAACGTCCGGTCGGGAAACGCGTCGGTCGTCACCTCCGCGCGCTGGCCCAGGGCCACGGCGCCGACCCGCGGCAGAGGGATGTAGAGGCGGATCCACACCTCGTCGAGCGCTGCCACGGTGAGGATCGGCGCCCCGGCGCCGATCACCTCCCCCGGGCTGGCGTGCTTCGAGAGGACGGTACCGTCGATCGGGGACGTGATGACGAGGTTCTCCTGCTGCGTGAGCAGATAGCGCAGGCTGGCCTCGGCTTGCCGCAGCTGGGCCTGCGCGGCGGCGACATCCGCCCGCCGCTGGACGATCATCTCCTCGCCGGCGCGCGCGAGGCGCAGCGCCGCCTCGGCCTGGGCCACCTGCGAGCGGGCGGCGGCCACTTCCTGCTCCCGCACACGGACCTGCCCGAGGTTGTCGCGGGCCAGCCGCAGCGCCGCCTCCGTCTGGGCCGTCACGTCGACCGACGCGGCGTACTGCGCCTCTGCGGCGGTGAACGCCGCGCGCGCTTGATCCAGCTGCTGGCCGCTCGCGGCCCCGTCGCGGTACAGTTCCTCGATGCGGCGGAGATCCTGCACCGCTCGGTCGAGGTTCGCCTTCGCGACCTTGCCGTTCTGCGACGCCGCGGCGAGCGCCGATTCGGCCTGGGTCACCTGCAGCGTGGCCTGCGACGAGACGAGGGACCGCGTCTCGGAGGCCTGCTGCGCTCGGGCGCGGGCGCCCTCGAGGGCCGCCGCGGCCTGCGCAATCTGCGCGTCGACCTGCCGGCGCTGGAGCGCCAGGGCGGCATCCGCCTGAGTCACGCGCGCGCGCGCCGCATCCACCGCCGCGCGTGCTTGATCGATCTGCGCCAGGAGCTCGCGGCCTTCGATCGTCACGAGCGGCGCGCCCGCCCGGACGGTATCACCTTCGCGGGCGTGGATCTGCGCGATGCGTCCGGGGATCTTGCTCGCCGCACTGACCTGGTTCGCCTCGATCGTCCCCGATGCCGCGACGGCGCCGTCCGGTCCCCGCACCGAGCGCACGTATGCCACCCCGCCCCAGGTGAGGAGGGCGGCGGCGACGAGAGGGACGATCAGCCGCGCGCGGCGGTGCATGGCGTCTTCCTTTAAGGAAGGTCTGCGCCCACCGCGCGCTCGAGGGCGGCGCGGGCCAGGTTGTAGGTGAATAGCGCCTGCGCCTTCGACGCCTCGGCCTGCGAGGCCGCCGTCTGGGCGTTGAGCACTTCCAGGTTCGTCCCGACCCCCGCCTGGAAACGGACGTTGGCGATGCGCAGGGCCTCCTGGGCCTGGGTGATCAGCGCGTCTGCGCCGGCCAGCTCCTCCGCGGCGGACTGCAGGTTGAGGTACGCCTGGCGCACCTCCAGCTCGACACCCTGCTTCTGCTGTGCCTCGATCGCCTGAAGCTGCTCCAACCGCAGGCGCGCCTCGCGCACGCGCTCGCGCGTGATGCCGCCGTCGTAGAGGTGAAGCGTGGCGGCAAGGGTCACGCTCCAGTTCGTCGACCCCGAACTGCCGGCGAACAGGCCACTGGCGTTCGAGTAGCTGCCGGTGGCTGACAGGACCACGTTCGGCTTGCCCCCGCTCTCCGCGAGCTGGATCCCGGCCTGGGCCGCGGCCTGCCGCGCGGCCAGCTCGGCGAACTCCGGCCGGGCCTGCACGGCCTTCGTCACCAGCGCGTCGGCCGAATCCCTGACCGGCTGGACCGTGAACGCGTCCCTCAGTGCGAGCGGCGTGTTCAAAGGAAGGTTGAGCACGCCGGCCAGGGCCTGCATCGCCTGGGCGATGCCGTTGCGGGCGCGGACCCGGCTTTGCAGGGCGTTGGCCAGGGCCACGTCGGCTTGGACTTCGTCGAACTTGGGGGAGGCCCCCGCGGCGACCCGCGCGCGGGCCACGCGCAGGTTCTCGGTCGCCTGCACCACGCCCCGGTTGGCCACGTCGAGCCCGGCCTGGGCGAGCTGCAGCTGGAAGTACGCCTGGCGCACGCCGAAGATGATCTGCTGCTTGATGCGCTCCAGCGTCGCCTCCGCGCCGCGGGCGTTCGCCTCCGCGAGCGCGATCTGCGCCTCGATCCGCCCTCCCGTGTACAGCGGGTACTGCAGCGTGACGCGTGCGTCGTAGAGGTTTGGCGACGGGGCCGGGATCGTGATCGTGTGCAGGGCGCCGTGGTCGAAGAACATGATCGTCGTCGCCGAGCCTTCCTGGGTGCGCGTGACGCTGGCCTGCCCGGTCACCTGGGGGACCTGCCCGCCGCGGGCCTGCGCCAGCTGCGCCCGGGCGATGGCGACTTCGAAGGCCGCGACCCGCAGTTGCTGATTCTGCTGCAGGGCCAGGGTGATTGCCTCCGCCAGTCCCAGGGTGCGCGGGGCGGGCGTCTGCGCCGCGGCCATCGGCGCGGCCACGGCCAGCGCCAGCAATGCGAGAACCGTCACGATCCCTCTCACGTTCGTCCTCCTTCGCGATGTCCGGTGCGCGGCGCGGCGTCGCGAGGCACGGCGCCGTACAGAAACAGCCGGACCGCCTCCGGCACGATCTCGTCGTATCCGTACGAGATCAGCTGGCGGCCCAGCAGGACTTCCTGCGTCATCAGGAACATCAGCAGCATCCCCGGCAGCACCCTCGCCGCGATGACGGGATTGATGTCCCGGCGGACGACCCCCCGGCGTATCCCCTCGCGCAAGAACCGCTCGAGCGCCTCGGCGGCATAGGTCGGCAGCAGCTGCATGTACTGCCGGCGGGCCGACAGGCTGAGGGACGGCAGCGCGGAGAGGAACACCTTCAGGAACGGCGCCTGGGCGCGCACCCGGTCCACCATCGCCTGCGCCATCACCGTGAGAAGCCGCTCCGTCTCCTCGCTGCTGCGCGGCACGGGGACCGCCTCCACGAGGGGGACGAGGACGGGCTGGACGAGGTGCTGCGGGATGTGGATGAGGAGGTCTTCCTTGCTGCGGAAGTAGTTGTAGATGCTGCCCTCGGAGAGCTTCGCCGCGCGCGCAATCTCGCTGACGGTGGCGCCGTCGAAGCCCTTGCGCGAAAAGACGTACGCGGCGGCCTCCAGGATCTGCGTCCGCCGTGCCCCCTCCCGCTTTACCCTGACCTCCGCTGCGACCCGCGGCATCACACCACTGAGTGAACGCTCACTCAGCGATATTGTCCGGTGCCTTCACGCCTCGTGTCAAGACGCACCACATCGGGTCAGAACCCGATTGCACACCGCGCGCCGCCTGCCGTAGACCGGAGGACAAGAGAGGGGTGGTGCGCGTGATCCGACGGCATGAGTTGCTGGCCTACTTCATCTTCGCCTACCTGTTCTCGTGGGCGATCGCCGTGCCCCTGGCCCTGCAGCGGGCGGGCGTCCTCGACACCCGTCTTCCCTACACGCTCCACTATCTCACGGCGTACGGCCCGCTGCTGTCCGCGGTGCTCGTCACGTGGGGGCTCAGCGGGAGCGCCGGGGTGAGGTCGTTCCTGCGCCGGGGATTCCGCGGCCTTGGGTGGGGATGGTTCCTGTTCAGCCTCCTCTCTCCGCTGCTGTTCCTCGTTCCGGCCGCGGTCGTCGCCGCCACCCGGGGCACGGCCGCGTCATACCTGCGCGGTCTGGGACAGGTGAACTTCTTCCCGTACCTGGGGCTCCTGGCGTGGGGGTTGTGGCTCGCCACGAGCGGCCTCGGCGAGGAAGTCGGGTGGCGGGGATTCGCCCTGCCCCGGTTCCAGCGCCGGTCCAGCATGGTCCGCTCCGCCCTTGTCCTGGGGATCCCCTGGGCGGTGTGGCACATCCCGGCGCTCTTCTATCTGCCGAACCTCATGGCCCTCGGCATCTTCCTGCCCGGCTTCGCCCTCGGCATCCTGGCCGGCTCGCTCGTCTTTGCCTGGCTGTACAACGTCACGCGCGGCAGCATCCTGGCGGTCGTGCTGTGGCACGGCACCCTGAACTTCGTCACCGCCTCGAAGGCCGGTGAAGGGCTCACGGGCATCTTCTCGAGCATGGTCGTGATGGCGGCGGCCGTCGTCATCGCGATCGTGTATCGGGGGAGACCGGCGAGCGAGCCGGCCCGGGAGCAGATAACCGCATAACGCGCGCGCTCAAGGCGGAGGCTATCTGGCCGAGGCGGCCTCGAGGACGAAGCGGCTGGGCTCGATCTGCACCTCGCCCTGCTCGTTCACGCCCTGGAAGTGCATGAGGGAGATGTAGCGGTCGATCATCTTCTCGCGCGGGCTCGGCGTTTCGATGAGGACACCGATCCCGACGACGTCGGCCCGGAACTCGCGCATCAGGTCGTAGACGCCGCGCGCCGTCCCGCCCCCGCGCAAGAAGTCGTCGATGAAGAGGACCCGCGCGCCCGGGTTGATCGCGCGCAGCGGCAGCGTCATGGATTGCACGGTGCGGGAAGAGCCCGAGAGATAGTTGACGCTCACCGCGGGCCCGTCCGTGGCGTGCGTCCCGCGGCGGATCGTGACGAGCGGAACGTCGAAGGCCCGGGCGGTCATGAGCGCCAGCGGAATCCCCTTCACCTCCATCGTCAGCACGACATCGGGCCGGCTGTCCTCGAAGAACGCGGCGAAGGCCTCGCCCAGGGGCCCGGCATAGGACGGCGTCGAGATGAGGTCCGCGGTATACAGGAACCCGCCGGGCAGCACGCGCGAGGGGTCGCGCAGGCGAGCGCAGGCCTCCTCGACCAGAAGGCGGATGCGGTCACGCTGCGGCGAGGGGAGGTAGCGTACGCCGCCCGCCGCGCCGGCGAGCGTCTCCACCTTCCCGAGCTGGAACCGGTCGAAGGCCTGCCGCATGAACCCGAGGTCTTCGCTGATCGTGGACTTCGCGGCACCGAGCAGCTCGACGAAGGTGCCGAGCGAGAAGAGCCGGTGGGGCGCGTTGAGCAGATGATGGGCCATCACCACCATCCGTTCCCCGCGGCGCAGCCTGCCCTCCCGCCGGCGCTCAACCATGATCAGCGCCGCTCGAGGGCGGTACGGATGATCGCGAGGTTCTCCGGCTTCCCCACATCGACGTCCAAGGCCAGCTCGGGATTCGGCACGATCACCGCGCGCGCGGTGATCCCCAGCAGATCCCGGACCTTCGCCTCCATCTCCTCGATCGTGAGCCGCCCCGAGGCAAGCTTCATGACGATCGACCAGCCGAACAACTGCGCGAGCAGCCACGGCTGCTTGCGGGCCGCGAGGACGCGTTCGATGAAGGTCCGGACGCGCTCGACGACGGCGGGGTTGAAGAGCATCACGCTGCCGCCGCAGAACGTCCCGTCCGCGACGCGCACGAACGTCTTGCGCGCCCCGGGAAACGCCCGCTCGATCGCATCCTGGGGAACGATGGCGTAGTAGAAGTCGGCGCTGTCGTTCGCGCACGCGGCGAGGAAGTCCTCTACGACCGCGGGCGTGAGCAGCGGGATGTCCGAGGCCGCGACGAGCACCGGATCGCGGGCGGCCAGCGCGCCGATCGCGTGGACGACGTTGTCCATGATGCTGCCCTGGTCCGGCACGATGAGCACGTCGGTGGACACGGCGCGGATCGGCGCCTCGGGTCCCACGACCGCAATGCGCCCTAGCCCGCGCGCCCCCCGCAGCGCCGCCAGCACGTGAGCCAGGAGCGGCCGCCCGGCGACGTCGAGGAACCCCTTGTTGGCGAGCGTGGGGTCCAGACCGGGCTCCGTCCCGCCCCCGGCCAGGACGATGGCGTCGGTCACTTCCTGGCCATCGCCCCGCCGCTCGTCCCCGAGGGGGTGATGTTATGGATGATGGCGGCGACTACCGCAAGGTAGGTCACGCCTGCCTCCGGCATGGAGACACCCCC
>DASSGA010000209.1:0-2856 GCA_035693805.1 bacterium | reverse complement strand
CGATCTGGGCGTCGAAACTGGATATGGGACGCCCGATCCGCCGCCGGTCTGAAGCGATCCGGGCGTAGAGGGGTGCCGCATCCGTGCCGAACCCCAGGATCCGGTCGCCGAAGTCCTCCGCGAACATGGCCATTGCCGTCTCCTCGAGCGCGCTTCGGCGGCGGCCCCGCGGAAGCAGCATGATTCCGTGGAGGATCTCGGCCTGAGTGATGCTCGTGACGAAGAGGCTGGACACAGGCTGGGCGCCGATCCACTGGACCACCTGGGCGGCGGGGGCCGGCTTCATCAACTCCGAGAGCACGTTCGTGTCGAGGATGATCATCGACCGGGCTTCGGCGGCTCGCGGCCCAGCTCGCGCGGTGGCAGCCGGAGATCTACGCCGCCGAGGCGCCGGAAGCGCGCCTGGATCGCCTCTGCCAGGTTGCCCCGCGGAGTCGAGGCCTCGGACAGGGCGGCGCGGAGCAATGTGCGCGCCTCTTCCTCCATCGACCGCCCGTGCTGGGCAGCCCTGACACGCAGGCGCGTCTTCGTCTTCTCGTCCAGGTTCCGGATGGTGATGGTGGCCATGAGCGGACCCCCGTGTGCATGCAACGACTGCATTGTAGGCAATGCCATCGCCATTGTCCAAAGGCCGCGTCCATCTCGCCGAGCCCGGCGTCCCCTCAGCGCCACGGTGCCCAGGGCCAGCGCCCGCCAGGCAGATCCAGCGCTCCTTGCGCCCTTTGTTCCGAGGATCGGTCCCATGAAGGCGCTGCCACGGCCGGGTCACAGCTCAACCGGTGGATGGCGGAAGCGGGTGGGAATCGAACCGAGAACCAGCCGTCTACTCCAGACGACTCGAACCTACTCGATCCCGACCCGAAGGGCACTTAGCCGACTCTTGCTACGGACGCTTTCAGCTCAATTCTCACCGAGAAGAGGGACAGTTGAGGGACAGGCCTCAGACCCGCGCCCGCGCGCGGACGCTCCAGGACGTCGTGCTCGGTCGCTTCACGGACGGCGGACGCTGACTATTCCAGCCGGGAAGCCGCCGCGCGCACCTCATCCTCGGTGAACGCGGCGAAGACGAAGGGCAGCGCCTGGACGGCGTCCCGGAGCTGCTCGAGGGTCAGGCCGCGCTCCGCCAGTCGGCGTCGGTCCACGAAGAACTGGCTGTTCTCGGCGCCGTAGTGCGTGACCAGCCGGCCCTCCGGGTCGAAGCGGTCGTGGAGGCGCTTGACGACGTCCTCGGCGTAGTGGCGCCCGTCGGCGGGCGGCTCGGACGGCATGCCGTGATCGGCGGTGATCGCCACCACGTAATCCCGCCCGGCCTTCCGATCGAGCACGGCTAGGACCCGGGCGATCTGTCGGTCGGTCTCGGCCAGCCCGGCCCGCAGCTCCGCGGAGTCTGGGCCGTACGCGTGCCCGATGAAGTCCGGGACCTTCAGGTTCACGAACACGAGGTCGGTGACCTCGTCTTGGCCGATGGGCTCGTGCTCCAGCAGCGCGACCACCGCGTCGCCCTCGAACGTCGCGAAGGGCGCCGTCCGCCGGACCGCGTCGGCATCGGCGCTCGCGTGACCCATCCAGGTGCCACCGTCCCGCTCCCACACCGACCGGCTGTCGAGAGAGGCATGGCTCTCGGGCAGACGGAAACAAGCTGGGTCGGTCTGCCAATGACCCGACGCCGCGTCGTAGGCCGCATAGAGCGTCGATCTCGCCCCGAGCAGACAGGCGCCGTGACCGGCGAGACTGCCCGCGCGGCCGATGCTGACCTGGGTGGCGATGATCGCCTGGCCGTCCGTCTCGACGTTCCACACGTCGGCGAGTGCCAACGCCATCAGGTTGCGCGGCGACAGACCACGGAAGAGCTCGACCTCCTTGCCGGACGTGCGGTCGAAGATCGTATTGGTGACGATGCCATGGCGGCGCGGGTCGGTCCCCGTGGCGATCGTCGCGTGACCCGCGGTCGTGATCGAGGGCGCGTGCGTCACGCGCGCCTGAACGAAGGAGGCGCCCTCGCGTCTCAGGCGAGTGAGCTCGGGCAGATCAGCCGCACGCCGATCGAGGTAGTCCGCGCGCATGCCGTCGAGCACGATCAGCAGCATCACTCGCGGAGGGCGCGCGCCGGTGACCAGAGCCTGGCCTTGGGGCCGCCCGGTCGCGCCCGGGAGAACGACGCCGAGCATTCGAGCCAGCGTCGGAGCCATGTCCTGCTGCGCGACCGGCGCGCTGAACACGCCCTTGCGGACGTGGCCGGGACCCCAGAGGAGGAACGGGATGTGCACGTCATAGCCCCACGGGCTGCCGTGCATGAACGCGGTGCCGCGGCGCGTGATGAACCCGCCCTTCTTCGGCACCAGTGCGATCTGGCCGCTGCGGCCGGGATAGTAGGCCCGCGCGAACATCTCGAGCGCGCGATCGCGGTCGGCGCTGCGGGCCGTCTTCGAGGCTTTCTCCGGAGCGGAGGCCGGTGAGGCAAGACCCAGAAGGACGATCGCCAGCGGGCAAGCGAGAGTCATCACCACCTATGCAGAGGGATGCACGGTACGCCTCCGGCGTCTTGCTGGTCAACACGAAGGGAGGTGAGCGCGTCTGGGGGACGGCTTGCCCGAAGGAAGGTTGGCTCCTCAGGTAGGATTCGAACGAGAATCAGACTACCACGCCACCCGAAGCCAGCGACCTTGATCCTGACACAGAGCAGAGTTAGGACCCACCGGCTTCGGCCTGCTTCGGCGCGTTCGGACCGAGAAGAGGGACAGAAGAGGGACAGTCGAGGGAACGCCGGCGACTAGTACCGCGTGTCCACCCAGTAGCCGGTTCGGCCTGCGCAGGGCCACCCGTTCTTGTCCTTGTGGGGCCGCAGGCTGGTATCTT
>DASSGA010000208.1:0-23796 GCA_035693805.1 bacterium | reverse complement strand
TGACCTGGTTGAGCGGCGCGCGGGCGTCCGACTTCTCCACGACGGCCTGCGCGAGCCCGGTGTGGTCCCGCAGGATGAGGAACTGGATCCGCTTCTGGTCCCGAATCGTGCGGACCCATCCATGGACGCAGACCTCCGCGCCGATGTGAGCGCGGAGGTCTGCGATTAGTGTCCTAGTCATGGCCCGCACGCTCTCGCAGGTAGTCGGGAACCTCGGTGAACGCCACATCGGCCTGGTCGCCCGTGCGCATGTCCCGCACCCCGGCCCGCCGCGCGGCCATCTCCTGGTCGCCGATGATCACGGCGAACCGGGCGCCGAGGCGGTCCGCGCTCTTCATCTGCGCGCGCAGGCTGCGGCCCTCGATCTCACCCACCGCATTCACGCCCCCCAGCCGGATGGCGTCCAGCAGTCGGAAGCCTTCGAGCGCGGCGCCGTCTCCCGCCGTGGCCACGAAGACGTCGAGGTCGCTCCGCCCGTCTGCGGCCGGGATCGAGAGGCCCTCTGCCTCCAGCACCAGCAACAGGCGCTCCAGCCCCTGGCCGAAACCCACGCCGGGCGTGTGCGGGCCGCCGAGCTGCTCGGCTAAACCGTCGTAGCGTCCCCCGCCGAGCATCGCGTTCTGCGCGCCCCCGAGCCGTCCGGAGTGGATCTCCACCGCGGTCCGCGTGTAGTAGTCCAGCCCGCGGACGATGTAGGGGTCTTCAACGTAGGGGATGCCGATCACGCCGAAGAGTTGTTTGACCTGCGCGAAGTGCGCCCGGCAGGCCTCGCACAGGAAGTCCCGCATCAGCGGCGCCCCGCGGGCGCTCTCCTGATCCTCGGGTTCCCTGGACTCCAGGATCCGCATCGGGTTCGCCTCCAGCCGGCGCCGGCTGTCCTTGCTCAGCGCGGTCGCGCGGGGCCGGAAGTACGCCCGCAGCGCCTCGAGGTAGCGCGGCCGGCACGCCGGATCCCCCACGCTGTTGATGCGGACCGTGGCCTCGGTGAGGCCGAGGGACTGCATCAACCGGATCGGAAGGGTGAGGACCTCCACGTCTGCAGCCGGCGTATCGGCGCCGATGATCTCCGCCCCGAACTGATGGTGCATCCGGTAGCGGCCCTTCTGCGGGCGATCGTAGCGGAAGATCGGGGCGAGGTAGTACAGTCGCACCGGCTGCGGCCACGAGGCCATCCCGTGCTCGAGGTAGGCGCGGACCACCCCCGCCGTGCCTTCCGGGCGCAGGCTCAGGCTGCGTCCGCCCCGGTCGGCGAACGTGTACATCTCCTTCTCGACGATGTCCGACGTCTCCCCGGACGTGCGCTGGAAGACCTCGGTGTGCTCGACGACAGGAGTGCGGATCTCCCGGTAGCCGAAGCGGGCCGCGAAGGCGCGGGCGTGCGCCTCCAGGGCCTGCCATCGTCCGACATCATCCGGGAGGATGTCGTGCATCCCCCGCGGCGCTTTCATCACCGGCTCAGTCATCCTCTTTCTCTTACGGTTCTCCATCCACCGTTCCCTGTCCAGAGTATGGTATGCTCCATGCCGGACCGTTCTGGACGGAGGTGCGCGGGATGCAGGCGATCATCCTGGCCGGAGGGAAAGGCGAGCGGCTCCGGCCGTTCACGGAGGACCGGCCGAAGTGCATGGTTGAGATCCTCGGCGTGCCGCTGCTCGGCTACCAGCTGCAGTGGCTGTCCTCGCAGGGCGTCACGGACGTCATCATCTCCTGCGGGTATCGCCACGAGGTCATCCAGAACTTCTTCGGCAGCGGCGAGAAATGGGGCGTCTCGCTCCAGTATTCCGTGGAGTCGCAGCCCCTCGGCCGTGGTGGAGCGCTGCGTCTGGCCTTCGGCCTGCTGGCCAGCGGTGAGGACGTGTGTCTGGCGACGAACGGCGACGTCGTGACCAACGTCCGCCTGAAACCGCTGGTGCAGGCCCACCGCCAGCTGGGATGCCTCGCCACCGTGGTCCTCGCCCCGTTCATCAGCCCGTACGGCATCGTCGAGGTCGATCCCGAAGACCACATCATCGCGTTCCACGAGAAACCCGAGCTCCCGTACTGGATGAACGCCGGCATCTACGTGCTCTCGCGGGAGGTCGAGTCGATGCTGCCCGAGCAGGGCGACCACGAGGACTCCACGTTCCCGAGTCTGGCGCAGGAGCGGCAGCTCGGGGCGTACAAATCCCGTGCCTACTGGCGCTCGGTGGATACCGTCAAAGACATCTCCGAGGTGTCGAAAGAGCTCGAGAAGCGCCTGATGACGTCGTTCCTCGCCTGACCGGTTCCAGTCCCCTCAGCCGACGGTGGGATGATGCAGGTGCCATCGGGCTGCATCCTCGTAGGCTGTGCCCACGCGCAGGACCACCGCCTCATCGTGCGGCCGCCCCACGAGCTGCAGCCCTGCGGGCAGCCCTTGCCTGGTGAACCCGCAGGGGACGGACAGCGCCGGGAGTCCCGTGACGTTGAAGGGGTTCGTGAACCGCGTCAGATGCACGCTCATCGCCAGCGACGTCCCCGCCGAGGACTCCGGTTCCTCATCAATGGGAGAAGCGGGGATCTGCGTCGTCGGCATCACGAGCACGTCGCAGGCGGCGAACACCTTCAGGAACTCCTGCCGGAGGAACGCCCGGGCCTTCAGCCCGGTGACGTAGTCGGTGCCGCTGAGGAAGAAGCCGCGCAGGAGCCGGGTACGCAAGTCCACGCCGTAGTCCTCGAGATGCGAGCGCAGGTGGGGCTCGTGGAACGCCGTCGCTTCGACGGACATGACCACGCCGGCGACGTTACCGGCGTAGGACGCGTACGGCACGTCGACGTCATGAACATCCGCCCCCAGCGCTCCCAGCGTCTGCACCGCGGTGGCTGCCAGCCCTTCCACCTCGGCGTCCAGGTGCTCCCAGAAGAATGCGCGGGGGATGCCGATGCGCAGGCCGGAGAGGTTCCCCTCGGAACCACGCCCCTCCCCCGGACCCTCCAGGTGCGTCCCTCTCTGCCCGGCCATGACGTCGAGGAGCAACGCGGCCTCGCGCGCGGTACGCGCGAGGGGCCCGGCGTGATCGAGCGACCAGGAGAGCGGCACGATCCCGCCGGTGGGGACGTGGCCGTAGGTGGGCTTGATCCCCGCCACCCCGCACAGGGCGGCCGGGATGCGGATCGAGCCACCGGTATCGGTGCCTACCGCCCCCGTGCAGAGCCCCGCCGCGACCGCCACGGCGGAGCCGCCGCTCGATCCCCCGGGGATGCGGGTCCGATCCCAGGGACTCCGTGCCGGTCCGTAGTGCGGATTGATATTCGTGACGCCGTAGGCGAACTCGTGGAGGTTCGTCTTCCCGATGAGGATCGCCCCCGCCGCCCGCAGCCGCGCGACAAGCGGCGCATCGGCGGCAGCCTGGCGGTGAAACGAGGCATGCGATGCGGCCGTCGTGGTGGTCCCGGCCACGTCCACGATGTCCTTCACCGCGATCGGCACGCCCGCGAGCGGACCGACGCGACGGCCCGCCCGCACCGCCTCGTCGACACTGCGCGCTTGGTCGAGCGCGATGTCCGAGAGGATCTGCGTGAAGGCGTTGAGGCGCGGCTGCAGATCCTCGATGCGTGAGAGGAAGGCTTCGACCACCTGGCGGGCGGTGATCTCCGCCCGGCGCACGCGCCGGGCGAGTTCCGCCGCCGGCGTGAAGGGAATGTCACCGCCGCTCATCGGCGTCCGGAGCAAACGGAGACGCTTCGAGGTCGAGCGGGAGTTCCCTCAGACGCTGAGCAGCATCACGGATGCGCTCGACCTCGGCCATGAGGTCGCGGACGCACTCGCGGTCGAGGCGCAGCCCCAGCACCGCAGTCAAGCGCAGGAGATCGTCTTCCGTCATAGCAGCGCGATGCCTGCGTTCACGGATTCGACCGTGACCCCGTGGGCCGAGCGCCGGGCGACGCACACCGACCCGGTGCGGATATCAAGCGCCCGCATCTTCGACAGCGGCATCTCGATCAGCCGGCAGAGCAACGCCTGCAGCGGATCCTGGTGCGAGACGATGACGCCTTCCCCACCCTGCTCCATCCACTCCAGGCACGATCGCTCCATCCGGTCGGCGACCTGCTCCAGCGCCTCCACCTCAGGCAGCCGCAACCGCGCCGGATCCTCCCGCCACGTCCGCCACTGGTCCGGGAATCGCTTCTGGATCTCCTCGATCCGCATCCCTTCCCAGGGACCAAGTGCCCACTCCGTCAGCCGCTCGTCGCGCGCCACCTCCAGATCGTGGCCCCGGGCGATCAACTCCGCCGTCTCGATGGTGCGCCGGAGCGGGCTGGCCGCGATCCACCGCAGCGCCCGGCCCGCCAGCATGGTGACGATACGGGCCACCTCGCGCCGCCCGTCGTCGTTCATGGGGATCCCCGTGGCTCCGGCGAGCCGGTTGCTGCCGGGTCGCAGCCAGTCATGCATCCCGTGCCGCACCAGGTAGACGGTGGCGTCCATCCCTACCGGATCCCGCGCCGCTCCAACTCCACGATCTCAGCGATGATGCGATCGCCATCCTCCGGCGTGTTATAGAGGTACGGCGAGAGGCGGATGAGTCCAGGGCGCTGGTCGATGATGATGTTGCGCCCCCGGAGCGCTCCGACGACCGCGGCGGGGTCCTCCCGGGGGATGGTGACGATGCCCGCCAGGTCGGTCACCCGCGCGGGGACCCGGGGCCGCAGTCCGCGCGCGTGCGCCTCGGCGACGAGACGGCTCACGAGCTCGACCTGCCGCTCGCGCAGCCGCCGGACCCCGATCTCCTCGACGATATCCAGCCCGGCGCGTGCCGCGTAGACCGCAGCGACCGGGGGCGTCCCGCCCTCGAACCGCCGTGCGCTGTCTGCATGCTCGAAGCGCGTCACATCGAACGCGAACTGGTTGCGGTGGGCGAACCAGCCGACGTCCGTCGGACGGAGTGCATCGGCCACGTCGCGCCGCACGTACAGGAAGGCGATGCCCGGCCCACCCAGCAGCCACTTCAACCCACCAGAGATGAGGAAGTCCACGCCCGCCTCATGCACGTCCGTGGGCAGCTGGCCCGTGGCCTGGTAGGCGTCCACCAGGAGGTGGGCGCCGTGCCGGTGCGCCGCCCGGGCCAGCGCCGCGACGTCCTGGATCGCCCCACTCGTGAAGTAGACGTGAGACGCGACGACGAGCTGCGTCCGGCCGTCCACGGCATGCTCGTACAGCTCGAGCGGCACGGTGAGGGGATCGGGAGACCGCAGCGTGACGAGCTCCACGCCGCTCCTGACTTTGGCCAGCCACTGATACACGGTGGTCGGGAACTCCCGGTCGCTGAGGACGACCTTCGGACGTGTCCGGTAGTCGTACGCGCTCGCCACCGCCGTCAGCGCCGCGGTGACCGACGGGAAGATGGCGACCTCGTCCGTCTCCGCGCCGATCAGCCGGGCGAAGCCGGCTCGGACGAGCTCGATCTCGCCGAGCCACGGGCCGTACCAGGCCGCGGCGCCGAGTTCGTCCCACAGCGTGAGGAACGCGCGGACGGCGTCCGCCACCGTCCGCGAGAGCGCCCCGAGGGAGCACGTATTGTAGTAGAGGGCACGGGTGAAAACCGGGAACTCCTCCCGCCACGCCTCCCAGGCGCGCGGGGGACGGACCGTCTGCGCCATCAGCGCGTGACCCGGGAGGTGAGCCGGGTCAGGCGGCGCTCCACCTCCGCGAGCGTCTCTTCTCTCTTTGGATAGGCGAACCGCACATGGCGGGCCCCGCGGGCGGGATCACGGTAGAAGCTGCTTCCGGGGACCGACGCCACCCCGACATCCTGCACCAGCATCCGGGCGAACGCGGCGCCGTCATCGTACCCGAAGGCAGCGATGTCCGTCATGATGTAGTAGGCGCCGGACGGCACGAAACAGCGGAACCCCGCATCGCGCAGGATGCCCAACAACCGGTCGCGCTTCCCCTGATACATCGCCGCCAGGTCGGTGTAGTACGTCCGTGGGAACCGCAGGGCCACCGCGCCGGCCTCCTGGAGCGGGGCCGGGGCCCCCACGGTAAGGAAGTCGTGGGCCTTCCGGATGGCCGTCGCGATCTCGGCGTCGCGGATGCTCGTCCACCCCACACGCCAGCCCGTGACGCTGTAG
The DNA here is from genome assembly GCA_035693805.1 of bacterium. Classification (GTDB taxonomy): domain Bacteria; phylum Sysuimicrobiota; class Sysuimicrobiia; order Sysuimicrobiales; family Kaftiobacteriaceae; genus Kaftiobacterium. The sequence continues at coordinate 17,703 of DASSGA010000208.1, read as the reverse complement.
GTCTTGCTGAGGCTGTTGATCGTCACCGTGCGCTCGGCCATGCCGGGCAGCGCCGCGATGCTCACGTGCTTTCGGCCGTCGTACAGGAGGTGCTCGTACACCTCATCCGTGATCGCCAGCGCGTCGTGGGCGCGGCACAGGTCCGCGATGAGCTCCAGCTCGGCCCGGCTGAAGACCTTGCCCGTCGGGTTGTGCGGCGTGTTGATGATGATCGCGCGAGTGCGGCGCGAGAACGCCCGCACGAGCGCGTCGCGATCGAACGCGTAGTCGGCGTCATCGAGGTTCAGCTGAACGTAGCGCGGCACCGCCCCGGTGAGCAGCGCATCCGGCCCGTAATTCTCGTAGAACGGCTCGAAGATGACCACCTCATCCCCGGGATTGGCCACGGCGAGCAGCGTGGCGATCATCGCCTCCGTCGCTCCGCAGGTCACCGTGACGTGCCGGTCGGGGTCGACCTCGACGCCGTTGTACCAGACGAGCTTCTCCGCGATCGCCTGCCGCAGGCGCGGCGAGCCCCACGTGATCGCGTACTGGTTGTAGCCCTCGTGCAGGGCGCGCGCGGCGGCCTCGATGAGTTCGCCGGGGGCGGGAAAGTCCGGGAAGCCCTGGGCCAGGTTCACGCCGCCGTGGAGGTTGCTGAGCCGCGTCATCTCGCGGATGACGGACTCGGTGAATAGACCGACCCGGTCTGCGGTGCGTCCCATACCCGAACGTGATTTGACGCCCCGCCTGAGGTCCCTGCCCTGTCTGCCTCAGCCGAGCAGCTGGTGCACGAGATCCCGCGCGTCGTAGTACACCCGCTGCCGGACGATCCTGCCTCCGCGGAAGCCGAAGAACGCGGCAAAGGCGTGGCGGTACTGACGCGCGGTCGTCGCGATCCGGCCGGGGATGCGCAGGTGCAGCGTACGGTGGCGCCCGGTCGTGATCCCCTCCACCGCGGCCGTGGTGCCGGAGACGAGGACGTGATCGTAGGCGCTGTGCTCCTCCCACTGCTCGAAGAAGACCTCGAAGGCGGCGCGGATGGCCTCGCGGCCCTCCACCCTCGGGCTCGCCGGCAGCTCGAGGACCGCGTCGTCCGCGTAGAAGGAGACCAGCCCCTCGAGGTCGCGGCCGTTGAGGGCGGCAAGGTGCTCCGCGAGGATCCGCCTGAGGTCCGGCCGGGTCAACTGTGCAGGACGCGCTCGACGGAATACACTTCGGGGACCTTGCTGACCTTCTGCATGACGTTGTGCAACTGCGCCACGTTGCGGATGTCGAGGACCAGCGTGACGACGCCGACCTTGTCCTTGCGGACACGGGCGTTCACCGAGACGACATTCGTCTTGCTGTCGGCGATCGCGGCCAGGATGTCCTTGAGCAGCCCGACGCGGTCGAAGGCCTCTACCTCGATCTCGACCTGGTAGCTGCCGTCGCCGAACGGCTCCCACTCCACCTCGATGAGCCGCTCAGGGTGCTCGCGGAAGTAGCGGCCGTTCGGACAATCGAAGCGGTGGATGGTCACCCCGCGCCCGCGCGTCACGTAGCCGATGATGCGGTCCCCCGGCAGGGGGGTGCAGCAGCGGGAGAACTTCATCAGGACATTGTCGGCCCCGCGCACTCGGACGCCATGCGAAGGGACGGCCTTCGGCGCCGCCGTGGGGGGCGGCACCGCCGGCGGGGCTTCCGCAGCCGGCGGTTCTCCGCGGAGGCTCTGCACCACCTGCAGGAGCGAGAGGTCGCTGTTCCCGACCGCCGCGAGGAGATCCTCCTCCGTGGTCAGGTCGAACTGGGGGGCGATCTCGCGGAGCTTCTCCGGCTTCATCAGCGCCACGCCGCCCAGGCGGCGCAGCTCTTTCTCTACGAGCTCCTTGCCCCGGGCGATGTTCTCCTCCCGCGCTTCCTTCTTGAACCACTGCTTGATCTTCGTCCGGGCGTTGCTGGTCACGACGAAGGCGAGCCAGTCGCGGCTGGGGCCGCCGGCGGTCTTGCTCGTCACGATCTCCACGATGTCGCCGGTGTGAAGCTGGTGGCTGAGCGGGACGAGGCGGCCGTTCGCCTTGGCGCCGACCGTGCGGTGGCCGACGTCCGTATGGATCCGGTACGCGAAGTCGAGCGGCGTCGCCCCCGCGGGGAGGTCGATGACGTCGCCCTTGGGGGTGAAGACGAAGACCTCGTTCTGGAACAGGTCGAGCTTGACGGACTGCACGAAGTCCCGCGCGTCCGCCAGCTCGGAGTGCCAGTCGAGCAGCTGACGCAGCCAGGAGAGCTTCTGCTCGACCTCGCGCTCGGCCGCCTTGCCCTCTTTGTACTTCCAGTGCGCGGCGATGCCGTGCTCGGCCTCGCGGTGCATCTGCGCGGTGCGGATCTGGATCTCCAGCGGTTCGCCCTCGTACACCACGGCGGTGTGCAGCGACTGGTAGCCGCTGGTCTTGGGATTGGCCACGTAGTCGTCGAACTCGCCGGGGATCGGCCGCCAGAGGGCGTGCACGACGCCGAGCGCCGCGTAGCAGTTCTTCACATCCTCGAGGATGACCCGCACCCCGAGGCGGTCGTAGATGCGCTCCACCGGCTGCCCCGCGTACTTGGGCCGCTGCATCTTCTGCCAGATGCTGTAGATGTGCTTCGGGCGGCTGGTGATGTGGTCGCGGACGACCTTGATCCCGGCGCGGTTCAGCTCGCGGTGCAGGGTGTCTGCGACGCGTTCCAGGAAGGCGGCGCGCGTGACCTCGGCCTCGGCGAGCTGGCTGCGCACCTCGTTGTGGGCATCGGGGGACAGCACCTTGAAGGCGAGGTCCTCGAGTTCCCGCTGCAGCTGCCCGATGCCCAATCGCTGGGCCAGGGGTGCGTAGATGTCCATCGTCTCCTGGGCGGTCCGGCGCTGCTTCCATTCGGGGAGGTACTGAATCGTGCGCATGTTGTGCTGCCGGTCGGCCAGCTTGATGAGCACGATGCGGATGTCGTTGGCCATCGCCAGGAACATCTTGCGCAGGCTCTCCGCCTGGCGCTCCTCGCGGCTCATCCACTCGATCCGGCCCAGCTTGGTGACGCCGTCCACCAGGGAGGCGATCTCCTCCCCGAAGCGCTCGCGGATGTCCTGCAGGGTGATCCCGGTGTCCTCGGCGGTGTCGTGCAGGAGCGCGGCGGCGATCGTCACCGGGTCGAGGCGGAGCTCGATCAGGGAGCTCGCCACGGCCAGCGAGTGGTTGATGTAGGGCTCGCCGGAGGCGCGGGTCTGCTCTTTGTGGGCGGCCTCGGCGAAGAGGTAGGCGTCACGGATGACGTCGAGGTCCGCCTTAGGGAAGTACTCCCGCATCTTCGCCACGAGGGCCTGCACCTCGGCGGGCAGGTCCTGGAAGGCGCTCGATTGTCGTTGCTGCAGCCAGCGCATCTAGCGCGTCCCCGGCCGGTCTTCCGGCTCCCCACCGCCGCCGGCCGCGGCGCGCAGGAGCTCGGGCAGCGGCCCGAAGGCGAACCCGGCGAGGGCCGCCAGCTCCTGCGTTTCTCTATTCCCTTCAGTGTACCGCACCGATACGCTCAGGTCACGGTGCGCGCCGTCCTCGGGCAGGGTGATCCGCCAGCGCTCGCCGTCGTATTCTCGCTGGATGACCGCCGCCTCGGCCAGCACGTCCAGGCCGATGCCGATCGTCCGCCGCGACGGCACAACCCCGGCCAGACCGGCGGCCAGCTCATCATCCGGCCAGGCCACCCCCCCCGGCCGCCCCAGACGCTCCCGCACCGCGCGGAAGATCGCCGCCAGCGCCTCACGGCTCGGGTGGATGTCGGCCAGCGCCGCCTCCGCCTCCTGCAAGTCCTCGCGCCCGTACAGGAGCAGTACCGTCGCCTGGCGTCCGTCGGTACCCGTGGTTCCGATCCATTCCACGAGCTCGGCGCGATCCCGGGGGAGCCCCGCGACAACGACCTGTTTGAGCTGCCCGGGCACCCCGTCCGCGGCGAAACCGTCCGCGGCGACGAGCACGTCGATCCGGCCGTCGGCCAGCGCCTGCGCCAGGACCTCCCGCACGCGCAGCGGCACACCGCCATGATAGTACGCCGCGGCGATCCCCCGGTCGCGGAGGATCCGCGCGGTGTCGACGGCTTCCCGCCGCGCGGTCACCCGCACGAGGGTGTGGCCGGTCCGGGAGACCGCGTCGGCCAGTACCTTCAAACGATCGGCGGCGCCGCGGCGGTCGACGAGACGCAGGTTCGTCCGCACGTCGACGTCGCCGACCATGTCGGGTCGGCCCAGCTCACGCAGCGCCCGGATGCCATCGAGGTCGAGCGACGGGCAGAATGCGCTCCAGCGGGGCTGCCCCAGGCGCTCGAGCGCCTCGTTGAACGCGCCCGCGTCCACGGCCGGGGCGCAGTCCAGCAGCAGCAGCGACGGCCGCAGCGTCTTGGGAGCGTGCCGCAAGAACTCGACGCTTGCGACCACGACGTCGGCCGTCCCCTCCGAGAGCGCCTGGAGCAACGCCTGCCGCCGGCGGAACATCAGCGCCCCATGCGCGGGCAGGCAGCGCATCCCGATGCCGCTCAGCGCGGGAGCGAGCTCGGCGTGGACCCGCTCCACCTGCCCCTGCAGCGGTAGCGCGACGACGACCGGGCCCCCGCCCCGCCGGATCACGTGCGCGGCCGCGGCGTGGGCGATCACAGCCATCCGCCCCCGACCGGGGCCGAAGATCCCGAGCACCGTGCGGCCGTCATCCACGCCCCGGACGGCCTCGACCTGCCGGATGCTAAGGGCACGGCCGCGGCGCAGATGGATCCGGAGGCGGTCCAGCAGCTCGTCGAGCGGAAGCCCCGACCAAGCCGTGCGGAGGATGCGGCCCGAGTCGAGCTCGGGCCGCGGCACGTCGCTGCGCTGGACGTAGATGTTCACCCCGGTGCTGCGCTCGCCATCCTGCTCCGTCGGCCCCCCGGTGATCTGCGAGACGGTCGCGCTGTAGCGCGTGCCCGCGTCCATCGAGGGCGCGAGATGCGCGGCGATGCGCGCGCTGAGGTACCCGACCTGGCGTCCCTGGGAGGTGAGGACCTGGATCGCGTGGGGGTCGACGCGATTCCCGGGCTCACGCTGCAAGCGCAGGACGTCGCCCGCGGCCAGGGTGCGCACGACCTCCTGCCGGCCTTCGAAGGTGACGCCGACGACTTTCGTGTTGAACGCGCCGGCCTCTTCGATCCCGAGGGCGCCGTCGCCGAGGTAATCCTCCGCCCGCGCGAACAGCCGCTCCACCAGGAGGCGGCTGTCGGTGAGCACCGTGTCGAGGTCCACGCCGGGCGTCTGCAGGTCCCGCACCATCAGCTGCACGCGCTCACGGTCGTCCCAGCGGTCCACGGATACGGTGAAGGCGAGGTCGAGCCGGGCCCGGGTGAAGGCCAGCAGTTCCGAGGCATCGCCAAGCCGGAAGCCGACCGCCTCGGCGTACGCCTCCCCGTCGGTGACCCCCATACGCAGGTGGAGGCCGTCCCCCATCACCCGGGTACTCACCGCCTGCAGGCCGCGCGCGGCGAGCACCGGCTCCGGATTCCCCGCACCGAACGGTGCCAGCCGGCGGATCTCATGGGCGAGCGCGTCGGACACCGCAGAGAGCGTCACCTCGGCATCCACCGGCACGGCCGGCACGAGGTCTTCGGCACGCAGGCGCGCTGCCGCGGTGTCGGCGAAGCGGCGGGCGAATTCCGGGATGCGGCCCGCATCGATCGTGAGCCCGGCGGCCATGGCGTGGCCACCGTACCGGGTGAGCAGGTCGGCGCATGCGGCGAGCCCGTCCACCATGTGGAAGGGCGTGATGCTGCGCGCAGAGCCTTTGCCCACACCGGCGTCGACGGCCATCAGTACCACCGGCCGGTAGTAGCGCTCGACGAGCTGGGACGCGACGATCCCGATCACGCCCGCATGCCAGCCCGCTCCAGCCAGGACGATGGCCGGCGCCTCGTGCAGCCGGAGGCGCTCCACTTCCTCCACCGCCTGGGTCAGGATCTGCTCGCACAGCTGCTGCCGCGCCCGGTTCTCGGTGTCGAGCGTAGCGGCGATCCCGTCGGCTTCCGCCGGATCGTCGGTCAGGAGGAGCCGCACCGCCTGTCCCGCGTCCCCAAGTCGCCCCGCGGCATTGATACGCGGGGCGAGCGAAAAGCCCACGTGCCGTGCCGTCACCTCACCGCTGATCCCGCAGACCCGCATCAACCCCGCGATGCCGACCGCCGGATGGGTCAGCATCCGCTGCAGACCCGCCCGGGCGATGATCCGGTTGTCGTCCACGAGGGGCACGACGTCGGCGATCGTCCCCAGGGCGGCCACGTCGAGGAGCTCTTCAGGGAGGTCCGGCCGGCCGAGGCGGCGCCGGACGGCGCGCAGCAGTTGGAAGGCCAGACCGGCGGCGGAATACTCGCGGAAGGGCTCCGCCGCCACGTCACGTTTTGGGTCGATGACCGCCACGGCCGGAGGGAGACGGTCTCCGGGTTCATGGTGATCAACGACGATGATCTCGAGGCCCGCGGCGGCGGCTTGAGCGATCTCCTCAACCGCCGTGATTCCGCAGTCCACCGCGATGACCAGCCGCACGCCGCCGTCCCGGATCCGCGCCAGTGCGCCGGTGTTGAGCCCGTAGCCTTCGACGAACCGGGAAGGGACGAACCAACCGGTGCGGGCCCCGAGCGCGGTGAGCCCGCGCATGAGGATCGTCGTGGCGGTGACGCCGTCGGCGTCGTAGTCGCCGTAGACCGTGATCGCTTCGCCGTGCTCGATGGCGCGGGTGATGCGCTCGACCGCGGCCGGGACGTCGACGATGTCCTCGGGGTCGGCGAGCATGGCCGCGGACGCCTCGAGGAACCGCCGGGCGTCCGCGGGATGGGCGTACCCGCGGTTGAGCAACACCTGCGCGGTGACCGGGATGATGCCGAGGGCCTGGGCCAGCGCCGCCGCGCCCGGAGGGTCGGGTGAGGCGATCCGCCATCGGGGCGCGGGCATCAGCACTCCCCGCCGAAACCGCGGGGGCGAGGTCGCGCGGGTCTAGGAGCGGGTGACCTCTTCTTCACTGGCCGTCTGCCGCTGCTGGCGTTCGAGATCCCGCGCCCGCGCCTCAGCAGAGCGGACCTGCGCGCGCAGCTGTGCCTGCTTGATGATGCTGCTGAAGTAGATGAGCACCGCGCCGGCGACCGCCGCCACGAGCAGCGCGACGCCCAGCGACACCGAATATGCCCAGCCGAGGAAGTGGACGGTGACGGGATCGCGGTTCTCCATCACGAACACGGTGGCCGCGATCAGGAAGATAATGCCGACGATGAACATGGCTCGCCCCTAGGCTCCGTGACGTGCAGTGCCCGACGGTACTGTTCCCTTAGTCCCCGGCGCTCGGTTCCCTGCCGCCTACCGCCGGTTGCGGCGGCGCCCCGGCCGTCCCCCGACCACGGCCTGGGATGCCGGCGTCTCCGCCGCCTTCACCGGGCCGGCGCGGCGCGCCCGCCGCTCACTGAGCAGGTGCCAGTCGACCAGCAGGGCGCTCGCGACGAAGATCGAGGAATACGTTCCGGTGATCACGCCGGCGGCGAGGCCGAAGGCGAAATCCCGGATGGTCACGCCGCCCAGGAAGTAGATCGCGGCAATCGCCATGATCGCCCCGGAGCCCGTAGTCAGCGACCGCGTCAGCACTTCGAGGATGCTGCGGTTCACCAGGTCGGGGAACGTGGCGCGGATGCGCTGCCCGGTGATCTCCCGGATGCGGTCGAAGACGACCACGGTGTCGTTGATCGAGTATCCAACGACGGTGAGCAGCACCGCGACGAATGAGCTGTCCACCTGGCGGCGGGTGAGCGCGTACAAACCCGTGACGACCAAGAGGTCGTGGAGCAGTGCCACGTCCGCCGTGACGGCGAAGCGCAGCGACCGGAAGCGCCAGGAGATGTAGAAGACCTGCAGCACCAGGCCGACCACAACGGCCAGGATGGCCTGGTTGCGCAGCTCGCGGCCGATCTTGGGCCCCACACGCTCGGCCAGCAGGAGCTCGACGCCGCCGAAGCGGTCCCGCAGCGCCGTCATGACTTTCGCGGTCTGCGCCTCGTCGAGGTGCTCGGTCCGGATCAGCACCTGGCGGGGGCGGTCGGGCGACTTCTGAATCACCGCGTCCGCCTGCTGGAAGGTCGCCATGACCGCGCGGACTTCCTCGATGGACGCGTCCCGGCCCAACCGGACGTCGAGCAGCGTGCCGCCGGTGAAATCAATCCCGAAGTTGATGCCCCACACCAGCAGGGCGATGACGCCCGGCACCAGGATGATCAGTGACAGCAGGTACCCGTAGCGGCGGTTCCCGATGATGTTCCAGGTCTTCATCGCTCCGCTCCGAACCGCAGCCACGACGGGCGCAGCACCGAGGCGCTGCCGTCGACGAGGATGCGGGTGACGACGATCGCGGTGAACATCGAGATCATCACGCCGAGGGCCAGCGTCACCGCGAAGCCCTTGATCGGGCCGGTGCCGAGCGCGAACAGCACGAACGCGGCCAGCAGCGTCGTCACGTTGCTGTCGAGGATGGCGCTCCAGGCGCGCGCCCAGCCGGCGCCGATCGCGGCGCGCAGGGTTTTGCCCGTGCGCACCTCCTCTTTGATGCGCTCGAAGATCAGGATGTTCGCGTCGATCGCCATGCCCACGGACAGGATGAACGCCGCGATGCCCGGCAGAGTCAAGGTGGCTCCGAGCACGACGAGTGAAGCGAGCAAGAAGAGGCCGTAGAGCACCAGGGCAAGATCGGCCAGTGCGCCGCCGACCCCATAGAGGAGGATCATGAGCAGCAGGACCATGACCGTGGCGATGACGCCCGCCCGCAGCGTCCGGTCCAGCGAGTCCCGGCCCAGCGTCGGCCCCACGGACCGCCGCTCGATGACGTCCACGGGCACCGGCAGGGCACCGCCCCGCAGGAGCACGGCCAGATCCCGTGCCTCGGTGATGTCTCTAAAGCCGCCGCTGATCTGCCCGCTGCCGCCGGAAATGCGGTCCCGGATGACCGGGGAGGAGATGACCTCGCTGTCCAGGACGATGGTCAGATACTTCCCGATGTTCGCGGCGGTGTAGTCCTCGAACGTCTTAGCGCCCTGGCCCTTGAACTGGAAGTTCACGATGGGTTCGCTCGTGGTCTGATCGAAGGAGGCCTGGGCATCGGCGAGGTCGGCGCCGGTCAGGACGACCTTCTTCGCCAGCGGCAGCGGCTGCGCCGGCGGCGGCAGCTGCACGGTCTTGCCGTCCGGGGACCAGCGCGCCCCCTGGGGGAGCTGGGTCAGCTGCGTGTCGACGAACTCCAGCAGCGCCGTCTTCCCGATCAGCGCGATGGCACGCTCGGGATCCTGGATGCCGGGTAACTCAACGATGATGCGCCGGCTCCCCTGCCGCTGCACGGTGGGTTCGACGACGCCGAGCTGATCGATGCGGTTCTCGATGACCCGCATCGCCGCATCCACGGCGTCGGGAGTGGCCTTCACCGTCTGCGTGTCCTGCCCCTCGAGGACGAGATAGCTGCCGCCCTGCAGGTCCAGGCCGAGGTTGAGGTGGACGGTGAATCCCTGGTACTCGGGCGCTCCGCGAACGATCTTGACCGGGGCGAAGACGATCTGGATCGCCGCCACCAGCAAGATGACGACGGCCAGAACGCGAACCCACAACCGTCTCACGACATCGCTCCTTCCCGAACCTCATCAATCATAGGAAGGGCGCTTCCGAGTGTCAATCGAATGCTCCCGACGTGGTCACACCGTTCAGCCTCGACGTCGATCAGCCCGCCCGGCCGCTGTCCCTGGGCCCGTGCGCCGTCTACATCGGCACCTGCTCATGGGCCGATCCCAACTTCGTGAAGGAAGGGGGCTTCTATCCGCGCAGCGTGCGCAACGACCCGGAACGGCGGCTGCGCTACTACGCGAACGTCTTCCCCACCGTCGAGGTGGACGCCACGTATCACGCCCTGCAGCCGGCGGAGCGCGCCGCGAAGTGGGTGCAGTGGACGCCGGAGGGCTTCATCTTCACCGCGAAGGCGTTCTCACTGTTCACCTGGCACGAAACGGACCCGCGGCGCCTGCCGCCGGAGATCCTCGCGCTGCTGCCGCCAGCACTCGCCTCCGCCGAGGAGGTCGGCGCAGATAACCTGCCGGAAGAGGTCCTGCACGCGGTGTGGGATTACTACGCGGCGTTCATCGGGGAGTTCATCAAAGCCGGCCGGCTCGGACACGTGCTCTTCCAGTTCCCCAAGGGCCGCGGCTACACGCCCGAGCTGTACGCTCATCTCGATCGCTGGGAGCCGTACCTGCGGTCATGGCCGATCGCCGTGGAGGTGCGCCACCGCGAGTGGCTCGACGAGCCGCACCGCACAGAACTGCTCGGCTACCTGCGGCGCCGGGGGTACGCCTACGTCATCCCCGATATGATCCAGCAGGCCTACCTGCCGCCCAGCGACGTGGAGGTGACCGCGCCGTGGAGCGTGGTCCGGTTCCACGGTCGCAATCCAGCGATGCTGGAGCGCCGGGCGCCGACGAACCGCGTCTACGACTACACCTATTCCGAGGAAGAGCTCCGGCCCTGGGTCGAGACGGCGAGGAAGCTGAGCCATCAGGTGGAGCGGGTGTACCTGCTGTTCAACAACCACTACCGCGGGCAATCTGCGCGCAACGCGCGGGAGCTCTCATCGATGCTGGCCCCCTCGGCGTCCGGTGGCTAGCGGTCCGGGGACGGGCCGTCGTGCACCCACTGTGTGAAGAGATCCACGATCGTCGGATCGAACTGCACTCCCCGCATCCGCACGAGCTCAGCCAGGGCTTCCTCGGATGAGAGCGCCCGCCGGTACGGCCGCGTGGAAGTCATCGCCTCGAACGCGTCGGCCACGGCCAGGATCCGCGCGAACACGGGGATCTGCTCTCCCTTCAACCGGTCCGGATAGCCCCGCCCGTTCCACCATTCGTGCGCGTGACGCACGCCCTCTTTCACAGCATCGCTGAACGGCGAGGCGCGGAGGATGCGGCTGCCCACGATCGCGTGACGCCGCATCAGCCCCCACTCATCCGGGGTGAGCGGTCCCGGCTTCTTCAGCACGGCGTCCGGCACGCTGATCTTCCCGATATCATGCAGCCCGGCGGCCATGCTCAGCTCGGCCAGCGCCTCGCGCGGAAGGGCCAGCCGCCGGCCGATGGCCATGGCGTACGACGTCACGCGCCCGGAGTGATCTCCCGTCCCGGCGTCCCGCGCGTCGACGACGCGGGCCAGCGTCCGGAAGAACCCGACGTTGGCCGCGTGCAGATCTTCGCGACGCCGCCGCGGCACGGGCGGGGCCTGCTGGAGCACGAGCAGCAGCGAGCCGTAGAGCGCCATGATGCCGCCGGGGATGCCGGTCCAGACGCCGCGCTGCAGATTGGCCACCCGGCGCTCGAGCGGCTGGAAATCATACGAGACCTCAAAGGCGCCGGCGCGGACGGACGAGCCGTTCAGATGGATCGGAAGGTACAGCCGCGCCACGCCGTCGGAGGCGGCATCGTCGATGACCGCCTGCGGCGACGCCTCGGTCACGGCGGAAGCCAGCCATACCTGGTGCTCGCGGAAGGCGAGGTAGCGCAGATAGCCTTCAAAGGACAGGTACATCGTGCCGGCCGTGAACGGCCGGCCGTCCCGGGATGTCCCCGGCGCGCCGGCCGGCGCCGGGCCCACCGCCGCCTGCAGGGCGTCGGAGAGCGGCACCCGTGCGCCCACGGTCCCGCCGTTGGTGCTGTACAGCAGCACGCCATTGCGGTTCCACAGGCGCACGTGCACGGCGCCGACGGTATGTGCGGACGCGAAGATCGCGTCGAGCTTCCGCCGCGTGCTCTGCGTCAATCCGTAGCGCAGCTCGTCAGGCGAGAGGGATGACGACAGCAGCCGCTCCACCTGATCCGTGACCCGGCGAGCCTCCTGGTCGACGATGGTCTCGCGCATGGCCGCGGCGGCGAGCGGGGACAGCGTGGCGATGAGGGCGACGGCAATCAGCCCCCCGACGAGCGCGATGCGGAACGTTGAGTTCCGCCGCACTGTTGGCCTTCCCCCGGTTCTGCGGCGTTGGCTCACAGGTGCACCGGGGGGATTCAAGGAGCAAGATTCCCGCCGTTGGACCACGGGGTGACGGGGAGTTGTGCGGCCGGCGGGAGACATGCAGAAGGATCTGTGACGGTTTTCTGCAAGAAACGTCGAGCTAGCGCAGTTCCAGGGCGAACTTAATGGCCTGCTCCAGTTGCTCCATCTTGACGGAAGGCAGGATGGTGAGGTAATCCACAACCGCCGTCTTCGGGACCGTCGTGATGGTGTCCGCGTTCGCGACACTGCGGTGAGGCACGTCGTCCCCCGGACCCAGCTCCACTTCGACCGGAATCTTGCGGATCGTACGCGTCAATGGGACGACGGTAACCGCCTGACGGACACGGTACGCCTGATTCCGCGAAATCAGGACCGCAGGCCTTCGTCCGACCGGCGCGGGGAATTGCACCCACCACACCTCGCCTCGCCTCACTCCCACTCCTCCTGGACCAGGACAGCCGACGTCGCCGCGGCGTAGGCTTCGACGTCTGCTGCCGTCTCCGGCTGCCGGCGGTACCCTTCTTCGTACTCGCGGGCGGCTCCGAACTCGGTCTGGATGGCGAGGTACTGGGAGACGGCGTGCTGGATGACGCGACTGCGAGGCACCCGCTTCTTCCTCCGGATCGCCTCGATCGCCCGGAGCTGATCTTCCGAAAGCGTGATCGCGAGCTTCTTCATACTGTGGTCATACTATCATACTACCCTGACTGGGTCAACGAGTCGGGCCTGACCCGTCCCTGCATCTCACGGGTCAGCCGTGCGCGCGTCCACCCGAACAACTCCAACACCGTCTCCCCTGCCCGGATCAGCATCTCCGCGTAGGTTTCAGCATCGTAACTCCAGTCGCTGCCGAGCAGCGTATACGGTCGCACGCGGTCATCGGGCAATTTCGCCGTCCGGTCGGTGATGATGTACTGCACGGCTTCCCCGGGATGGAGCTGGGCGCCGTGGCGGTCGAGGGAGCGCGCCGTGATGGCCTGCACCGTGTTGTGGCGGTAGTCGGCGACCTCCTGGGACAGGTGCGTGGTGAGCACGAGCTCTTCGGGCGTGACCTCCCCCGCCCGCAGGCGCACCAGCGTTTCTTCCAGGAGCGCCAGCACTTCGGGGAGCGCCGCGCGCACCTCGGCCAGATCCCGGCAGGCGAACATCCGCCGCAGCATCGCGTGCTGCGTTGTCTCCACGATCGCCGGGACGTCCGACCGCCGCACCTCGATGCCCCGGACCTTGGTGGCGCCGTCATCGAAGACGCCCATGTAGCGGTTCGGAACTCCCACCCCCTTGTGCATCTTCGAAGGAAGGAACGCGAGCCAGCGGTACACGCCCTCGACGAAGATGGGCAGCCCCGTGGCCTGCGTGACCTCGCGCGCAAGGGTCTCGTAATCCTCCCGCACGGCCCCCGGCCGCCGGAGCCACATCGAGTCGACCAGCGCGTGCAGCATGCGGTAGCCGCGCGCCTCCGCCACCTCCTTCGCCTGCAGGAGCATCTCGCGGGAGAAGGCGGTCACGGCCTCGTGCGCCTCGATGCGTCCGAAGCGCGCGTTTCTATAACCGAGATAGCCGAATGAGGTAACTAGGCACCACTTGAGTGCGGTCTGCCGTTGATTGTAGAGATCACGCAGCGAACCGCTGCTCTCACTCTTCCGCCGCTTGTAGTACATCCGGCGCTCGAGCAGATGATCGAGCACGCGCGGCACGAGGCCGCGGCGCTTGCGGCAGACGCTGTAGTTGATCTCGGGCACGCGGGAGTCGGGGCAGCAGGCGCAGCCGATCGTCTCCGGGGAGATGTTGAAACGCGCCATCATCGTCGGGTACATCGATGAGAAGTCGAGCTCGCCCACCTGCTCGTACACGCCCACGAGCGGCTGGTAGGTCAACCCGCCTTTGTCGGTGAGGATCAACTGCGCGGCGGTCTTGAATCCCTCGGGCTCGCTCTTCTGCCAGGGGATGAGGACGCCGTCGCGCACCGCCTGCTGCACCTGCATCGAGCTGATCGCGGTCCCGGTCGAGGTCCGGGCCTGATCCTGCACCGGGATCCCGGACAGCCGCGCCACCTCGAGCAACCCGGCCAGCTCGCCCTCGCTGTAGATGAAGGAGTTGCGGAGATCGATGTGCCAGCGGCCGTATAGCATCTGCGCCCCGGCCTGGTAGACAACCTGCCCGTAGGTCACGTACGAGCGGGAGCGCCGCGTGCGGACCGTGTCGTGCGGATCGCGGTTGAGCCGGAGTGGGATCCCGACCCGCGCGGCGAGCGCGCGCAGCCGCGGCAGGAGGAAGGCGTCGCCCCACTCCGTGAGGATGACGTCGGGATCGTAGCGGTTGAGCAGCCCGTTCAAGCTGTGGACGCACTGCGCGGGATCGTCGCTATCCACCACCACGGTCTCACCGTCCACCCCCGCCTCCAGCAGTCCCCGCCGGCCGTGTGCGGGGCTCACGGTCGCGTCGCCATGGATGTAGGGGACGAGGCGCAGGCGCAGGGTCGTGAGCTGCGGGAGGTCGTACTCGAGGTCTTCGGGATGCGACAGTGGCTCGATGCGGCGCGCCGTGCCGTCCTCGACCTCGATCCGGCAGCGCGCCAGCGGGAACAGCCGCATCTCATAGAAGAACAGGCGGCTGATCGGGATGTCACAGTTGTACAGCGTCAGCCCGGGCACGGATGTCAGCCGCTTCGCCGCGGCGGGGAAGGCCAGCGGGCTGCCGATCGATACACGGAAGACCGGCACCTCCTCCCCGCTCATCAACTCCCGCTGGACCGCCGGCCGGATCGTGACGGGCACGCCGAGCGGACGCAGGGCACGCTCCGCCTGCTCCACGGCGCGCAACGATCCGGCGACGAACATCCCCGGCTGATAGCGCGAGAGCAGGCGATGCGGGCGGCCGCCGGTATCCTGCACCCACAGCACCATGCCATCGGGCCCCGGATAGACGTCGAACAGCCACCCCTCGATCGTGCGGCGGTCCGGCGGCGCCATCTACGGTTTCGACCCCGCCCCGTCGCCGAGCCGCGGGATCTCCGCGGGCTCCGCTCTTCCGTTCGTCAACGCATCGAGCCGGCAGGTGAGCGTCTCCACCGCCTTCATCGCCTCCAGCACCATCGCCAGGAGGATGGAATCGAACGGCGTGGAGTGCGAGGCGTAGTGCGCGGGTGCGGTGTGATGGCGCGCCGCGGCGAAGAGGCGATCGAAGACGAGCTGATCTTCCTTGCGCAGCGCGCGGCGGAACGGCGCCCAGTACGCCTCCTCCTGCGCCACCAGCTGCGTCATCGTCTGCGTCGTGCGTCCCATCGCCTACCACCACCTCCTCGGGGCGATCAGCCCGATCTGCGGTTCCCAGGTCCAGGTTGCCGCGTCCGGCTTGCGGCAGGTGACACGGATCTGCAGATGCTCACCCTCGGATGCCACCTCGAAGACCCAGGGGGCCAGTTCGCACAGCGCGGGAAACAGGCGCTCGCGCCCCGGCATCGTCACCGGCGGCGGGCAGGCGCACACCGTCACGACGTGCGCCCCCGCCAGCGCGCGCAGGACCGGCGGGATCAGCCGGAAGATCCGCCCCGCCTCCGCGGCCGGCACGTCCTCATCGAGCAGCGGATCGAGGAGACCCGAGAAATACACGGCGCCCGCGCTGAAGCGCCGGACCGCGTCCGCGAGGCGCCCCCGCAGCAGCGCTTCCAGCTGATGACAGGTGAAGACGCGCGAGATGCGGATCTGGTCGAGTAAGGTCTGCGGAGCCATCCCCGACTTGCGGGCGAGGTCGGAGATGAGGAAAGGATCGAAGGCATTCGCGCCATCCACGATCAGCAGCGGACGACCCGCCCGGACTCCTCGCAGCCCCATCAGCAGGGCCACGGTCAGGCAGGCATCCTCACCTGCGAAGACGGCGGGTCCGGTGACGATGTCGGGAAGGGGGGCGCGCTCGGCAAGCACTGGCAACCCTCCGGCAGGGTGCGCGTTAGATAACGAACAAATGTTCGCTATCCACCTCACTGTACCACTGTTCGGAATGGGGTTGTCAAGGCGCGCGATCATCGGTCCCCTGCCCGATGGTCCAACCGCTATGCACGTTGCAGGATAGCCCTGGAACCATGGTGACGATCGTGATCCTGGGTGGATCGGGTGGTGTCGGGCGCGCGCTTGCCCCCCTGCTCCTGCGAGAAACAGCAGCTCACCTCGTGCTGGCGGGGCGGACCGTGCGGACCCTCGAGTCAGCGGCGGCGGATCTCGGCGATGCGGGCCGCGGCCGGGTCAGTGTCGTCTGCGCCGACGCGGCCGATGGTGGGAGCCTGAGGCGGGTGTTCGCGGGGGCCGACATCGTCGTCGTGGCCTCGAGCACGACCAGATATGTAGCGGAGGTCGCGCAGGCCGCGCTCGAGACGGGGAGTGACTACCTGGACGTGCAGTACTCGCGACGGAAGCTCGCCGCGCTGCAGGCCTTCGCCGAGCCCATCAGGATCCACGGGCGTTGCTTCATCACCGACGGAGGATTCCACCCCGGACTGCCGGCGGCGCTCGTCCGCTCCGTGGCTCCCCGCTTCGATCACCTGCGGCGCGTGGAGATCGGCAGCGTCATCCGGCACGATTTTTCGGCGGTGGACATCGCTCCGGCCACCATCGAAGAATTTCTGGACGAGCTGAACGATTTCGAGGCGGTGCTCTACCGGGATGGACGGTGGACGCGGGCGAACCTGTACCGCGCGGCGGACTACCGGCGTATGGACTTCGGAGGACTGGGCAGGCGATGGTGCGCCCCCATGTTCCTGGAGGAGTTGCGGGGCATCCCGGAGCGGTATCCGTCCATCACGGAGGCGGGATTCTTCGTCAGCGGCTTCAACTGGTTCGTCGACTGGATCGTCTTCCCGCTGGCCGCGGCGGCACTGAGGATGCGGTCTCCGCGCGCCCTTGGCGCCCTCGGCGCGATGGGGGCCTGGGGACTGCGCGCATTCTCACGGCCTCCGTATGGAACGGCGGTGCAGCTGCGAGCGGTCGGGGAACGTGGCGGACGGGATGCCACCGTTGAGGTCGATCTTGCTCACGACGACGCCTACGCGTTCACCGCGATCCCGGTCGCCGCGTGCCTGCTCCAATTCCTCGACGGCTCGATCCGCCGCCCGGGCCTGTGGCTGCAGGCGCACGCCGTCCAGCCGGACCGCTTCATCGATGACATGCGCCGCCTCGGCGTGAGCGTCACCCTCCGTGAGCACGTGTCGGGCGAACCCCGCTCTGACGCGCACGTCGCCTCGACACGCACGCCCGTCTAGGAGAGAAGGTTCAGCAGCAGGTAGACCCCGAGGCCGAGCAGCAGGCTGAGCGACCACAGCGCAACCGCGGCCCGGCCGACACGCGGATGGGCGGTGAGGCGGACCGCGGCGGGATCCCGTGTGAGTCCGACGAGCACATTGTAGATCACCAGGGGCACGGACAGGATCGACAGCAGGATGTGCACCGCGAGCATGGGCAGGTACATGTACACGCGCAGCGCCGCCGGGCCGGTGAAGGCCTTCGTCCCCCCGAGTGCCACGCGCGTCACGTAGAGCACGAGGAAGACCGAGATCAGCGCGGCGGCGGCGAGCATGTACCGGCGGTGCACGGGCACCTCGTTCGCGCGGATCGCCCGCCAGCCGAGAAGCAGGCAGACGAGCGCGGTGGCGTTGATGACCGCGATGA
>DASSGA010000207.1:0-4531 GCA_035693805.1 bacterium | reverse complement strand
AGGCGTTTGCTGATCAGGCAGAACAGGTGCGCGGAAACACATTCGACGCCGTGGAATTCTACAGCCGTATAGGGTTGAGGGGCGAAGTCCCTACTCCAGAAGAACTGCATGCTTGGCAGGATCGAAACACCAGGATCGATGCAGAGGCCAAGCGGGCCGCATTGCACTTAAGAAGTGCGGCGACGCGCGAATCAGCGCTTCGATGGCTTATGACACAGCAGACTCTGCGGTCAGCACGCGTCTCTGCCAGGGTGATTGCGGTGAGTCGGGTCATGTTCGATTACTGTACCGAAAGGCAGCAGTTTGTCGCTCAAGCTGTGAGGGGGTTCTCTCTGTCAGGACGCATGGCCGCATTGAGTGAATGTTTCGACCAGCAACGACGGGAAGAAGACAGTGCTCTGAATAGGATTCGGGTGGAGATTGAACGTTTGGAGGCGGAGGAAGCGGATTCATGGGCGAGGCTTCTGGCCATCGCTCCCGAGATTGGGTGGTAAGCCACGCGAGGCTGGTGCCCCCAGCGGGATTCGAACCCGCGTTACCGGCTTGAAAGACCGGTGTCCTGGGCCGACCTAGACGATGGGGGCCGCGGACGCAAACACTGTATCATCAGGGAGACAGGTGGGTCAACGAACCATGGTCGCTCCGAAAGCCGACGATCTGTCACGATGGCGCGCTGCACACGTGGAAGCCCTGCGGCTCGGCCGCGCCCTTCAGGCCACGGCCACCGTGTTCCGCCGCTATGCGGGGGAACTGCGGTACCATCCGCAGTTCGGGGTCGCACACCGCGTCGACGAACACCTCCTCGAGACGGCCCAGGCGATGCGTGAGACCCTCAGCGCCATCACCTCCGTTGCGGCCAAATGGGACGAAGAGATCACGTGGATGCGGTCGGTGGATCCGGGGACGCCGATGGATGACATCCAGCGCGCCCACGCTGCGGCGCGAGAAGCCGCGCGACTGCTCAAGGCGGCCCTGGACATCTTCGACCGCGTGGTGCTCCATCCCGAAACGGCGCCGCTCGACGCGCCGTATGGGGCGGGTGCGCCCAAGCGCATCCACCCCGGCGCGCAGTGCACCTGGGTGGCGGAGCGCGCGGACGGGCTGGCGGGGGAGCTCGCGAACGTGACGCTGCGCAAGGAGAACCTGCTGCTCGGCGTGCGGCGGAAGCCGGCCTGATGTCGGCGCGGGCCTACGCGATGTGGGGCGGGGCCCTCCTCGTGGCGCTGGGCATCGTCGGGCTCTTCGCCGGGATCCGGGTCCTCGCGCTGAACTCGGAAACGGTGGAGGATCTCCTCCATGTCGTCGCGGGCGGGGTCCTGGTGTGGGCCGGGTCACACGGGAGCGATGGGCAAACCGTGACCTGGACGAGGCTTATCGCCTTCCTCTTCCTCGTCCTGGGGCTCGTCGCGTTCGTCTCCCCGGACCTCTTCGGCCTGTTCACCTACGAGCTGAGCCGCTTCGACACCGTGCTGCACCTGCTGTACGGGGTCGTGGGTGTCTGGGCGGGATGGCGGGTCAGGCCTAACGATCACCGTGCCCGCACCGTTGGGATGGGCATGCCCCGAAAGCCAAGGCCGCGGTAGACGGCGAAGCGCCGAATCACGCGTCCATACCGTACCACCTCGATGTCGGGCAACCGGTCGACCCGCTGGAACATCCGGTCGAGCGGCGCGCCGGGTCCTGCGGACGAATCGTTGATGTACAGGGCGTTCCAGTTGATCACGGCCTGGTGGGGAACCCATAGGGCATACGCGTCTCCCCCAAACGGTGTGGCCACAAGATGCTTAGGGCGCAGGTGAAATTCCATCTGCCCCGCCGTCTGGTAGCGGGCCATCATGATGAAGCGTCCGGGCGAGGCCGGCGTAGCCTGAAAGAGCGGTTCGGTCCGCGCGGCCACCTGATCCCATCCCCAGATCTGTCCTGCGCCCGCGAAATCCGGCCGGAAGGGCAGCGCGACCAGGACGCCAACGACCGCGAGGTTGAGGGCCACCGCCGCGCCTACGGCCACCTGCCACGACCGGCGCGTCCGGATGCGATCCCACGCCGCGCCCGCAGCGATGAGACCCATGAGGAACCCGGGCGCGTGCCAGTGGGGTTTTGGGATGCCATCGAAGCTGGCGAGCCAGGTCAACGCCAGGATGGGCAGTGCGCTCCAGAGGAGGAACATCGAGCGGGTGTCACGGCGGCGGGCGTCGGTTCCGAGCGCGGCCAGCGCCGCGATCAGCAGCGGTGCGGTCAGAGGTCCGTAGTAGGCGAGCTGTGCCGCGATGAAGGCGGCGGCATTCAGCGCGGGGACCCCCGTGTCCACCCAGACGGCAGGGTCGTGGAGGCGCTGGAACGTCATCCAGTCGTGGGCCGCGTTCCACGCGATGAACGGAAGGAACACCAGCAGAGCGATCGCTGCGGCACGATACGGCTCCGCCAGCCGTCGCCACGGGCGCTCCGAGGGAGTCCACAGGAGAAACCCCACCATCGAGATCGCGAGGAACGCCGCGTTGAGTTTGCTCGCGGCCGCCAGGCCCGCCGCCAGGCCCGCAAGGTACCAGTCCCAGCCGCGCGCGTGCGTTCGGGCGCGCCACAGCGCCCACAGCGCGAGCGCCCAGAAGAACGCAAAGGGGGCGTCGGGGAAGGCGAAGATGCTCCCCACCGTGAAGGCGGGGATGAGCTGATAGCCGATCGCCGCGATCGCTCCGGCCATCGGGTTGAACATCATCCGTCCCAGGTCGAACAGCACGAGCGAGACGCCCGCGGACAGGACGACCGCGCTCACCCGCACCCCCAGCGGCGTGTCTCCGAGCAGGGCCGTCGTCGGGCTGATCAGCCACGCGATCGCGGGCGGGTGGTCGGGATACCCGGCCGCCAGGTGCTGGACCCACGCCCAGTAGTAGGCCTCGTCATCCACGACCGGGAGTGCGGCGGCCAGCCAGAGGCGGAGCGCGGTCGCGCCGAGGACCGCCACAGCGAGGACGACCCGGTGGCGTCTAGCCACCAGGGGACGTCCGGAGCGCCCTTCGTGCCGTCGTGAAGATCGCGTCCAGCATCGGCTCCGTGAGCCGGCCGGTCTGCGTATTCTGCCGGCTGGGATGATACGACGCGATGATCTGCATCCGTCGTCCCGTCTCGGAGCGGAGCGCGAATAATGTCCCATGCGCAAACCGGGGACGCGGTCGCGGGATCTCGAAGCCGCGTTCGGCGGCGAGGGCGATGATTTGTCTGTACGCGACGTGGCCAAGGGCGACGACGACGCGGATCCCGGGGAGCAGGTCGAGTTCGCGTCGCAGATAGCGGGCGCAGTGCGCCATCTCCGACGGCAGCGGTGCGTTGTCGGGCGGCGCACAGCGCACGGTGGCTGTGATGAAGGCGCCGTGGAGCCGCAGGCCGTCGTCGCGGTGTTCCGAGACCGGCTGGGAAGCAAAGCCCGCCCGGTGCAGCGATCGGATGAGCCACTGTCCCGAACCATCGCCGGTGAACATCCGGCCCGTGCGATTCGCCCCGTGGGCCGCCGGCGCGAGGCCGACGATCAGCACTTCGGCGTCGGGATCGCCCAGGCCCGGGACGGGACGCCCCCAGTAGGTCCATCCCGCGAACTCGCGCTTCTTCTCACGCGCGACCCGCTCGCGGTACCGTACCAGACGTGGACACAGACGGCAGGCGATGATGGTTGCGGCGAGCCGGGAGAGCTCGGGGACGGCCATCCGTTACCGCGCGGCGGCCAGGTGCACGAGCACCTCGATGCGCTCCTCGAACCTGGCCGTGCTGAGGGGATTGCAGTAGAGGTCGTCGCGGCGTGTGATGTCGCAAAACTTCCAGGGGTCCATCCGCTATCGGGTATTCTGGGGAGTTGGTTGACCCTCCTCGGGGGCGAGCCTATAATGGCGGTATCCGGGCGGTTAGCTCAGTGGTTAGAGCGCATGCTTCACACGCATGAGGTCACAGGTTCAAATCCTGTACCGCCCACCATCAGCGCTGGTATACGGTGATTGACGCGCTTGGAGACCCCAGCCCCAGCAGCCTGGCTTTCACAGTGATCCGGTAGGCGGCACCGGCCACCCGTACGAGTGGCTGCACGCTGTGCGCGAACACCCCCTTGCTGTCTGCAGTTACGGTCGCGCTGGCGCCGGGCAGGTCAAACACGAGATAGCGCGGGGCCACCTCAATTTGCACTTCAGCCCTCGGCGCCGTTCGGCCGACGATCGTAAACTCAGCATCGACGCGGGCACCATTCACCGGCCGAATGATTTCCGGTGGCGCCGTAATCCGCAACACGTCGCTCAGAGAAGGAATATCAATGGGCACGGAGGGGTCGGGCTTGCGAAGGACCACGGTCGGCTTGCTACTTGCTCCGCGGCTCGTGACCCGGACCTGCTCGGCAAGGATTTCCCGGCTTCCGGTCAGCCGCCCCTCGACCCGGACACTGTCGCCGCGGCGCAGCCTGCTGAAGACTACCGCCTGACCCCCGATCGAGATCTTGGTTTGCCCGGTCCGTTTTACGATCCAGTGGCGCTGGTCGCTCCGGAGCTGCTCACTGATG
>DASSGA010000206.1:0-7269 GCA_035693805.1 bacterium | reverse complement strand
CATCCAATACCACGAGGCCCAACTGGCCGACCGCCTGCGCGCGGCGACGGGCTCCGGCGTCGGCTGGGCCGACGCACGTCGGAAGACGCCTACGCGCACGCGAACGCCCAGCCATCCACGCCGATCCTCCTAAACCCTCGGGCGCCTAGACGCAGAGGACCCGGGCATGTTTCATACGGGCGACAACGGGGCCAACGGAGGGCACAGATGGAAACGGCCGAGCGCGGGCTTGATGATCTGAGGGTCGGGTACCGGAACGCGGTGCAGATGGCGGCCCATGAGAGCCAAATGGGATGGCAGGTGCTCTCCGGGTCCATCTTCTTCAATGCGCTCCTGCTCGCGGTCGCCGGCTACCCGCTGCTGTTGGTCAGGGTGAGCGACGTGGCCCGCGTGGCGGCGATGCTCCTCAGCCTGATCGCCCTGCTCGGCACCGGGGTCTGGGCCATCATGATGGCCCGTTCGCGGTCCTACTACCGCTACTGGCTCTTCAGCGCCAACGAGCTGGAGCGGCTGCTCAACCCCGGGGTCCGGACATTCCAGCGCGAGCCCACCCTGGCCCGGGGGGCGATCGTGCAGGTCTACGGGGCTCCGTTCCAGTTGCCCTGGTATGGCCGGCTGCCGTTCGAATGGGGCGTCGCCGTCATCCTCATCCTGTTTTCTCTGGCGCACCTGCTCGTCTTTTTGGCACAACTGTCGCGGGCGCTGGCGATCTGACCGCCGGGTTCCCACACGTTCGTTGACAGGTAGGGACGAGGCACCTATAATCGGGTGTGGCCGTAAAGTCTTTTTTTATTTCTGGGGGTTTTCGTGGCCCGTCTCACCGACATCAAAGCTGACCGTCCGGTCGCCCGCACCGTCCCGGCCCGGCAGGGACCCTCGATCATCGAGCGCATCACCCGCTACTTCCGCGAGGTCCGGGTGGAGCTGGCGAAGGTGGACTGGCCCAGCCGCCAGGAGCTGATCGCGATGACCATCGTCGTCGTCGTCGTGCTGCTGGCGATGGCGCTCTATCTCGGTCTGTGGGACCTGCTCTTCAGCTGGCTGTTCCAGCGGGTCCTGGCCCGCTGACGCCTCCCCGCCGACGCCCATGGCAGAAGACATCAAGGACAACCTGATCAGAGAGGTCTTCGGGGACGACACGCCGGCGGCCCCCGCGCCGGAGGCCGCCGAGGCCGCGGTCCAGGATGAGGCCGCGGTCGAAGCACCCGAGGCCGAGGCCCCCGCCGGGGAAGGTCCCAAGGATCCGCGGATCAAGTGGTTCGTCATCCACACTTACTCGGGCTATGAAAACAAGGTGAAGTCCAACCTCGAGCGGCGGATGCAGTCGATGCGGTCGCAGGGCGGCGAGAAGATCACCCAGGTCCTCGTCCCCACCGAGAAAGAGAAGGAGATCAAGGGGGGCAAGCGCCGGGAGGTCGACCGCAAGATCTACCCGGGCTACGTCCTCGTGGAGATGGTCATGGACGACGACTCGTGGTACGTCGTCCGCAACACCCCCGGCGTGACCGGTTTCGTCGGTTCCGGGGCGCGCCCGGTGCCGCTTGAGGACGCTGAGGTGCGCCAGCTGCTCAAGCAGCTTCGGGACGAGACGCCCAAGTACCGCATCACGTTCCAGAAGGGGTCCACCGTGCGCATCACCACCGGCCCGTTCGCCGACTTCACCGGCGTCGTGGACGAGGTGATGCTGGAGAAAGAGAAAGTCCGCGTGCTCGTGTCCATCTTCGGCCGGGCCACGCCGGTGGAGCTGAACTTCGGAGACGTCGAGAAGGTGTAGCCCATGGCCAAGAAGATCATCGCCGTCGTCAAACTGCAGATCCCCGCGGGCAAGGCCACGCCGGCGCCGCCGGTGGGACCGGCGCTCGGCCAGCACGGCGTGAACATCATGGAGTTCTGCAAGACCTACAACGAGCGCACCGCCGCGCAGGTCGGGACGATCGTCCCCGTGGAGATCACGGTCTACGCCGACCGCACCTTCACGTTCGTGACGAAGACCCCCCCGGCGTCGGTGCTCCTGCGGCAGGCCGCGGGGCTGGAGAAAGGGTCGGGCGAGCCCAATAAGACCAAGGTCGGCAAGGTCACGAAGGATCAGGTGCGCCAGATCGCCCAGCAGAAGCTGAAGGATCTCAATGCGAGCGACATCGACGCCGCGGTGCGCATGGTCGAGGGCACGGCGCGCTCGATGGGCATCCAGGTCGTGTAGGAGGAGGGTGGGAGATGCGCGATCACGGGAAGCGGTACACCGAGGCCGCGAAGAGCATCGACGGGACCACCATGTATGATCCCCGCGAGGCGATTCGCCTCGTCAAGGCGTCGGCAAAGGCGAAGTTCAACGAAACGGTGGACGTGGCGATCCGCCTCGGCATCGATCCGAAGCAGGCCGACCAGCAGGTCCGCGGCACAGTGGCGCTGCCCGCGGGCACCGGGAAGACGGTGCGCGTCCTCGTGTTCGCCAAGGGCGAGAAGGTGAAGGAAGCGGAGGCAGCCGGGGCGGACTACGTGGGCGCCGACGAGTACATCGAGAAGATCAACGGCGGCTGGCTCGACTTCGACGTCGCGGTGGCCACGCCCGATCTCATGGGGACGGTCGGCCGGTTGGGCCGCGTCCTTGGTCCGCGCGGGCTGATGCCCAACCCCAAGGCCGGAACGGTCACCTTCGACCTCAGCAAGGCGGTCAAGGAGATCAAGGCCGGCAAGATCGAGTACCGCACGGAGAAGGCGGCCATCATCCACGTGCCGGTCGGCAAGGCCTCGTTTACCGAGGAGCAGCTGCTGGCGAACTTCATCGCCCTGATGGACGGCATCATGCGCTCGAAACCGGCCTCGGCGAAGGGGCAATACATCCGGTCCATCACGATCTCGAGCACGATGGGGCCGGGGGTGAAGGTCGATCCGGCGAAGGCCGAGGCGTTGACGGCGGTCGCGACCTAGTGCTACACTAGGCTCCGCTCGGCCCGACCAATCGCATACGCTGCGCCGTAGACAGCAGGTGGTCCTTGCGGACCTCAAACACCGACGCCGGTCGCCTGCCGAGGTGCTCACGGAACCCAGTGGGCCTGTCGATCGGCGGGCCCATGTTCTTTGTCGGTCACGGTTCTTCGGTCAAGGAGCGACGCGGCACGATGGACGCACAGACGCAGCAGCATGAGCACGAGCACCGCGAGCGCACGGAGGCGCGGCCGGAGAAGGTCCAGCAGGTCGAGACCATCCGGACATGGCTGCGCACCGCCGTGGTGGCGATCCTCACGGACTACCGGGGGTTGAACGTCGGCGAGATCGCCCAGCTGCGGGCCAAGCTGCGCGAATCCGGGACGCAGTACAAGGTCGTGAAGAACACCCTGCTCGCCCGCGCCGCCGAGGACCTCGGCATCAAGGGCCTCGAGCCTTACCTCGAGGGGCCGACCGCGGTGGCGGTGAGCGCGGCGGATCCGATCGCCCCGGCGCGCGTCATCCAGGACTACATCCGGCAGATGCGCAAGCTCGAGGTGAAGGGCGCGTACGTGGAGGGCCGCGTGGTCTCCGCCGATCAGGTGAAGGTCCTGGCGGAGATGCCCTCCAAGCCGCAGTTGCGGGCGATTACGCTGGGCGCGCTCCAGGCTCCGCTGTACGGCCTGGCCGGCGTGCTCACCGGGCTCCCGCGGAACCTGGTCTATGCCTTGAGTCAGATCCAAAAGCAGAAGGAAGCCGCGTAGCAGGCAAGCGCGCACCACATCCCCTAAGGAGGAAGATCCGTGGCAACGAAGCTGGGGAAGGACGAGATCGTAGAGGCCATCGGCAGCCTCACCGTGCTGGAGCTGGCCGACCTCGTAAAGACGCTCGAGGACAAGTTTGGCGTGAGCGCGGCGGCGCCGATGGCGGTGGCGGCAGGCCCGATGGCCGGTGGGGCTGGGGCGGGCGCGGCGGCGGCTGAGGAGCAGACGGAGTTCGACGCCGTGCTGAAGAGTATCGGCGAGAAGAAGATCCAGGTCATCAAGGTCGTCCGCGAGCTGACCGGCCTCGGCCTGAAGGAAGCCAAGGACCTCGTCGACGGCGCTCCGAAGCCCGTCAAGGAGAAGGTGAGCAAGCAGGAGGCCGAGCAGATCAAGACCAAGCTCGAAGCCGAGGGCGCGACCGTCGAGGTCAAGTAGGCTGATTCCTGCAGGGCTTGACGCCCTGACCCAGGGCCGCTAATATACTCTTTACGGCATTCTGGGTCAGGGCGCTGGTTTGACGAGTGCGCATCCGACAACTCGGAAGCGAGGCGGAGCGGCCTTGCTTTCGTTGTTTTTCCCGCCTGAATTCTCGCTGGAGGTGAAGGACATCCCGTGAAGACGCGCAGCCGACGGACGCTTGGACGTGCGGCAGGGGCCAAGTCCCGTCTCCCGGTCAACGGGCAACTCGTGACGCGGGGGCGACGCTCCCGGGTCAGTTCTGCCAAGATCTCTGAGATCCTCGACGTCCCCGATCTCATCGAGGTGCAGCGCCGGTCCTACGAGTGGTTCCTGCGCGAAGGGATCCGCGAAGTCTTCGAAGAGGTCTCTCCGATCCAGGACTTCACGGGGAACCTCGAGCTCCACTTCGCCGTGGAAGGCCGCGGCAAGCGGCCCGAACCGCCGACCATCTTTGACGACGAGCCGGTCCTGGACTTCGGCGGCTACCGCCTGGAGCGGCTGAAGTACACCGAGGAAGAGTGCCGCGACCGCGACTACAATTACAGCGCCGCCCTGAAGGTCAAGGTCCGCCTCCTCATCAAGGAAACGGGCGAGATCAAGGAGCAGGAAGTCTTCATGGGCGACCTGCCGCTGATGACGCGGCGGGGCACCTTCATCATCAATGGGGCCGAGCGCGTGGTCGTCAGCCAGCTCGTGCGCTCCCCCGGCGTCTACTACAGCCACACCCCCGACACCTCGGGACGCCTCATGCCGACGGCCACGGTCATCCCGCACCGCGGTGCCTGGCTGGAGCTCGAGGCGGACAACAACGGCGTTATCTCCACGCGCATCGACCGCACCCGGAAGCTCCCGGTGACGGTCCTGCTGCGCGCCCTGGGGCACGACAGCGACGAGAAGATCCTCAAGCTCTACGATCAGGACAAGGCCATCCAGGCGACCCTGGCCAAGGACCCGGTCAAGGAGCGCAGCGGGCAGAAAGCGGTCGAGGAAGCCCTCATCGAGATCTACCGCCGCCTCCGCCCCGGCGACCCGCCCACGGTGGACAGCGCGCGGCAGTTGCTGCAGACGCTGTTCTTCGACCCGCGGCGCTACGATTTGGGCAAGGTCGGCCGATACAAGCTGAACCGCAAGCTCGGCCTCGACGTGCCGCTCGAGTTCCGCACGCTCGTCCAGACGACAGGCGGCGAGTTCGAGGACGTCAAGGCCCACAAGGACAAGAAGGAGTTCACGCTGAGCCTCCGGGACGGCCGCGAGTTCACCGGGCAGTTCTCCCGCGTCATGGCCAAGGTGGACGGCGAGCTGGTCGAGGTGAAGAAGATCGACCGCGGCACGCGCGTCGTGCTCGGCGTGGCCCCCTCCACCAAGGAAGTGCTGTACGTCCTCGCCGGAGAGGGCATCCGCCACGGGCAGCAGGTCCGCGACGACATCGTCGAGGTCGTGCGCTACCTCGTCGGCCTGTTCAACGAAGACGAGACCTTCACCGTGGACGACATCGACCACCTCGGCAACCGCCGCGTGCGCTCGGTCGGCGAGCTCCTGCAGAACCAGTTCCGGATCGGCATGCTGCGCATGGAGCGCGTGATTCGCGAGCGCATGACGATCCAGGAAACCGGGCAGATCACCCCGCAGGTGCTGATCAACATCCGCCCGGTGGTCGCGGCGATCAAGGAGTTCTTCGGCTCGAGCCAGCTCAGCCAGTTCATGGACCAGACCAACCCGCTGGCGGAGCTGACCCACAAGCGGCGCCTGTCCGCCCTCGGTCCCGGGGGGCTCTCGCGGGAGCGCGCCGGCTTCGAGGTCCGCGACGTGCACACCAGCCACTACGGCCGGATGTGTCCGATCGAGACGCCGGAGGGCCCCAACATCGGCCTCATCTCGTCCCTCGCCACCTACGCGCGCGTGAACGACCTGGGCTTCATCGAGACGCCCTACCGGATCGTCCGGGACGGAACGGTCACCAAGCGCGTGGAGTACCTGACGGCCGACCGGGAAGACAACTACACCATCGCCCAGGCGAACGCCAAGACGGATGAGCGGGGGAACCTGACAGAGTCCCGTGTCTCGGCGCGCCACGGCAAGGACATCGTCCTCGTCGCCCCCGACAAGGTCGACTTCATGGACGTCTCGCCGAAACAGACCGTCTCGGTGGCCACGGCTCTCATCCCGTTCCTCGAGCATGATGACGCCAACCGCGCCCTGATGGGCTCGAACATGCAGCGCCAGGCCGTGCCCCTGCTGGCAAACGAGGCCCCGCTGGTCGGCACGGGAATGGAGCTCCGCGCCGCGGTGGATTCCGGCGCCGTCGTGGTGGCGCGGCGGGCCGGCACCGTGGAGGCCGTGACCGGCGACGAGATCACCATCAGCAGCGGCAAGGGCAGGGACACCTACAAGCTGATCAAGTTCCAGCGCAGCAACCAGGGGACGTGCATCAACCAGACGCCCCTCGTGCGCACCGAGGATGAGGTCGAGGAAGGCGACGTCATCGGCGACGGCCCCTCCACCGACCAGGGCGAGCTGGCCCTGGGGCGCAACGTGCTGGTCTCCTTCATGCCGTGGGAGGGCTACAATTACGAGGATGCGATCGTGATCAGCGAGCGCCTCGTCAGGGAAGACCTGTTCACCTCGATCCACATCGAGGAGTACGAGGTCGAGGCCCGGGACACCAAGCTCGGCCCTGAGGAGATCACGCGCGACATCCCCAACGTCGGCGAGGAAGCCCTGCGTGACCTCGACGACCGCGGCATCGTGCGCATCGGCGCCGAGGTGCGTGCCGGCGACATCCTGGTGGGTAAGGTCACGCCGAAGGGCGAGACCGAGCTCACCGCGGAGGAGCGCCTGCTGCGCGCGATCTTCGGCGAGAAGGCGCGCGAGGTGCGCGACACCTCGCTCAAGGTGCCCCACGGCGAGAAGGGCAAGGTCGTCTCGGTAAAGGTCTTCAGCCGCGAGACCGGCGACGAGCTGCCGCCGGGCGTGAACACGCTCGTGCGGGTGTACGTCGCCCAGAAGCGCAAGATCACCGTCGGGGACAAGATGGCCGGCCGCCACGGCAACAAGGGTGTCATCTCCGTGATCCTCCCCGAGGAGGACATGCCGATGCTGCCGGACGGCACGCCTGTGGACA
>DASSGA010000205.1:0-27099 GCA_035693805.1 bacterium | reverse complement strand
CGTCGAAGTCAAGATCCACGACCGTGTACGGGACGTGGAAGGCTTCGAGCGCCTCCCCGATCGTCCCTCCGACCCGCCCGAAACCGCCGATGAGCACGCGGCCTGAGGATTCCTTGAGCCGCTCCAGCCCCGAGGCTTCCTGGAGCGGCGGCTCCTCGATCCAGCGGTGCCCGAGGTCGGAGAGCGCCGCGGTGACGAGGATGGAGACGAGCGACGCGGCAAGCAGCGCCTGATAGACCCCCTCAGTGATCAGGCCCGCGCTCCGGGCCACCTGCGCCAGGACGAAGGAGAAGTCCCCGGTCTGAGCGAGGTGCACGCCCACCAGGGCGGCGGTCGGCCAGGGGTAGCGGAAGGCGCGCAGCACGAGGAATCGCAGGGCGAACTTCCCCGGGATGATCAGCACGAGCAGCACACCCAGCAGCGGAAGGCCGCCCGCGACCCCCGCCGGGCGGATCAGCGTCCCCATCGACACGAAGAACAAGGCGCCGAAAACGTCCCGCATCGGCAGCACCCGGGTGAGGACCTCGTGGGTGAACTCCGACTCGCTGATGACGAGGCCGCCGAGGAAGGCCCCCAGCGCAAGCGACAGCCCGAGCCCTCCGGAGAGCGCCGCCGTGCCGACCCCGATCGCCATCGCGACCAGGACGAGGAGTTCGGTGTTGCGCCGCCGGGCAACACGCGCCATCATCTCGGGGACGAGGCGGTTGGCGAGATAGAAGAAGGGGATGAGAACGATCCCGGCCCGCGCCAGCGCTACGGCGAGCGAGCGCAGCCGGTCGGCGGTCTCGCCGGCGAGGACCGGGAGCAGGACGATGAGACCCACCACGATGAGGTCCTCGGTGAGCAGCGTCCCGACCGCCAGCCGCGAGTGCGGGGCGTGGGCCTCCCCGCGCTCGGCCAGGAGCTTAGCGACGACCATCGTGCTTGCCACCGAGATGACCACGCCGACCGCGGCCCCCTGCCCCACGGGCCAGCGAAGAGCCAGTCCGGCCCCCACGGCCAGCACGATCGTGAGGGCCATCGTGATCGGGACGCCCAGCACGGCCGGTGGACCGAGGCGGGTCACCTCGCCCAGTGAGAACTCGATGCCGATGCTGAACATCAGCAGCACGACGCCGATCTGCGCGAACAGCTCGAAGGTGTGGACGTCCTGGACCGCGGGCCCGGGCGTGAAGGGACTGATCAGCAGCCCGCCGATGATGTAGCCGACGAACAGGGGCTGGCGCAGCCACTGGGCGAGCGTGCCCCCGGCGAGCGCGGCGACGAACACCAGCGCGATGTCCCGGAAGAAGACGGCTTCGCTCACGCGTCGTCCCCCATGACCTGCTCCACGGCCTCCGCCTCAGTCAGGGCCGGCCGCTGCCTGGGGAAGGTGGCCCGGAGCAAAATCGGGGTGAGGAGCGTGGTCGCCAGCACCATGATGACCATGACGGCGAAGCCACGATCGGTGAGCAGGCCGCTCTGGAGGCCGATCCCGGCGATGATCAGGCCGACTTCTCCACGGCTGACCATCCCCACCCCGACGCGCAGTGATTCCGCCCGGGAGAATCCCCCGGCGAGCGCCCCTCCGCCGCAGCCGGCGATCTTCCCGACGACCGCGGCCGTCACGATGAGGAGCGCGAACGGGACATCCCCCGCGGCGAGCAGGCGCGCGTTGGTCTGTAGCCCGATGCTCACGAAGAAGACCGGTACGAGGATCGCGTAGGTGAAAGCCTTCAGCCGGCGCTCGACCTCGTCACGGAACCCCACCTGGGCGACGAGCACGCCCGCGATGTACGCGCCCGTGATCGATGCCACCCGGCCGAACGCCTCCGCCGACCAGGACAGCACGAGGATGAGGACGGTCACCGACGCGAGCAGGCCCTCGCTGATGGGGAGTCCATGGGCCTTGGGCAGCACTCGACCGATCACCCACAGCCCTCCCACGATCGCCAGGGCAAAGAACACGACCATCCGGACGGCGACGACGCCCACGGAGGCAAGGCCGCCTCCTCCGCCGCCGTTGAGGGCGACGAACACGGAGAGGACGATGATGGCGATGACATCGTCGATCACGGCCGCGGCGAGCAGCGTCGTCCCTTCTCTGGACTCGAGGCGCCCGAGCTCGATGAGGGTCTGCACGGTGATGCTCACCGAGGTCGCCGTGAGCACCACGCCGATGAACACCGCCTGGGCAAGCGGGTAGCCGAAGGGGAGGGCGACCGCCGCCCCCAGCAGGAGCGGCACAAAGACGCCGGCCGTGCCCGCGATCCCCGCGACGCGGCCGACCCGCCGCATCTTTGCGAGGTCGGTCTCCAGTCCGGCGATAAACATGAGGAAGATGACGCCGATGTTGGCGAGATGCGCGACCACGACGCCGAGCTCCTCGGGGAACACCCGCCAGCCGAGCATGTTCAGGACGGATGGCCCGAGGACGACCCCGGCCACGATCTCCCCCAGAACCGCCGGCTGTGCGGCGCGGAGGCTCGCCCAGCCCCCGGCCTTGGCCGAGGCGATGATCAGGGCGAGGAGCAACAGGAACTGCAGCAGCTCGGCGTGATCAACGTGCATGGGTCTAGGATAACCCGTGCGCTGCTAGGTGAGGAAGAGCACCACGAAGTAGAGCCCCATCAAGACCAGCCCGAGCGGGATGCCCACCCGCGCCCAGGTCCGGCTGCGGATCTTGAGTTTGTTCGCGGCGATGATGTTGGGGATGTTCCCCGGGATGAGCATGCCCCCGCTGATCAGCAGCCCCATCAAGACGGCCCGGACCTGCAGGTGCGTCATCTGCGGGCTGACCTCGGCCGCCGTGAGCGTGGCGTTGTCCAGGATGGCCGAGACCATGTTGATCCAGTACAGCAGCCGCGCGTCGAGGTGGATCACGAACCGGTCGATGATCGGCTTGAACCCCTCACCCAGCAAGGTCAGGGCCATGACGAAGAGGTACACGCGCAGGGCCCGGCCCAGCGCGCCGCGGTACGTCTCCTCCGCCGCCTCCTGGGCGAGCCCCGCTCCCCTGTAGCGCAGCGGCTGGAAGCTGACCCAGGCGCCGAGCAGGACGATCCCCGGGATGACCCACGGCCCGAGCAGGCGCATCAGGAACCAGAAGTCCTCGTCCAGCTTCGCCGTGGCGATCGTGGACAAGGGCTCGCCGATCGGCGTCAGCGCCGCCCCCAGGCCGATCGCCATGCAGGCGATGACCACCAGGCGGGATTCGTCCTCCTCGCGGAACTGCATCGCGCTGATCAGCTCGATCAGCACGAGCGAGGCGATGATGACGGTGATCACGCTGCTCACCAGGGCCAGTACCGTGATGAGGACGGCGACCAGCACTCGCATCGGCATCACGGTGCGCAGCCGGACGAGCCCGTCACTGATGTAGCCGCGGAGCCACTTGAACAGCAGCCCGGAGATGAACACCGCCAGCGTGATCGGGATGGGGTGCGTCAGCGCGTCGCGGATGAGGTGGCCGTCGAGCACCCGTGCGGCCAGGGCCGCGGCCAGGCCCATCACGAAGAGGAACGCCTCGAGGTTCTGCTCGACGAGGTGCGAGGCCAGGGGAAGGATCAGGACAACCAGCAGGATGATGAGATCGGCGATGATGACGGCGTCCACATCAGGCTCCAAGGATCTCGACTTTGAGCGGATCGACGGCATCCTCGGTCGCGTACTCGAGCCGCGCCACGGTGATGTCCCCGCCATCGAGGATACGCGGGAGGATGATGGGGAGGTCGGCGGGCGTGGGCAGGGAGCGGATCTGAGCGGCGTCCACCCAGCGCAGGTCACCTTCGGGCGAGGGGACGAGGGTCCCCTCCGGGGCTAATGCCGCGAACACGTAGATGACCCAGAGGTCCCCCGTGGCCTTCACCGTGATGACGAGCAACCCACGGAGCTGCGGGGCGGTGATGGCCAGACCGGTCTCTTCCTTCACTTCCCGGACGCAGCCGGTGAAGGGATCCTCGCCGGCCTCGAGCTTCCCGCCGATGCCGTTCCACATCCCGGCATTGGGGGCATGCCGGCGGTGCAGCAGGAGCACCTGGCGGCCGCGGTGCAGGAAGCACAGCGTCCGCAGCGAGATCACGGCGCGGCCTCGCCCACCGTCACCCCGTCCAGCGCGGCGCGAAGCGAACCGGCCAGCTCGCGCAGACGGACCACGCCGTCGGAGCGTTCGAGCAGAGCGACGATGGCGCTGCCCACGATGACGCCGTCCGCGACGGCGCCGACGTGCTGGGCCTGCTCAGGGGTGGAGACCCCGAAGCCGACGCAGACCGGCAGCGCGGTGTGGGTGCGGATGCGCCCGACCAGCGCGGCGACATCGGGCGAGAGGTGGTCCCGCGCGCCCGTGACGCCGGTGAGCGAGACGCAATAGATGAAGCCCGTCGACCGCTGCGCAACCAGCCGGATGCGGGCGTCCGTGCTCGTGGGCGAGAGCAAGAAGATAGTATCGAGCCCAGCCGGCCGGGCCGCGGCGATCAGATCATCAGCCTCGTCCGGCGGGAGGTCAGGCGCCACGACCCCGTCCACCCCCGCGCGCACCGCCTCCGTGCAGAAGCGCGCCTGGCCGAACTGGACGATGGGATTGAAGTAGGAGAGCAGCACGATCGGGACGCTGTGACGCCGGCGGAGGGCGGTCACCAGGTCGAGCACCTGTGCCAGCTGCGTCCCCCCGGCGAGTGCCCTCAGGTACGCGCGCTGGTTCGTCGGCCCGTCGGCGACGGGATCGGAGAACGGCACGCCCAGCTCCACGAGATCGGCACCGGCATCCACGAGCGTCTCGACCACGCGCGCTGTGGTGCGCAGATCCGGGTCCCCGGCGACGACGAACGGCATAAACGCCGGCCGGCGGCGGGCGCGCAGGCTCTCGAAGACGGCCGCGATGCGGCTCATCCCTGCTCCAGTCGCGCCACGTGCTGGACGTCTTTGTCGCCCCGGCCCGACAGCCCGAGGATGACGGTCTGATCCCGCCGCATCGTTCGCACGAGCGTCCGCAGGTAGGCGACGGCGTGCGCCGGCTCGAGTGCCGGGATGATGCCCTCGGTGCGGGCGAGCATCCGGAATCCCTCGAGTGCCTCGTCGTCGGTCACGGCGGCGTACTCCGCGCGCCCGGTGTCCTTGAAGAAGCTGTGCTCGGGGCCGACGCCCGGATAGTCGAGCCCCGCGGAGACCGAGTGTGTCCCGCGGATCTGACCGCCCGCGTCCTGCAACAGGTACGAGTACGCGCCGTGCAGGACCCCGGGCGTGCCGGCGACGAGGGTCGCGGCGTGATGCTCGGTGGGGATCCCGAGGCCCCCCGCTTCGACCCCGACCATCCGTACGGACGCGTCGTCCTTGAATGGATAGAAGAGGCCCATCGCGTTGCTCCCGCCGCCGACGCAGGCCACGAGGGCATCCGGCAGGCGGCCGGTCTCCTGGAGGATCTGGGCCCGGGCCTCCCGCCCGATCACGGATTGGAAATCCCGCACCATCGTGGGGTACGGGTGAGGCCCGACCACGGAGCCGATGACGTAGAACGTGGAGCGCACGTTGGTGACCCAGTCCCGCAGCGCCTCTTTGATCGCGTCCTTCAGCGTCCGGGTGCCGCTCTCCACCGGAACGACCTTCGCGCCGAGCAGGCGCATCCGGTAGACGTTGAGCTCCTGCCGGACGATGTCCTCGGCGCCCATGTAGACCTCGCACTCGAGGCCGAACATCGCCGCGGCGGTGGCCGTGGCGACGCCGTGCTGGCCGGCGCCGGTCTCGGCAATGATCCGCGCCTTGCCCATCCGCCGGGCGAGGAGGACCTGACCCATCGTGTTGTTGATCTTGTGCGCGCCGGTGTGCAGGAGGTCCTCCCGCTTGAGATAGATGCGCGGCCCCCCAAGCGAACGGCTGAGGCGTTCCGCATGGTACAGGGACGTGGGCCGGCCGCAATACCGGCGGAGGTAGCCATCGAGCTCGGCCTGGAACACCTCATCCGCCGACGCGCGCTCGTAGGCCGCCTCGAGCTCCTCCAGCGCGGGGATCAGCGTCTCCGGGACGAAGCGCCCGCCGTACTTCCCGAAGCGCCCTTTCATCGCGCCCCGTTCCACGAGCGCACGTGTGCGATGAACTCCCGGATCTTCCCGTGGTCCTTGCGGCCGCCCGTCTCCACCCCGCTGCTGACGTCCACCCCATACGGGCGAACGATGTGCAGGGCGGCGTGCACGTTCTCGGTGGTCAGCCCGCCGGCGAGGCTGAGCGGCGCGGAGGCCTGCAGCCCCGCGGCGAGGTCCCAGTTGAAGGCCTTGCCCGTCCCGCCCGCCAGATCGGGCTCGAAGCTGTCCAGCAGGAACGCGGACACCCGGTACGCCCGCATCGCCTCGACCGAGCTCCGGTCGCGCATGCGGATGGCTTTCACCACCGGGAAGGCCAGGGCCGCGGCATACTCGGGGGACTCGCTGCCGTGCAGCTGCACCGCGTCGAGATGTACCGCGTCCGCGATCTCGCGGATGCGTGAAAGGTCGTCGTCGACGAAGACCCCCACCTTCGTCACGAATGGCGGGAGTGCGAAGGCAATACGGCGTGCCTGCTCCACGGTAACCTGCCGTCGGCTGGGAGCGAACACCAGTCCTATGGCATCCGTTCCCGCAGCCGCGGCGACGACGGCCGCGGCCGCGTCCATGATCCCGCAGATCTTGATCCTAACCAAAGTAGTTCATGCGCATCGCCTCACGCGCCAGTTCGATCGTCTCCTGGGCGATGACGCGCGCCTTCTTGCTCCCCTCGACGATGATCTCGTCCACGTCGCCCGGGCCGTACTTCGCCCGGCGCGAACGGATCGGCTCGAGGAAGGCGTCCACCGCCGCGGTGAGCTTGCGCTTCACCTCGACGTCGCCCACCGTACCCTTCCGATATCGCTCCTTGAGCTCCTCGACCTCGGCCTTGTTTGGATTGAACGCATCATGGTAGATGAAGACCGGGTTCCCCTCGACGTGGCCGGGATCGGTCGGATGGATCCGCGTCGGGTCGGTGTACATGCTCATCACTTTCCGCGTCACGGTCGAGCTGTCGTCGGACAGGTAGATGGCGTTGTCCAGGGACTTGCTCATCTTCGCCTTGCCGTCGGTCCCGGGCAGCGTGCCGACTTCGCCAATCAACGTGTCCGGCTCAGGGAAGACCGGGGCGAACTGCTCGTTGAACCGCCGCGCGATCTCGCGGGTGACCTCCAGGTGGCTGGCCTGGTCCCGGCCCACGGGGACGATCTCTCCCCGGACGATGAGGATATCCGCGGCCTGAAGCACGGGATAGGCGAGCAGCCCGAGTGACGGCTGCTGGATGTGCAGGTCGCGCATCACGTCCTTGAGGGTAGGGACGCGCTGGAGGCGCGGGACAGTCACCAGCATCGAGAAGATGAGCTGCAGCTCCGCGGTCTCCGGCACGAGCGACTGCAGGACGATCGTGGAGCGGCGGGGATCGATCCCGACGCTGAGATAGTCGAGGACGATCTCCCGGATGTTGTCGCGGATCTCGCCGAGGTTCTCCAGGCGTGTGGTGAGCAGATGCAGATCCGCCACGAGGAAGAAGGCATCGTAGTCGTCCTGCAGCCTCACCCGGTTCGCCAGCGTCCCGGCGTAGTGGCCCAGATGGAGCTTCCCGGTCGGGCGATCGCCGGTGAGGAGGCGCCCTTTCTTCCCGGGCACGGATGCGCGCGCCGGTGCCGGCTGGACGTCGGTCTTGGCCCTTGTCATGATATCCTCAGCTCCTTCAGCTTGGCGGCCGGATCCGCACTGCCCATCAGGCTGGTTCCGACGAGGATCGCGTCCACGCCGAGCCTCGCCACGGCTTCGACCTGATCTCGCCGTTCGAACCCGCTCTCGCTGACCACAATGACCCCCGCTGGGATGAGCGGCCTGAGAAGCGCCGTCGTCCCGAGATCCACGCCCAGCGTGCGCAGATCGCGGTTGTTGATCCCGATGACCTCGGCCCCCGCGTCCAGGGCGAGGGCCACCTCGTCCGGCGTGTGCACCTCGACGAGCGCCGCCAGCCCGCGCCGGCGCGAGTGGGCGAGGTGTGCGCGCAAGGTGCGCCCCTCGACCACCGCCGCGATCAACAGCACCGCCGCGGCTCCCGCGGCGCGCGCCTCGTCGATCTGATATGGATCGACGATGAACTCCTTGCACAGGACCGGCAGCGTGCTCGCCCGCGCCACCACACGCAGCGTGTCCCACGAGCCCTGAAAGTACTTCGCGTCAGTCAGCACCGACAGGGCCGCCGCCCCCCCCGCCTCGTAGGCTCGGGCGATCTCCACTGGATCGTACGCCGTCTTGATCGTTCCGGCCGAGGGCGAGGCGCCTTTGATCTCGGCGATCACCGCGAGGCCGGGGCCGCCGAGCGCGCCCGCGAAATCGCGCGGCGTGGGTGCGGCCTCGGCGGCCGCGGCGATGTCGCGCGGGGAGCGTTCCGACGCTCGCCGCGCCACCTCCACCCGCTTGTGCGCCAGGATCTCTTCAAGAATCATGCTGACACTCAGGACACCGCCGCTCTCATGTGGGTCCGCAACGCCTCGAGCTTCTCGTACGCCGCCCCGGAGGCGATCGCCCGCCGGGCGAGGGCGACGCCGTCCGCCCAGTCGTCGGCGATCTCCGCGGCGATCAGCGCTGCGGCGGCATTGGCGAGCACGATGTCCTGCCGCGGGCCCGGCTCCCCCCTCAGCACCGCGGTCGTGATCGCCGCGTTCTCCTCGGGCTTCCCACCGGTGATCTGTCCCGGCTCGGCCCTGGGCAGTCCCAGATCGTCGGGTGTGATGGTGGTGGTGTGGACCTGGCCGGCGCGCAATTCCGAGACACGCGTCGGCCCGATGGTCGAGATCTCGTCGACACCGTCCATGCCGTGCACGACGAAAGCCCGCCGGGCGCCCATCTCCCCCAGGACGCGCGCCATGAGTTCCGTGAGCCCGGGGGCGTACGTCCCCACGACCAGGTACGCGGCGTTGGCCGGGTTGGTCAGCGGCCCGAGGATGTTGAACACGGTGCGGATGCCGATCTCCTTGCGCGGCCCCACGGCGTACTTCATCGCCGCGTGGTAGATCGGCGCGAACATGAAGCCGATGCCGATGTCCTCGATGGCCGCCCGCACCACGTCCGGAGGAACTTGAATCTGGACGCCGAGCGCCTCGAGCACGTCCGCCGCCCCGGACAGCCGCGACACCGCGCGGTTCCCGTGCTTGGCGACGTAGCCCCCGGCCGCGGCCACCACGAACGCGGTGGTCGTCGAGATGTTGAAGGTGCTGAGGCGGTCGCCGCCCGTGCCCACGACGTCGATGAGGATCTCGGCATTCGGGGTGATCCGCGCCGCGCGCTCCCGCATCGCCCGGGCGAACCCGGCGATCTCCTCCACCGTTTCGCCCTTCATGCGCAGGGCGGTGATGAGCGCGGCGATCTGCGCCGGCGTGGCCTGGCCGTCCATCACCTGGCCCATCGCGAGGTGCGCCTCCGCCTCGGTGAGATCCTCGCGGCCGACGACGATGCGGATGGCGTCCTTGATCTCCACGATTCCGGCCTCCCTCAGGCGTTCGGGCCTCGGAGCGACAGCTCGGGCACCCCGGCCAGCACCAGAAAGTTCCGCAGCAGCTGCTTCCCTGGAGCGGTCAGCACCGACTCCGGATGGAACTGCACACCCTCGATCAACGCCTCGCGGTGGCGGACGCCCATGATCGTACCGTCGGCCAGCTCCGCCGAGACCTCGAGGATGTCCGGCAGCGAGGCGCGGTCGATGATCAGCGAGTGGTAGCGCGTCCCCACGATCGGGTTCGGCAGGCCGCGGTAGATCGTGCGGCCGTCGTGGTGCACCTCGGACACTTTGCCGTGCACCGGCACCCTCGCGCGGACGATCGTGCCCCCGAACGCGGCGCCGATGCACTGGTGCCCGAGACACACTCCCAGCACGGGGACACGCCCCGCGAGGTCGCGAATCAGGGGCGTCGATACCCCGGCCTCCTTCGGAGTGCATGGACCGGGGGAGATGACGATGGCCTGGGGATTCAGACGGGATACCTCGGAAACCGCAAGGTCGTTGTTCCGGAAGACGCGGAGGTCCGCGGTCATCTCGCCCAGGTACTGCACGAGGTTATAGGTGAAGGAGTCGTAGTTATCGATGACGAGAATCATGGATTGCTGCGCCCCTCCGGGGCTCGTAATGACATACCGACGCGCTCGATGGCCCGCACGAGCGCCTTCGCCTTGTTCACCGTCTCCACGTACTCGCGTTCCGGCACCGAGTCCGCGACGATCCCGGCGCCGGCCTGGATGTAGGCGCGGCCCTGGGCCATGACGATCGTGCGGATCGTGATCGCCGTGTCCATGCTCCCCGAAAAGCTGAAGTAGCCCACCGCCCCCGCGTAGGGGCCGCGTGCCACGGGCTCCAGCTCGTCGATAATCTCCATCGCGCGCACCTTCGGCGCCCCTGTGACCGTGCCGGCGGGGAAGCAGGCCCGCAGCACGTCCACCGCATCGAGCCCCGGGCGCAGGCGCCCCTGCACGTCGGAGACGATGTGCATGACGTGCGAGAAGCGCTCCACGCCCATCAGGTCGGTGACGCGAACGCTGCCGTACTCGCACACCCGGCCCAGGTCGTTGCGGCCGAGATCGACCAGCATCACGTGCTCGGCCCGCTCCTTCTCATCGGCCAG
The DNA here is from genome assembly GCA_035693805.1 of bacterium. GTDB lineage: Bacteria > Sysuimicrobiota > Sysuimicrobiia > Sysuimicrobiales > Kaftiobacteriaceae > Kaftiobacterium. The sequence goes on along the minus strand of DASSGA010000205.1, from coordinate 16,475 downwards.
CAACTGCGCTTCCATCGTCAGGTCGTCGGTCTCCGTCGCCCCCCGCGGCCGCGTCCCGGCGAGGGGGCGCGTCTCCACCACGCCATCCTCGAGGCGCACCAGCAGCTCGGGCGAGGAACCGATGATTTTCACCCCGTCGAAATCCAGGAAGAACATGTACGGCGACGGGTTCACCGTCCGCAGCGCCCGGTAGATGTCGAGACCGTCCACGCCGTCGAGGCCCATCGAAAAGCGCCGCGACAGCACGGCCTGGAAGACGTCGCCGGCCCGGATGTACTCCTTCGCGCGCTCGACCGCGCTCAGGAATCCCGCCACCGGCATGTCCGTGTCCATGATCGGCTGCACCCGGCCCGTCCCGTTCGGCGGAACCAGCGGCGAGCGCAGCCGCTCGTACAGATGCTCGACCTTCTCCACCGCCTGCCGGTAGGCGACCCCGCCGTCGTCGTCCACCAGGGCGTTGGCCACGATCTTCATCGTGTGCCGCACGTGGTCGAAGATGACGACGGTGTCGGCGACGGCCAGGTAGCACGTCGGCAGCCCCAAGTCGTCTGCCGGCCGGGCCGGCAGACGTTCCCATGAGCGGACCAGGTCATATCCAAAATAGCCCACCGCTCCGCCGGAGAAGCGCGGCAGGCTCGGATCGGCGACGAGGCGGTGGCGGCCCAGCACCTCCCGGGCGACCTCCAGCACGTCTGCGGTCTTCGTCTCCAGGCGCCCGCCCTGCCGCAGTTCGACCTGATCCCCGCGCGAGGTGATGGTCATCATCGGGCCGCTGCCGATGAACGAATAGCGGCCGATGCGCTCCCCGCCCTCGACGCTCTCGAGGAGGAACGCGTTGCCCTGATCGCGCAGCTTGAGGAACACCGAGATCGGTGTCTCGAGATCGGCCGGCAGCTCGCACGACACCGGCACGAGGTTCCCCGCCCGCGTTCGGGTCAGGAACTCCGTCTTGTTCGGCGCGATGTCGAGGACCCAGGCCATCACGAATCCCCTCCGGCGCGCCGCTGCGCCTGCATCAACAGGAGCGCCAGCTCGTTCCGCGCCTCGAGCGCCCGGTCCAGCCGGTCCAGCTCCTCGCGCAGCCGGGTCAGCGCCCGCCGGATCGCCTGCGCGTTCCCCGCGCAGATCTGCGTCCACATCTCCACCGGGCTCGCGGCGAGCCTCCCGAATCCCGCGAAGCCCGGTCCCTGGATCTGCAGCGCTTCGTCCACGGCCGCGTTCAACGCCGCGACCGCCAGCAGGTAGGGGGCATGGCTGACCTGGGCCACCAGTTCGTCGTGCGCCTTCGCCTCCAGCACGACCGGCTCCATGCCCATCCCGCGCGCCAGGGCCGCGACCATCTCCACGGCCTCGCCGTCGCCCGCGGAGGAAGGGGTGATGATGAAGGGACGCCCCACCAGCAGCGCCGCATCGGCCGCCTGCGGCCCGCTGCGCTCGGAGCCGGCCATCGGATGCCCGCCCACGTACCGGATCAAGCGCGGCAGGCGCTGTTCCAGGGCGCTCACGATGGCGGCCTTGGTGCTGGCCACGTCCGTGAGCACGGTACCCGCGCGCAGCGAGCCCGCCGCCTGCAGGGCCGCGTCCACCACGGCATCGGGGGGCACGGCCACCACCACGAGGTCCGCTTCACGCAAGACGTCGTAGGTCGTCCCACCCTTGTCGAGCGCGCCGCGGGTCTTCGCCGCCTCGACCGCCGCGGCGTCCACGTCCACACCCACAACACGCTCCGCGACGCGGCGCTGGCGGATGGCGAGCCCCATCGACGTCCCGATGAGCCCCGTGCCGACGATGCCGACCGTGCGCGGCCCGATCATCGCGACCTCAGGGCGGCCGGGACCTGCACCCTTCGGCCGAGCGCCGCGGCCAGGGGTGTGAGCTCGCCCATGAGCTGGGCGAACGTGTCCGGCGTGATCTGCTGGGGGCCGTCGCTGAGCGCCTTCTCCGGCTCGGGGTGGACCTCGACGATGAGGCCGTCCGCTCCCGCCGCCACCCCCGCCTTCGAGAGCGGAGGCACGAACTTCGATTTGCCGCTGGCCTGGCTCGGGTCGACGATCACCGGGAGATGGGTGAGTTGCTTGAGGACGGGCACCGCGGAGAGGTCGAGCAGGTACCGGGTGTAGTTGTCGAAGCCCCGGATGCCCCGCTCACAGAGAACGACGCTGTAGTTCCCTTCGCTCATGATGTACTCGGCGGCGAGCAGCAACTCCTGGATCGTCGCGCTCGGGCCACGCTTCAGCAGGACCGGATACTTCGCGCGGCCGACTTCCCGCAGCAGCGTGTAGTTCTGCATGTTGCGCGCGCCGATCTGCACCATGTCCGCGTACTTGATTACGAGCATGAGCTGGCTGACGTCCATCGCCTCGGTCACAACCGGCAGGCCGGTCTCCGCGCGCGCCTCGGCCAGGTAGCGCAGCCCCTCCTCCTCGAGACCCTGGAAGCTGTACGGCGAGGTGCGCGGCTTGAACGCGCCGCCGCGCAGCATCACCGCCCCGGCCGCCTTCACGGCGTGGGCGGTCTGCACGATCTGCTCGCGGCTCTCGACGGAGCACGGGCCGGCCATCACGACCACCGAGCCGTCGCCGATCCGCACCCCCTGGACGTCGATGATGCTGTCGTGCGGGCGGAAGTCGCGGCTGACGAGCTTGAACGGCTGGAGGATGAGGACGACCTTCTCCACGGCGGGCGACGCCTCGAGCGACTGGCGCAGCAGTTCCTTGGTGTGGCTGTCGCCTACGACGCCGATGATGGTGCGCTCGACGCCGGCCGAGATGTGGCTGCTGAGCCCGGCGTCCTGGATCTTCTTGACGATGTCGTTGATCTGCTCGCGCGTGGCGCGCGACTCCATGACGACGATCATGCCGTATCCTCCGGTCGCTGCTGGCGTAAACACAAAACCTCTCACCCCACGAATTGGGGCGAGAGGTTGCTGAATATCTCCCGCGGTGCCACCCGGCTTCGGATCCAACCCACGGACCCGCGCTTGTCAGGGGACGGAGCCCGTGCCCGATCCCCTTCTCCGGTGGTCACGGCGGAGAACGCCGGCGGAGCCTACTACCTTCCGGATTCGGTCCGCGCCTTCCGGGCCCATTCGCCGCTCTGTGACTGCCGCGCTTCCACCGGTGCGCGGCTCTCTCCGAAGCCCTTGGAGCGGGTACTTCTCCCGGTCATCGGCCGTATGCGGTTTTGTGTAAACGCCATTATACCACAGGAGTCAAGGCGTGCGGCGGCGCGGCCTCGCCAGGCCGACCACGCGGCCGTCGGGATCCTTCACGAAGACGACACGCCCCCACATCTGGTCGAGCGGTCCTTCAAGGATAGCCACGCCCCGGGACGTCAGCCGGGACGGCCACTCATCGGGGTTGTCGACCTCGAACGTGATGGTGTGGCCGCCGGCGTCCATGCGCATCTGCGGATCGGGCCAGCGCTCTCGGTCCGCGGGGTGCAGCACGACCCTCGCGTTCCCCGCGCGGAGCAGGGTGATCCCGCCGTCGACGCCTGTTAGCTCGAGGCCCAGCACATCGCGGTAGAATTTCACGGAACGCTCCGGATCGCGCACGTAGAGCACGATGCTGTGCAGACCGTTCACTTTCATCGCGCTACCTCGGACATCTCAGGACTCTCCCTCCGCAGCACCCGTCTGGGCCAGCGACCGCTCCACGCGCTCGAGAGCGGTCTGCGCCTCCTCGATCTCGACGCCGCTGGGGTGATGGGGCGAATAGCGAACGCGCACATAGGCGTCGGTGAGTTGGGCGATCTCGCCGGTGGTCTGCGGGAGCGCGCCGCTCAGGCGCGGCCGGTACTCGTAGGGCGTCTCCGCCGGCCGCCGCGGGATCCCGAGTGCGCGGCCGATCCGCAGCAACTCCCGGTAGATCGCCCGAATGCGCGACGCCTCAGGCATCTCCCGCCCACGCGCAGGGTTCGCGCGTCCCCACAGCGAACGCCAGGCGCTCCCGAGCCCCGCCAGCACCGACTTCGCGTCCCACACCGACTCGCGCTCATCCTCATCGGCCTTCCTCGCTTTGCGCCGCGCGCGCACGACGGCGACGGCGATGAGCGCAATGAGCACCACCACAACCAGGAGTACAATTCCCCACCGCGCGCCGCTCACCACGCGGGGCGGGAGGTCCCGCAGCAGTACGCTGAGCGGCTGGCGCAGCGTCTGCGGAGGCTCGAGGACGCCCGGCCGCCAGGGCACGCGGGACAGCACAAAGATGATCGCCTTCGCGATGACGAGCGCGACCGCGAAGAGCGCGAGGAAGATGACCTCCACGACCGGCGCGAGCGGCCGCAGCCACTGCAGCACGACCGGGCGGAAGGAGACGTTCAGCACACCCGAGATGAATCCCGCGCCGGAAAGGATCACGCCGACCACGCCGACGAGCAGGAGCAGCCAGTGGCGGTTCGCCGCGAGGGCCTGGCCCTGATCGGCCTGGCTCTCCTGCCAGACCGCGAGCAGACGGGTCACCGCGAGCAGGAACAACCCGATGGAGAAGAAGCCGAGCAGATACCCCGGGGCAGAGCCCGTCGCCGAGAATCCGCGTGCGTCGCCATAGATCACAAAGAAGATGATAAAGACGACGGTCCAGGCGACCCCGCGGCGGAAGCCCCGCTCGACCTCGAAGTGCGTGAACTCCCGCTCGCCGAGCACGATGCCGCGCCACCACAGCAGCGCGGCCAGGAGCGCCCCCATCGCCGGCGGGAGGATGACCGGCAGCACGTCGTGCGCGGCGCGCAGCAGCGCCGCGATCCACCGGGGATCGTAGGCCGGCACCGCCGGGTAGTAGGTCGCCTTCACGACGCCGAGCCCGATCAGGAGTCCCGCGCCGACGACCACGGCCCGGACGGTCGTCAGCGGCCAGGGCCGGGCGAGGGCGGCGCGCACCGTGACGTAGCCCCCGGCCAGCATGAGGAATGCCGGGAGCGGCGGCAGCAGCGACACGGGAACCGGACCGTAGAAGGCCCCGGTCGCGAGCAGCATCCATGGGTACAGCCAGCAGAACTCGAGCACCGCCAGGCCGAGCGGCAGTCCCCCCCGCAGCAGCGCGCTCATCCGCCCGCCTCCGCCGGATGCAGGTCGAGACCCTCGAGGGCCTGCCATCCACGATTGGACGTCACGCGGTAGGAGGGAATCGGCAGCGAAATCGGCTCGGCCTCATCCCCGACCAGGATGAGGACCGCGGCGTGCCCCGCTTCGAGCACGCGCGCGACGCCGACGACCAGCGCGGCATCGGTCACCCCGGTCACGATCACCGCCGTCGAGCCCCACGGCAGCGCAGGGGCTTCCAGCTGCAGCAGGTCGCCGACCGGCATCACCGGGGTCGGAAACACCTTGGCGAGCGCCTCGAGCATCCCGGCGAGGTGCGTGCTCCCCGAGGAGGGGGCGATGCGGATCCAGCGCAGCCCGTGGGGCAGGTAGCCGTTCGCGTACAGGCCCATGAGGTAGCCCTGGGCAATCGCCCAGTTCGCGATCGAGGCCGCAGTGAGGATGTTCAGCTCGAGCAGCGCGCGCACGAATCCGCGGTACTCCGCATAGCGTCCGAGCGTGTCGAGGTTCAGGAAGATGGCGAAGCGGTGGCTCGTGGTCGGCTCGTAGAGCTTGCTGCGCAGCTCCTGCGCTTTGGCGGTGGCCTTCCAATGGATGCGGCGGATGGGATCGGTCGGCGCGTACCCGCGCGCCCCGATGATGCGGGTCGGATCGTCGAGCACGTGGCGCCGGGCGGCCAGATCCCCCAGCGGATGCAGCGCGGGGAGCCCGAGCGCCTCCAGGGGCACGACTTTCGGATACACCAGCAGGTGGTCGGTGCGCTCCACGTCCACGCCCCGGACGGTGAAGCCGAAGACATCCCCGGAGCGCAGGCGGGCCGGCCCGAGCGGGAAGTAACCGCGCGCGGTGCAGCGGACGGTGAAGTGCCGCCGCACGCGCTCGTACCACCGGACGCTGAAGAGGTTGACCAGGTGCTGCCGCCGCTGGCGCATGCTGGGGATGACCCGGCCCCGCACGAGCTCCAGCTCCACGGGCAGCTCGTCGATGACCTCCAGCCAGGCGAGTGGAAGGGGCTTGCGGTTGGTGACTTCCATCGTGAAGGTGACGGTCTCTCCGTAGAACGCCCGGCGCGGCGTGAACGAACGGCGGTACTCCACGCGGGCCAGGCAGTACCGGTCCCAGAGGAACGAGGCGCCGGCGCTGAGCAGAACGACGAGCCCCAGGAGAAAGGCGAAGCCGTGGCGCGCGATGAGGCCGATGAGCAGGAGCAGCCAGCCGATGAGCAGCCAGCCCTGCGTGTACATCTATTCCGCTTCGACCGGCGCCGGCACCGCCTTGAGGATCTCCTGCGCGATCTCGCGGGCGCCGCGCTCCCGCAGGCGCGCCTGCGCCGTGGTGATAAGGCGGTGGGGAAGGACGCAGGGCACGAGCTCTTTCACGTCGTCCGGCAGGACGTGCGCGCGGCCGCGGATCGCGGCCAGGGCCTGGGCGGTCCGGTACAGACCGAGGCTCCCCCGGGGGCTCGCCCCGAGCTCCACCTCCGGATGCGCACGGGTCGCGCGGACGATGGCCACGATGTAGTCCTCCACGGCCGGACTGACGTGCACCTCGCGCACCGCGTGCTGCATGCGCAGGAGATCGTCCGGGCCGGTCACGGTGTCCAGGCTGTCCAGCGGATTGTACGTCCGGAACCGCCGCAGGATCTCCGCCTCGTCCGCGGCCGATGGGTAGCCGATCGGCAGCTGCATGAGGAACCGGTCGAGCTGGGCCTCCGGCAGCGGAAACGTCCCCTGCAGCTCCACCGGGTTCTGGGTCGCGATGACCATGAAGGGACGGCCGAGCGGGACGGTCCCGGTCTCGAGTGTGACCTGCCGCTCCTCCATGCACTCCAACAGCGCGGCCTGGGTGCGCGGCGTGGCCCGGTTGATCTCGTCGGCCAGCAGGATGTTCGTGAAAACCGGCCCGGGGCGGAACTCGAACTCCTGCGTCTTCTGGTTGAAGAAGTGCAGCCCGGTGATGTCGCTGGGCAGCAGGTCGGGGGTGCACTGCAGCCGCCGGAAGGTGCAGCCCAGCGTCCGGGCGAGCGACTTCGCGAGCATCGTCTTCCCGATCCCGGGGACGTCCTCGATGAGGAGATGGCCCTCGCAGAGCAGCGCAGCGAGCGCCATTTCGATGACCGACTCCTTCCCCACGATCACGCGGCCGATCCCGCCGCGCAGCGCCTGGGCGACCCTGGCGACCTCAGGCATGCCCGCCCGCCCCCGTTCCGGTGGTCTGTCCCGTCAGGGCGTCGAGCGTGTCGAGGAACCCCGGGAAGGAGATGGCCATCGCCTCGGCCCCGCGCACCGTAACCGGACCATCGGCCAGCAATCCGGCCACGGCGAAGGCCATCGCCACCCGATGGTCCCCGCCGGCGTCCACCGTTCCTCCGCGCAGCCGGCCACCCAGGATCTCCATCCCGTCGGGCCGTTCCTCCACCTGTGCGCCGAGCGCGCGCAGCCCGCGGGCGAGGGCGCCGATGCGGTCGGATTCCTTCACGCGCAGCTCGGCCGCGTCGCGGATCACGGTCCGTCCCTCTGCCGCGGCCGCGATGACGCTCAGCACCGGGAGCTCGTCGATCACGCGGGGGATCAACGCGCCACCGATCGTCACGCCACGCAGACGCCGGCCCCGCACGGTCAGCGACGCCACCGGCTCCCCCGGGTGCGCGCGCGACCCATCCTCCTCGAGCGTGGCGCCCATCTCCCGCAGGACATCAAGCACACCCGTCCGGGTGGGGTTCACACCCACCTCGTCGACCGTGACCGCTGATCCCGGGATCGCCGCGGCCGCGGCCAGGAAGAACGCCGCCGAGGAGATGTCACCAGGCACGACGACCTCGCGTCCACGCGGCACGCCCGGTGTAAGCGCGAGGCGGGCGCCGTCCCGGCGCAGATCCACCCCGAACTCGATGAGCATGCGCTCCGTGTGGTCGCGCGTGGCGACCGGCTCGATCACCACCGTCGCGGTCTCGGCGAGCAGGCCGGCCAGGAGCACCGCGGACTTGACCTGCGCGCTCGGCACGGGCATCTCGAACGTGATGCCCCGCAGCCGCGCGCCCATGATGCGCAGGGGGGGATAGCGCCCCTCCCGCACGCCCACGTGCGCGCCCATCCTCCGCAGCGGCTCCGCGACGCGGTCCATCGGGCGCTGCCGGAGCGAGGCGTCCCCATCGATGACGAGCGCGATCGGCTGGGAGGCGACCGCCCCGGCCAGCAGCCGCATCGTCGTCCCGGAGTTCCCGGCGTCAAGTACGCAGACCGGCTCAGACAGCCGGCCTGCGGCTCCGTGGATCACGACACGCCCCTGAGCGTCCTCGATGCGCACACCGAGGTCCCGGAGGCAGTCCAGCGTCCGCAGGCAGTCATCCGCCCGGAGGAAGTTGCTCACTGTGGTGACACCCGAGGCCAGCGCGCCGATGATCGCCGCACGGTGCGAGATGGATTTGTCTCCGGGGAGACGGCAGCGCCCCCTCAGCTGCGCGGCGGGGGTGACGGTGACGTCCATCGCTCGGCTAAACCCGGCGCTCCCTGAGGTCGGGGCGGAGCGAGGTCGCCCCGCGAAGGTAGACGTGGACGATCTCTTCCTGCGAGCGCGGCGTGTTCCACAGCATGAGGATGCGCACGCACCGCGGCACCGCCCGCGGCGCGGGCACGGCCATCTCCGTCGCGGAGAGCAGCGGCACCAGGGTCCAGTTGAGGCGGCGCGCCGCCTCGGCCGGAAAGGCGGCCGTCAGATCGGGGGGGGCGGTGAAGATGATCGAGGCGATCTCGTCCGACTCGACGCCGTTCGCGTCGGCCATCTGCTGCAGCAGCTCCGCCGTGGCCTTGAGGATGGCCTCCTCCTGATCGGCGTCGCAGGTCGTCGCCCCGCGGATCCCCCGGATGTGCATGGCGCTACCGCGCCTCGCTGCGGAGCAGGTCGATCGCCGCGCGCAGGCCGAGCACGAAGCTATTCGCGCCGAAGCCGAAGATCATCCCCCGGCAGGCCGGGGCGAGCGCCAGCGTGGCGCGGAACTCTCCGCGGGCGACGACGTTGGTCATGTGCACTTCGATCACGGGGATCCGGATCGCCGCTACGGCGTCGCGCAGGGCGTAGCTGTAGTGGGACAGTGCTCCGGCATTGAGCACGACGGCCTGGACGGTCTTGCGCGCGGCCTGCAGGCGATCGATGATCGCCCCTTCGCTGTTGGACTGGAAGACCTCGAGCTCGACGCCCTCCCCCGCGGCAACCTCGCGCAGGCGGGCGTTGATGTCCTCCATGGTGTCGCGGCCGTAGACCTGCGGCTCGCGCTCACCGAGCAGGTTGAGGTTGGGCCCGTACACGACGAGCACCCTGGCCACCGAGCACCTCCGCGAGCAGTCCGTCCGGGACTTCCTGTTCGCGCCGCACGGTACCGATGCCTACCAGCATCGGCCAGCGCAGCACGCCGTCTCGCCCTTTCTTGTCGAGGGCCAGGGCGCGCCAGACCGCGGCGCGGCTGACCGCGCCGAGCTTCACGGGGAGCCCCGCCCGGGCGAGGAGCGCGTTCTGCCGCTCGACCGTGGCCGCCCCGGTGAGCCCCAGGCGCTGGGCCAGGCGGGCCTCGAGCGCCATCCCGATGGCCACGGCCTCGCCGTGGGTGAGGCGGTGGAAACCGGCCGCCGCCTCCACCGCGTGCCCGATGGTGTGGCCGTAGTTCAGGATCTGGCGTTCCGCGCGCTCCGCCTCGTCCACTTCCACCACGCGCGCCTTGAACGCGGCGCAGCGTGTGATGACCTGCACGAGCGCGGCGGTGTCGCGGCGCAGGACGGCGGCGAGGTTCTCCTCGATGAACTCGAAGAGGTCGGCATCGCCGATCACGCCGGTCTTGATCGCCTCGGCCAGGCCGCTGCGCAGCTCGCGATCCGGGAGGGTCTGCAGCATGCGCACGTCGGCGAACACCGCGGCGGGCTGGAAGAAGGCGCCGACGAGGTTCTTCACGGCGGCGTGGTTCACGCCGGTCTTCCCGCCGATGCTGCTGTCCACCATCGCCAGCAGGGTGGTCGGCACGTGGACGAGGCGGATGCCGCGCATGTACGTGGCGGCGACGAAGCCGCCTAGATCGCCGATGACGCCCCCGCCCAACGCGATGAGCGTGCTGTGGCGATCCAGCTTGGCCCGCGCCAGGCGGCTGAAGACCGCGCCGGCAACGGGGAGGCTCTTCGACTGTTCGCCCGCCGGAACCTCGAGGACGGTCACGTCGAAGCCGTGGACCTTGAGCACGGGCAACAGCGCGCCGGCGGCGCGCAGGATAGCGCGGTGCGTCAGCAGGGCCACGCGCCGGCCCGCCCGCATCGCCGCCAGGTCGGGCCCGAGCAGGGGCAGGATGCCCTCGCCCACGTGCACCGGATACTCCCGGCCGTCGAGCCGCACCGGGATGGTCTGTCTGGCGCGTCGCCCCAGGAATTCCATCACGGCATCGGCCACCCGTTCCGGGGTCGCCACCGAGACGTCGATCATCAGGTCGGCGTCGCGGTAGAGCGGTCGGCGCTGATCGAGCAGCCGGACGATGTTGCTCCGCACGTCCCCGCGCAGCAGCGGCCGCCGCTCGCCGTCCGTGAGGCGCTTGAGCAGGAGATCGGGAGGTGCGGTGAGGGACACCACCCAGCCGTGGTCGCGCAGCGCGCGCATGTTCTCCGGCCGCAGCACGGCGCCCCCGCCGGTGGCGATCACGGCGTCGCGCTTCCCGGCGACATCGGCGATGATCCGTGCCTCCACCTCGCGGAAGTGGGCCTCGCCGCGGCGCGCAAAGATCTGCGGGATGGTCGCCCGCTCCTTGATCTCGACCCGACGGTCGATATCGATGAAGGTCCAGCCCAGCCGCCGCGCGAGGATCTGCCCCACCGCGCTCTTGCCCGTGCCCATGAACCCGATGAGGACGATGTTCTTCACATCTCCCGCACCCGAGCGCTGTAGGCGTCGAACGCGGCACGGATGTCCGGCATGGAGTCGCCGCCGAACTTCTCCAGGAACGCATCGGCGAGCACGACGGCGACCATCGCCTCGCCGACCACGCCCGCCGCCGGCACGGCACACACGTCGCTGCGCACCACGGCACCTTTCACCGGTTCCCTGGACTGGAGATCCACCGAGCGCAGGGGCGTCATGAGGGTGGAGAGCGGCTTCATCGCGCCGCGCACGACCAGCGCCGCGCCGGTCGTGACGCCGCCCTCGGTGCCGCCCGAACGATTCGTCTCGCGATGGAAGCCCCGGTCCCGATCGTAGAGGATCTCGTCGTGGGCGCGGGAGCCGGGCGTGCGGGCGATCTCGAATCCGGGGCCGACCTCGACGCCCTTCACGGCGTGGATGGACATCACCGCCTGGGCCAGCCGGCCGTCGAGCTTGCGGTCCCAGTGCACGTAGCTCCCCAGGCCCGGCGGCACGCCGAGCGCCACCACCTCGAAGACGCCGCCGAGGGTATCGCCATCCTTCTTCGCCTGCTCGATCGCTTCGCGCATGCGGGCTTCCGCCTCGGGGTCGACGCAACGCAGTTCCGAGGCCTCGGCGAGCTCGGGGATCCCGTCCCAGCCCTCCGGCCGTCGAGCGATCGCGATCCCGCCGACCTCGATCACATGGCTGAAGACAGAGACCCCGAACTCGGCCAGGAAGACGCGGCACACGGCACCGACCGCCACGCGCGCCGCCGTCTCCCGGGCGCTCGCGCGCTCGAGGGCCCGCCGCACGTCTTTGAACCCATACTTCATTGCCCCGGCGAGGTCCGCGTGCCCCGGCCGCGGGCGCGTCAGGGGAGGTTCCCCGGCCCGCACGTCGCGGTTCTCGATGCGCAGGGCGAGCGGGCCGCCGATCGTCTCCCCGTTCATGAGCCCGGAGACGATCTCGACGCGATCCGGCTCGAGCTTCATGCGCACGCTGCGGCCGTACCCGAGCTGGCGGCGCAGCATCTGGGGGGCGAGGTCGTCCTCGCTGAGGCGCAGCCCGGCCGGAAGGCCTTCGAGCACAGCCGTCAGGGCCTTCCCGTGCGACTCACCCGCGGTCAGGAATCGCAGCATCCACGGCCCTCTTCATCACCTCGACGGGGGCGGGACGGCCCGTCCACAGCTCGAAGGCCCGCGCGCCCTGGTACACGAGCATGGACAGCCCGCTCACCACGGTTGCTCCCGCTTCACGCGCGGCGCCGAGTAGCTCGGTCCACCTCGGAGTGTATACCATGTCCAGCACCGTCATCCCGCCGCGCAGGGTGTGGCGCAGGGCAGCGAGCCACGGCGCCCGCCCACCGGACCCGCCGATCGCGGCGGACATCGTCGCGCTCGTGGCCTGGACGATCACATCCGCATCCTCCGCTTCGCGCGCCACCGTGACGGCGTCCAGGGGGCCGCTGCCCACGTCGCAGGCCCGCGCGCTCATGGCGACCCGCGGCGCCAGCGCCCCGGCGCGATCGGGCGTGCGGTTGAGAATCACCACCTTCGCGGCGCCGGCCTCCGCGAGGGCAAAGGCGGCGGCGCGCCCGCCGCCGCCGGCCCCCAGGACGAGACAGCGGCTGCCGGCGAGGCGGGCGCCTCCGTCCCGGACCAGCGCGTCCACAAGACCGGAGGCGTCGGTGTTGGATCCGCGGAGGCCGCCGTCGGCGATGCGCACGGTATTCACCGCGCCGATGCGCGCGGCGGGCGGATCGACCTCGTCGAGCAGCGGCAGCACCGTTTCCTTGTGCGGGATGGTCACGTTCACGCCGGCGAGGTCGAGCGCGGCCAGGCCGTGCAGGGCGCCGCGCAGGTCCCCGGCGCGCACTCGGAAGGCGAGATACACCCAGTTCAACCCGAGCGCGGCGAAGGCCGCGTTGTGCATCCGCGGGGAAAGGGAGTGGGCGACCGGGTCTCCAATGATGCCCACAACTCGCGTGCGCGCATCGGGGCCGTCCATTGTGGCGCAATTATAGCAGACAGATCCTCTACGGCATCGGCAGCTTCGGCGGGAGCCTGCTGCAGCAGACTGTGTTGCTGTGGATCTTCTACTATTACGCGCCGCCCGCGGGGCAGGGGCTGCCCGCGCGTGTCGCCGCCTCGCTGCTCGGCATCGCGATGGGCGCGGGCCGCGTCGTCGACGCCCTCGCCGACCCGCCGATCGCCTACCTCAGCGACCGGATCCGCTCCCGCTTCGGGCGCCGCCGCCCCTTCATCCTCGCCGGCGCACCGCTGCTCGCCCTCTCGTTCGCGCTGCTCTGGACGCCGCCGCACGCGGGGCAGACGGCGGGCAACTTCCTGTACCTGGGCACGACGCTCGGCGCCTTCTACTTCCTCTACACCGTGGTGCTGAACCCATACACGGCGCTGCTCCCGGAGATCACGGCGGGCGGAACCGGACGGATCGAGACCGCGGCGTGGCAGGCCGGCTTCAGTCTGGCCGGAACCGCCGCCGCCTTCGTCGGTTCGTCGGCGCTCGTGGCCCGCTTCAGCTTCCCGGTGATGGGCCTCGTGCTGGCCCCGATCGGGATGCTCGCGATGTGGACCGCCGCACTGAGCGTGCGGGAGCGCCACGTGCCGGAACCGCCGGTGGCGTTCGGCCCCGCGGCGCGCGCGGTGATGGCCAGCCGCCCGTTCCGGATCTACCTGCTCGGCCTCGCCCTGCTGTGGTTCGGGCTCAGCATGGTCAACCTCTCGCTCGCGTTCGTCGTCACGGTGCTCATGGGGCTTTCCCGCGGAGCGGTCGGGACGGTGCTCGCCGTGACGATCGGCCTCACGCTGCTGTCGCTCCCGCTCATCGCCGCTCTGGCGAGGCGTGGGGGGAAGCGCCGGGCGCTCCTGCTGGCGATGCTCATGGCGGCCGCGGTCGTCCCGCTGATCGGGTTCATCGGACGGCTCCCGCTGCCGGTCGGTCGCGCCGCCCAGGGGTATCTGCTCGTCGGATTGGCCGGTCCGCCGCTCGCGGCGTTGTTCGTGCTGCCCAACGCCATCCTCGCGGACATTGCCGAGGAGCACGGCGCCCGGGCGGGCCACCGCAGTGAGGCCCTGTTCTTTGCACTCCAGGGCTTGATCTTCAATGGAACGACGAGCCTGGCGGCGGTGACGCTCGGGGCCGTGCTGGAACGGTTCGGGTATGCGTCCGGCGGCGACCTGGGCCTGAGGATCGTCCCGCTGATCGCCTCCGGCTCGGTCGCGCTGGGTGCGCTCGTGTTCACGCGCTTCCCGCGAGACGTTAGAAGCGGACCGGCTGGCGCTCTCCGGCTGAGTGCGCCGTCAGGTGGGACGTCTCGTTCATGACGAGCATCACCGCACGATCGCCGGCATAGTCGAGAACGTTGATGCAGGCATTGTGCTGCCGGATACGCCAGTAACTGGACAGCGGCGCGCCGAGCACGGTGAGGAGGATGGTCTTGTTCACGCCGCCGTGGGCGACCACCGCCACCGTTTCACCCTCATGGCGCCGGCGGATTTCCCCCACGGCGGCCGTCGCGCGGTCCCGCAGCTCCCCGATCGTCTCGCCCCCCGGGATCCGGGCGAGATGCGGCGTCTCGTACCACTGCCGCACCGCCTCCACGTAGCGGGCCTCGATCTCCGCCACGGTCAGCCCTTCCCATTCCCCGACCCGGATCTCGCTCAACCCACCATGCACGCGCACCGGCAGGCTGTGCGGTTCGGCGATGGCGGCGGCCGTTTCGAGCGCACGGCGGAGGGGACTGCTGTAGACCGCGCCGAGCGGCGCCGCGCGGAGCGCCTCGCGTGTGCGGAGCGTCTGCTCCCGGCCGGCCCCGCTGAGCGGGGAGTCACGCGCGCCCTGGTAGCGCCGCGCGACGTTCCAGGTGGTCTCTCCGTGGCGGAGCAGGTAGATCCGGGTGGACCTCACCGGCCCTGCTTCATCGCTGCGAGGTACTGCCGGTAGTAGCGCTCCACGGTGCGGTGGTTGATGGTCAGCGAGCGAGACCGCTCGGGGCGGATGCCGCCGCTGAAGGTGCGCGGAATGTGCAGGAGTTCATGGATAATGACCCGGTCCTGCTCCTCGCGGGGCAACGCGTCGAACACGGGGACCATGAACTCGATGACGTAGTGCGGTCGGAGGCGCAGCGCGTCCTGGAACACGGGCGGGAGCCCCCAGATGCGGGCCAGGGCGTTCGCCCGCGAGCCTTCCACGCGCACGCAGCGCACTCGGTCGGGGTCCACGTAGGTGAGCCCGAGGGCCTGCGTGATACCGCGCAGCCGCGCGTGCACGTCCGCTGCAGGAGTCCACTGCATGGGGGTCCTCCGGAACGCGAAGAGAACATTCGCATCCGAAGGGAACGAGTCCTGCGGATCACTCAACCGCCGGTCTTCTCGCGGATGAAGCCCGAGAGCCGCGCGATCGGCTTCCAGCGGGGACGGTCCTCAGGATCGCTGCGACGATAGCAGTCACCGCAGAGATACGCCCCCTCTTCCACGACGGCGTCGTCGGGCTCGAGGACCACGTCACGCACCGTTCCTTCGTACCACGGCAGGGGGTCGTCCATATTTCCCCGGCGTCCGCAGGACACGCAGATGAGCTCAGCCATCGGGACCACCCCCGGTCTCCATTATCCCACGGTCAGGACGATCTCAAGCCGCCGGTTGGCCTTGCCCTTGTTCTCCGTCTTCGTCACGACGAGCCGGCCGATCTCGCTCGTGTTGGCGACGTGCGTGCCGCCGTCGGCCTGCGCGTCGAAGCCCTCGATCTCGACCACGCGCACCTCGCTGATCCCCTGCGGCACGAGGTTCTTGGCGAGGCGCACCAGGTCGGAACGATCGAACTCCTCCCGGGGCAGAAACCGCACGAGAACGCGGCGGTGCTCGCCGATGACGCGATTGGCTTCGGCCTCGATCGCCGCCACGCGGTTCTTGTTGAGATCCTCCAGCGAGAAGTCCATCCGCGCCCGGTCGGGATAGATCGCGCCGCCGGTGACGAGCGCGTTGAACGACCGGTACACCACGCCGACGAGCACGTGGAGGGCGGAGTGATGGCGCATGATGGCGTAGCGGCGGGCCCAGTCCAGCTCGCCGTGCACCGCGGTGCCGGGTTCAGGCAGCGGACCATCCACCGTGTGCCACGCGATGTCGCCGTCCTTGCGCACGTCCGTGACGCGACATTCGCCGCCGCTCCAGCGCAACGTCCCCACGTCGACCGGCTGGCCGCCCCCGCCGGCGTAGAAGGCCGTGCGGTCGAGGGCCACGGCCTGGCCCTGGACGCTCTGGACGGTGGCGTCGAACGCCTTGAGGTAGCAGTCGTGCAGGTAAAGCAGCTGGACCATCGCTAGGACGCCAGGTTCTTCTGGACGATGACGAGGCCCTCCGGACACCAGGCGTGGGGGTGCCACTCCCGGACATCGAGCGGCGCAAGCGCATCGAGTTGCGGGGCGAAGACCACGAGGCGGCGCACCTCACGCTCCTGCGCCTGCTCGCCGATCTCCCCGAATACGGCCTGCATGCCCGACGGGGTGCCGTCGATCAATGATACGACGAGGGTATCCTCG
>DASSGA010000204.1:0-7950 GCA_035693805.1 bacterium | reverse complement strand
CGTCGAGCGCTGGCACGTCGTCATCTGCCGCGAGAAAGGGATCTGGCTGGGCTCGTCGGCTAACGCCGAAGAGATGCGGACCTTCTCCTCGCTGACCATGGAGTGCCCGCACTGCGGGCGGCGGGTCCGGGACGAGCAGGCCGACGTCGCCTACCGGCTGGGCGAGCGTGTCCCGGTCCAGAGCGACAACCGCTGGATGTGCGAGCTGGTGGAAAGCGCCCTGCGCCGGCTTGGCGTCGAAGCCGTGGCCGTGCGCCCTACGGGCGGCGGTGATGTCGACGGCGCCGCCTGCTACCAGGGTGCGGTGATCCTGTTCCGCGCCAAGGACGAGCCCGTGGACATCGGCGACCTGATGCGGCTGCAGGAGCAGGGCCGCCGTCTCGAGAGCGATGGGTGGCCTGTCTTCTCGCTGCTCGTCGCCGACCGCCCTCTCGGGCTGGACACGAGCGGCGTCCGCGTGACGGTCGTCGAGGGCGTAGCCTCCCTCGACGGCGTGCTCGAGCAGGTCCTCAAGGCCGCCCGCGATGCCAGTCTGACGAACCTGCTGCCGGCGACCCTCCGACCCGGCGGCGTCCCCCTGGCCGACCTCCTGCCCGCAGACTGACCCCTACAGGAGATGCTTCCTGCCTGGTCGTAGGGGTTCCCTATGGCCAGGCCACAGGTGTACGTCTGCCGCGTGCTTCCCGACCCCGCGCTCGCCATCGTCCGCGCGGTGGCCGAGGTCCGGCAGTGGGAGCGCGAGGACGTCCCTCCGCCGCGCGACGTGCTGCTGCGTGAGGCCGCAGGCTGCGAGGGGCTCCTCACGCTGCTCACGGACAAGGTGGATGAGGAGCTGCTCTCCCGGGCCCCCCGCCTCCGCGTCGTCGGCAACATGGCCGTGGGGTTCGACAACATCGACGTCCCCGCCGCCACCCGGCACCGCGTCGTCATCACCAACACCCCCGACGTGCTCACCGAGACCACCGCGGACTTCGCCTTCACCCTCATGCTCGCCGCGGCCCGCCGGCTCGTCGAAGGCGATGCCTACACCCGCGCCGGGAAATGGAAGACCTGGGGGCCCCTGCTGCTGGCGGGGCAGGACGTGCACCACGCCACCCTTGGGCTCATCGGTCTCGGACGGATCGGCTCGGCGGTCGCGAAGCGGGCCAAGGGCTTCGAGATGCGGGTGATCTACTACGACCCGATCCGCCGCCAGGACCTCGAGCAGCAGCTCGGGATCGAGTACCGGGCGATGGACGACGTCCTGAAGGAAGCGGACATCGTCAGCGTGCACGTGCCCTTGATGCCGGAGACGCGCCATCTGATCGGCCGGGAGCAGTTCCGGATGATGAAGCGCAGCGCGGTCTTCGTGAACGCGGCGCGCGGGCCGATCGTGGATCAGGCCGCTCTGGCCGAAGCCCTGCGCACGAAGACCATCTACTCCGCCGGGATCGATGTGTTCGAGCAGGAGCCGGTCGCCCCGGATGACCCGCTGCTGAAGCTGGACAACGTCGTCGTCGCCCCGCACATCGCCAGCGCGAGCATCCCCACGCGCACCCGCATGGCCACGCTTGCCGCGGAGAACATCGCCGCGGTGCTGCAGGGGAAGCGCCCGCCGACGCCGGTGAACCCCGAAGTGCTGCAGTCGAAGGGCCGATAACTGGTGGGTTAGAGGCGCAGCCGCGGATCGAGGGCGTCGCGCAGGCCGTCGCCCAACAGGTTGAAGCCGACGACGGTGAGCAGGATGGCGATGCCCGGGAATGTCGCTGCCCAGGGCGCGTCCCGCAGGAACTCCCGCGTGTTGGTCAGCATCGCCCCCCATTCCGGGGTGGGGGCCTGGGCCCCCAATCCAAGGAACGACAGTCCGGCAGCCTCCAGGATCGCGGCCCCGATGCCGAGCGTCGCCTGAACGATGACCGGAGCGAGGATGTTGGGCAGGACGTGGCGGCCGATAATCCGTGCCGGACTGCCTCCCAGCACTCGGGCCGCCTCGACGAACTCCTCCTGGCGGACCCGCAGTACTGAGCCACGCACGATCCGCGCGAAGATGGGGATGTTGATGACGCCGATGGCGAGCATCGCGTTGTTCAGCCCTGGCCCGCGGATCCCGACGATGAAGATCGCCAGCAGCGTGGCGGGGAAGGCCAGCATGACGTCCATCACCCGCATCGTTACGCTTTCGGCCCACCGGCCGTAGTAGCCGGCGAACAGGCCGAGCAGCGTGCCGGTGCCCAGCGCGAGGCCGACGGAGACGATGCCGACCGTGAGGGAGACGCGGCCGCCGTAGATGATGCGGCTGAGCAGGTCGCGCCCGAGGTCGTCGGTTCCCAGGAGGTGCTCGCGCGACGGAGGGAGGAGTTGTGCGTCGAGGTCCTGCTCGATCGGATCGTGCGGCGCCGCGTAGGGGGCGAAGATCGCGGCCAGGGCGAAAGCGGCCACGATGACCAGGCCGACCAGCGCCCAGCGATTCCGACGCAGACGGCGCCAGGCATCCTGGTAGAAGCCGATCCGGACGCGGCCGGGGCCTGCGCGCATGACGGCCTCGACCCGCTCAACCATAGCGGATCCGCGGGTCGAGGTACGCGTACGCTAGGTCGACCAGCAGGTTCACCAGCACGAAAACGATGGCGATGACGAGTACCGTGCCCTGCACGACGGGGTAGTCCCGGGCAAAGATCGCGTCGACCACGAGCCGGCCGACCCCCGGCCAGGCGAAGATCGTCTCCGTGAGGATGGCCCCACCGAGCAGGCTCCCCACGTTCAGGCCGATCACGGTGATCACCGGGATACTCGCATTGCGCAGGGCGTGAGCCAGCACCACGCGGCGCTCGGCCAGGCCCTTCGCGCGGGCGGTACGCACGTAATCCTGGCGGAGGACCTCGAGGAGCGAGCTGCGCGTCATCCGGGCGATGATGGCCAGCGGCACCGTGGAGAGGGTGACCGCCGGGAGCACGAGGTGCCGCAGTGCGTCGGTCAGCGCGGCCCAGTTGCGCGCGACCAGCGCGTCGATCACGTAGAAGTTCGAGACCCGCTGCAGCTCGATGGCGAAGTCCAGGCGGCCTGAGATGGGGAACCATCCCAGCTGCCAGGCGAAGAGGAGAATGAGCATGATGCCGAGCCAGAAGATCGGCATCGAGAAGCCGAACAGCGCCGCGAACATGCTGAATCCGTCGAACCAGGAATTCTGGCGTACGGCGGCCAGGACGCCGGTGAGGACGCCCACGGTGCTGGCGATGAGCATCGCCGAGGCCGTAAGCTCGACCGTGGCGGGGAATCGCGTCGCTAGGTCCACGATCACACGTTCGTTGCTCTGGATGGACCGGCCCAGGTCCCCGCGCATGGCGCGTCCGAGGTAGCCCACAAACTGGAGGGGGAGAGGCTCGTCCAGCCCGAGGGCCTCGCGCAGCTGAGCCATCGCCTCCGGCGTGGCCCGCTCCCCGAGGATGATCCGCGCCGGGTCGCCGGGGGTGAGCCGGGAGATGACGAAGACGACCAGGATCACGCCGAAGAAGACCGGAACCATCTCGAGGAGGCGGCGGAGGAGGTAGCGGCTCACGGGTTCATCCTAGCAGGCACGAGGCCGGAGAGCGGCAGTGCCCTCCGGCCTCGCGGTCATGAGCGGTCCTGGCGCCGTTACTTCTGGATCCAGACGCGGTGCAGCCACCAGATCTGCAGCGGGTGCAGGGAGAAGTTCTGCACCTCCTTGCGGTAGGCGCCGACCCGCGCCGCGTGCACAAGCGGCACCCACGGCGCATCGCGGGCGATGATCTCCTGCGCCTGCGCGTAGTAGCGGGCGCGCGTCGCCTGATCGCCGACCCGCTGCGCCTTGATCAGCAGATCGTGCACGGCCTCGCTCTTGTAGAAGGAGTAGTTGTTCGCGTCACCCTTCTTCGCGTTGTCCTTGTCGAGGAGGACGTACAGGAAGTTGTCCGGATCGCCGTTGTCACCGATCCAGCCGATGATGGACATCGGGTGCTCGCCGTTGCTCAGCTTGTCCAGGTACGTGCCCCACTCGTAGGTGACCAGCTTCGCGCGGATGCCGCCCTTGGCCAGCTGCTGCTGGAGGGCTTCGGCGATCTTCTGCGGCTGGGTGAGGTAGGGGCGCGCCCGGTTCGGCCACCACAGCTCGGTACTGATGCCGTTGGGATAGCCCGCCTCGGCGAGGAGCTGCTTCGCCATCTCGGGATTGTACTCATACGGCTTCACCGCATCGTTGAAGCCCCAGATCGTCGGCGGCATCGGGTTCTTTGCCGGCTGGCCGACGCCCGCGTAGAAGGCCCGAATCAGGGCGGGTTTGTTGACGGACATGTTCACCGCCCGGCGCACCCGCACGTCGTTGAACGGTTCCTTCTCAGTGTTCAGCGCGATGTAGCCGGTGTTCAACCCCGGGCCGGTGAACAGGACCAGT
Source organism: bacterium (assembly GCA_035693805.1). Taxonomy (GTDB): domain Bacteria; phylum Sysuimicrobiota; class Sysuimicrobiia; order Sysuimicrobiales; family Kaftiobacteriaceae; genus Kaftiobacterium. The sequence continues at coordinate 3,563 of DASSGA010000204.1, read as the reverse complement.
CGGCTGTTCTTCCGGATACGCTCATAATCGGGCGGGTTGACCTGGTCCATCATCTGGATGCTGCCCTTCTCCATCTCGAGGAGGCGCACCGTGTTGTCCGGGATACCGCGGATGATCAGCCGATCCACGCAGGGGCGGCCCGCCCAGTAGTCCCGGTTGGCCTGCATCGTGATGTGGTCTTTCTGCACCCATTCCACGAACCGGAACGGCCCCGTGCCGGTGGGGTGTTTGAAGAAGTCCTTGCCCCACTTCTTCACCGCGGTCGGGCTGACCACGGCGGTGGAGAACATCGCCATGTTGGTGAGAAACGGCGCGAACGGCGCGGACAGGTTGAAGCGTACCGTGTTGGCATCCACGGCGGTCACGCTCTTAACGTTCTGGTACGTGAACGAGGCGTAGGGCGCGCTCCCCGGGAAATAGGGGTGCTTCTTGTCGATCTGCCGCTCGTACGTGAACTTCACCGCCTCGGCGTTGAAGGCGGTGCCGTCATGGAACTTCACGCCGCGGCGGAGCTTGAACGTCCAGACCAGGCCGTCCGACGATACCGTCCAGGACTCGGCCAGCGCCGGCTCGATCTGCGTGGTGTCCGCCCGGAAGCGAACGAGGGTGTCGTACATGTTCGACGTGTTGTTGACCGAGAACCCGTCCTCGATGTCGTTCGGATCGAGGGAGACGGTGTCCTGAGCCTGGCCAAAGACCAGCGTGCCGCCGATCCGCCCGCAGGCCTTCGCGTCCCAGGACGAGCGGGGCGCGCCGGAGGTCAGGGCGGGGGTGACGAGCAGGCTGGCGATGATCAGGATGGGCACAACCAGGCGTGCATGCACACTCTCACCTCCTCGGGGAGTAAACGTCGGTGTATTCTCGCCGCGCGCGGCGCGCACCTGCCCGGGAGAGGAGTCGATGGGGGGTCGGAGAAGTACCCATCCATCCCGCGCAGGTACGGACAGGTGAGGGGCGAGGAGGGGGAGAGCAACGATGAAACGACGAGCCGGGTTCGTCGCGGCCATCCTGGTGGTGGTCGCGCTCATAGCGGTGGGTTGCCAGCGCCAGCAGGCGCAGCAGCAGGCTCCGCAGCAGCAGGCCGGGCAGGTGCCGGACCTCGGGGGGCGTGCGGTCCGCGTGGCCACCGACGCCACGTATCCACCGTTCGAGATGCTGGACGAGAATAAGACCATCGTGGGGTACGACATCGACCTTATCACGGAGATCTGCACCCTGGCGAACTGCAAGCCCGAGATCAAGAGCACGGCGTGGGACGGCATCTTCCCGGCCCTCCAGAAGGGCGACTACGACGCCGTCATCTCCGGCGTGACGATCACCGCCGAGCGGGACAAGACGATGGACTTCAGCGATCCGTACATCGAGGTCGGGCAGGTCCTGCTGGTCCGGGCCGACGAGAGCCGGATCAACAGCCTGGACGACATGGCCGACAAGAGCGTCGCCATCCAGCGCGGCACGACCAATGACGAGACCGCGACCCAGCTGCAGAAGGAGGGGAAGATCAAGGACATCAAACGCTTCCCCACCTTCGACCTGGCCGTCAAGGCTCTGCTGAACAAGGACGTGGACGCGGTCATCATCGACAACACCGCGGCGTCCGGCTACATGGGCACGAACCCCGACAAGCTGAAGGTCGCCGGCGAGAAGTTCACGAGCGAAGGCCTGGGGATCGTCGTCCGCGACGGCGATTCGGAGCTGCAGTCCGCCTTCAACGCGGCCCTCAAGGTGCTCAAGGAGAACGGCACCATGGATCGGCTGTACCAGAAGTGGTTCGTCGACTTCAAGCCGTCCTGACGCACGAGACGTGCGCAGGCGGAGGAGAACGGGCGGGGGAGCGGACGGCTCCCCCGTCCTGCTATCCCATCCATGGGCCCGCCGACGCGACCGCCGCAACCTGAGCTGAGCGCCGAGGCTCCGGGCCAGGGGCGGCTCCTCTCCCTCGGCACGCTGGAGCGCGCGCCATGGTGGGTGCTCCTGCTGCTCGCCGCCGGTATCTTCGCGCTGTTCGGCATCCTGCGCTCGCCGATCTACCGGCAGACCTACAACTTCCTCGCGCCCGCGATCGCGGTGACGCTCAAGCTGGCGTTCACAGCGTATGGTCTGGCCATGGTCCTGGGCCTCTTCGCGGCGCTCGGCCAATTGTCACGGAATCCGATCCCCTACACGATCGCGCGGCTGTACGTCGAGGTCGTGCGCGGCGTGCCCCTGCTCGTCCAGCTCATCTACATCGCCTTCGTCGTGACCCCCATCATCGCCGATCTCACGGGTCAACGCTGGATGCGCAACGATATGGTGCGGGCGACGATGGGCCTCGGCATCGGCTACGGCGCGTATCTTGCGGAGATCTACCGTGCCGGCATCCAGTCCATCCCCCGCGGCCAGACCGAGGCCGCCCGGTCACTCGGCATGACGCCCTGGCTCGCGATGCGGCACGTCATCCTGCCGCAGGCGATCCGGATCATCCTGCCGCCTCTGGGAAACGATTTCGTCGCGATGCTTAAGGACAGCTCGCTCGCCTCGGTCATTTCCGTCCAGGAGCTAACCTACTCGGGGAGCCTCCTCAACGCCCGCACGTTCCGATCCTTCGAAACCTACAACGTGGTCGCACTCCTGTACCTCATCATGACGCTGCTCGGATCGGTGGGGGTGCGCGGCCTCGAGCGGTGGGCGGGCAAGGGATTCCGGCACTGAAACGAAGGCGGCAAATTCAAACGGTACGTCCCACCGGGGGCGCCCTGGGCAGTTTTGCGTATCCGGTGCGAGTGGCTACATCATTACCGCTGGCGGGGGAAGAACGTGAAGGGTGTGCCGACGATCAGGACCGCGACCACGAGCAGCCGCAGCCACAGCGGCCACGACGTTCGCCAGGCCCATAGGCTCAGCATCCATGGGAGGAAGAGCACCCACACCACAATTTCGACCACCAGCGGGAGTCCTCGGACGCTCGCCCACACCGTGCTCAGGCTGTCGGGCCGAAAGAAGAGGGCGGCGGCGAAGGCGATCGACAGGATGGTTACCACGGCGAAGCCCAGGACGCCCATGCGTCATCAACACCCCCTTGGGGTTTCTTCCATCATGGGGTGTGACCTCCGAGATTGCTCGCACAGCTACCCGGCCACGCCTGCTCCGCCAGGGCATCGGTTGAGCCGGGATGGGGCGGCAGGTATAATGGGTTAGCCGTGGGCGCTTAGCTCAGAGGTAGAGCGCCTCTCTGACGCAGAGGAGGTCGCAGGTTCAAGTCCTGCAGCGCCCACCACGAACCCCGTATCTGGAGCGGGACCCCACGGGCTGTCCCGGTTTGAATGGGCCGGAACGGGGAAGAAGATGGCAGGGGTTCTCAGCCCGTGTTAGTCGTCCGGTGATGCCTTCCTCTCCCTTTCGATAGAGCTTCCGAACTTGAGTCACCTCCGATCTGGGGGGCCGGTATGGTGATGAAGATCGGTAGCGTAATCCTTCTCCTGCATCTGGCAGGCGGTGGAGCTCTGGCAGCTCCCCAGTCCCCCTTGCCGGTGGTCGCCCAGATTCAATCTGTGACGCACGACATACGAATTCCATTGTCCGCT
>DASSGA010000203.1:0-2585 GCA_035693805.1 bacterium | reverse complement strand
CGACCACCGGACGCCGTCCGTCGGCTGGGCGCTCGTGGAGGACACGCGTCCGGGCCGCTTCCACCCGGACACGGCGCTGGCGCTCGGCGTCCCGCAGGGCCCGATGTTCGGCGAGCTGCAGCACGGGAGGGCCGTGACGCTCCCCGACGGCCGCGTCGTTCGCCCGGAGGAGGTGGTCGAGGCGACCCGGCGCGGCCGCAAGGTGGTGATCACCGGCGACACCCGCCCCTGCCGCGAAACCGTCGAGGCGGCCCGCGGGGCCGACCTGCTCGTGCACGACTCGACCTTCGGCGATCCCGAGCAGGCGCGGGCGCAGGAGACCATGCACTCGACCGCCCGCGAGGCTGCGCGGACGGCGCGGGAGGCCGGCGTCGACAAGCTCGTCCTCACCCACCTCTCCACCCGCTACGACCGCGAGTTCCGGCCGCTCGTCGAGCAAGCGCGCGAGGAGTACCCGGGGGCGCTCGAGGTCGCGTGGGACGGGATGGTGATCGAGGTGCCGCTGCCGGAGTGACCCACCTTGCTCCCTCTCCCCTCCCCGTCCTCCCTCTCCCCCCGCGCCAGCGCTCATGATTGGCCACATCGATGGCATCGAGGGAGGCTGAACGGCCGTCTCCCGGTCGCCCTCTCCCCCCGCGCCCTCTTATTCATGGCCCCTCTCCCCCCGCGAAGCGGGGGGAGAGGGATCAAGGGAGAGGGGGCACGTGGGTACGGACCGGGCACATCGGTAACAGGTGAACCGGGCACATGGGTAACAGGTGACGCTGGGGCGGAGGAGGACCTCCGATGCCCTGGCAGGAGACCTGCCCCATGGATGAACGGTTGCGGTTCGTACGCGAACACCGGCGCCAAGCGGTATCGACGACGGAGCTGTGCAGGGCGTTCGGCATCAGCAGGCGGACCGGCTACAAGTGGCTCGCCAGGTTCGACGAGCTCGGTGCGCCGGGGCTGTCGGACCGGTCCCGAGCGCCTGCGACGCATCCGAACGCAACGGCCGCCGATCTCGAGGAGGTCATCGTCGAACTCCGCCGGTTCCGCATGAGCTGGGGCCCCCGGAAGCTCCGCGCCTGGTTGCAGGAGCACATCCCCAATCGCCACTGGCCGTCCGCCAGCACGATCGGCGAGATCGCGCAGCGGCACGGCCTGGTGCCGCCTGCGAGCGTGCGTCGGCGCAGCCCACCCTTCTCGCAGCCGCTGGCGCATGCGGACGCACCGAACGCGGTCTGGTGCGCGGACTTCAAGGGCTGGTTCCGGACGAGAGACGGCGCCCGCTGTGACCCGCTCACGATGACGGACGCGTACAGCCGGTACCTGCTCTGTGCGCGCGGTGTCGAGCGAACGGATGGCGATCACGTCAAACCCGTGATGGAGCGCGCTTTCAGCGAGTTCGGCCTGCCGGTGGCGCTCCGCACCGACAACGGCTCCCCGTTCGCGTCTGTCGGGCTGGGCGGCCTCTCTCGGTTGTCGGTGTGGCTGGTCAGGCTGGGGATACGGCACGAGCGCATCGCGCCCGGGAAGCCTCAGCAGAACGGCCGGCACGAGCGGATGCACCGCACGATGAGGGCTGAGACAGCGAATCCGCCGGCAGCAGACCTCAGCCGTCAGCAGCGCGTCTTCGACCGATTCCGGGACGACTTCAACAACGAGCGACCACACGAGGCGCTCGGCATGAAGACACCCGCCAGTCTGTACAAACCGTCGCCTCGCGCGCTGCCGGGCAGGCTACCGGAGGTCGGGTACCCGAAGACGTACGAGCTAAGGCACGTGCGTTCGAACGGGGAGATCAAGATCGGTGGGGAGCGCCTTTTCGTCAGCGAGGCTCTCATCGGCGAGGTCGTCGGCCTCGACCGCCTTGACGATCGCTACTGGCGCATCCACTTCGGCCCCGTCTCGCTTGGATGCGTTGACGCCGTGAATGGGAGATGGGCAACTAGAGTCGAACTTCAGGCCGCTGGACTGTTACCCATGTGCCCGGTCTGACTGTTACCCATCTCCCCGGCCGTTCAATGCGTGGCCCCCGCGGCCCCCTCCGAATCGCGTTCGGCCGTCGGCAGCTCCCCTCAGCCGCGCAGGAGCTCCTTCACGAGGTGCGTGCCGACGGCGCGCAGGCCGTCCTCGAGGAGGGCCCTCCCCTTCGGCGTCTCGAGCATGCCGCGCATCGCGTCGGCGGCGAGGCCGAGCTCGAGGTCGATCCGGACCAGCACGGCGGACAGGCCGGGCGTCTCCGGCGCCGGCCGGGCGCGGGCGCGCCGCGCGGGCACGGCGGCGGAGAGCTTGTCCATGAGCGCATCCTCGGTGGTCCGCGGCCCCTTCGCCTGCGCGAGCCCCGCGGCGACGCCGCGGTAGAGATCGTCCAGGAGCGCGGGCACGCCGAGGGCGCGGGCGAGCCGCTCGACCGCCTCCTCCCCGTCCACACCCCGCGCCTGCGCGTAGGTCGGCGCGAGGAGCTGGACCAGATCCGCCCTCGTGAGGACACCGGGGAGGCGGCGGGAGAAGTAGGCCATGCCTCACCTCTACCGCGGACGCGGCGGCGGTGCAGCGGCGCAGGGCGCCTCAGGCCAGCAGCCGCCGGATGTCCTCCGGGT
>DASSGA010000202.1:0-4273 GCA_035693805.1 bacterium | reverse complement strand
AGGATTTGTCCCCGAGCGTGCCGTTCAGCAGGAGGATCGCCCGCAGCGCCGGCGCCGCCTGCGTGGGCGGCAGCATCATGAAGAGCAACATCAGGGCCACCAGCAGTGCCCGGACCTTCATCCACTCACCCCCATGTCCGCAAGGCCCCGAAGGGGCGTTGCGCTCTTTTTCTAGAGTCCACAATCTTGCGCCAATGCCCGTTCCAGCATTGAGAGGAACCGAGGTAAGTCGATGGAGATCGCCACGTGCGTATTGGGCGGACGGATGCTACGTCTTTCGTCGGCCGCCGCGGTCAACCCTCGCGCGAGGCGCCCGCCGGTTTCGACGTCGACCCGCATCCAGCGGGTCTGCGCCACGCCGCCGTCGAGGGCGGTGGCCATCGCGAGTGGATCCGGCAGCGAGATGCCGGGAACGCCCCGCGCGCGGAGGAACTCCTGCAGGCGGAGGGTCATCGGCCAGACGAACCGCCGGCCGAGTGGGCCCGCGTCGGTGAGCCGTTTCCACTGCTCGAGGGGCAGAAGGTAATCCATGCAGATCTCCCAGGGCAGCAGCTGCAGCTCGGGGACCCGCTCGAAGACGACGGCCGCCGCTTCCGGATCGGCATGGACGTTGAACTCCGCGACCGGCGTGACGTTGCCCGTCCCGCGGACGGCCCCGCCCATCACGGTGATGCGCCGGAACATGCCCGGCAGGCGGGGCTCCATCGCCAGCGCGAGGGCAAGGTTCGTGAGCGGGCCGAGGGTAACGAGCTCATAGCCCCCGGGATCCCCCCTGGCCATCCGGACGAGCGCACCCACGGCGTCTTCCTTCTCGATGGGACGCCGGGACGGACGAAAGCCGGCGTCGCCGAGCCCGTCTTCGCCGTGCACTTGAGCGGCGTGATGCCGATCGATCGTGAGGGGGAGCGCCGCGCCCCGGAAGATGGGGATCTCATCCGCCCGGGCGGCGTCGAGGATGATGCCGACGTTGCGGACCACCTTGTCGACCTCGACGTTGCCGCTGAGGGTCGTGATCGCGGCGACCGTGTGGGCCGGGCTGGCGAGGGCCAGCAGGATGGCGATGGCGTCATCCACGCCGGCGTCGGTATCGATGATCAGGCGGGAGACCACGGCAGTGTGGGGTTCGGCAGGCCGGGAGGCCCGGCCTGCCGCGAATATCGAGGTTTACGTGAGCGAAGACTGATGCCTTACTCGCGCGCCCAGGGCGAGAAACCCCGATGGTGCCCGGGGTTCATGTCCGCCCCCAGGTGCCCGGTCTGGGCGTGATCGGCCACGTGTTGGCCGAACTCCTGCCCGCTGTCGAAGTCACACGCACACTCATGAGCTCCGGCGGGCACCACGATGACGAGGAGCAGCAGAGCAAGAAGGAACAGAGCCTTCAAAGCGATCACCTCCTTACTCACATCCTTGTGCTCGGCTCCTCGGCCGGCAGCAGGAGGATGTCTTCGACGGGCTCTTCCTGCAGGAGGATCGCCGGCTCGGCGATCTCCTCGCCCGCGGAGAACTCCGCCTCAGATGCCTCGATGGCCGAGGTGACGAACGCCGCTCCGGCCAGGACCGCCACTGCGCTGAGCGTGATCAGCAGCATGGCGATGGCACGGAGCGCGGCCTTGAAAGCCGCCTCGCCCAGGGCAGATGCGATTGTCAACGCGTTCCTGTCACCCATGGCCGTCCCTCCTTGCCCTCACTGTAGAGGGAGGGGGGAGAGCCTTCGATGACGCGCTTTACTCCAGGTGAGTGATGCAGGTCACTCCGCCGGATTGGCCGGCGCGGCGCCGATCCCGATCAGCGGATCGCCCTTTCGGACGGCCAGGGCCGTCACGATAAAGAGCACGGGACCCGATTCCGGGGCCTTCAGCTCCTGCAGGACCTCGCCGAAGAGGTCGCGGACTTCCCCGATGGCCTGACCCTTCTCGACGTTCTGCCCCACGCCCACCGCGGGGTAGTACAGGCCCTGCGCCTTGGCGTGGAGCCACTCGAAGCGCTCGAGCCGTTTCGGGTTGGCGTAGAGGACCTCCTGACCCGCCACCATCTTGAGGCGGAGGAGGACGTTGCGGATGCCGCGGACGTGGCGCTCGACGGAGGCCGGGTCGAAGATGCCCTGCTGTCCGACTTCCGTGATGACCGCGGGGATGCCGAGCTTCGCCGCCGCTGTGTACGACGCGCCCGCGATGGCGTCCGGCTCCGCCGCGAGGACGAAGTCCAGGTCGAAGGCCTGCGCGAGCGCCTCGGACTGCGAATCCACGGCCGCCTTACCCGTGCGCTGGTACAGAGTGAAAGGGATGAGCGCCTCGATGACGTCGCCGCCGTGGAGGTCGATATACGCATCGGCGTGCTTGATGAGTTCGGTCGTCAGAAAGTGCGTGACACGCTCCGAGGGCGAGCCGTCCGCCTTCCCCGGGAAGGTCCGGTTGATATTCTTGTTGTCGCGGGGGTTGGTGTACATACTGCGCTCGAAGAAGCCCGGCGTGTTGACGAGCGGCAGGATGATGAGCGTCCCACGCAGCTCCGCCGGATCCGTCTCCTGCGCCACGCGCAGGGCGGCCGCGATCCCCGGATACTCGGCGCAGTGGATCCCCGCCGTGATGGCCAGGGTGGGGCCGGTCTCCTTCCCCCGGAGCACGTAGGCCGGGATTTCCCACGCGGGCTCGATCCCGGGGATGCGCACCATCCCGTGGGCGCGCTCGCCGCGGCCGGGTTTCAGCGTGACGAATGAGGCTTTGCTCATCGGCCCACCACCGCGTCGTCCGGGTACTCGCGCGCGTTCAGCGCGGCCAGGTCTGCCAGATTGTCCCAGCTCATTCTCCGCCGCCCTTCCTCAAGTCCGTGCATCAGCGCCTGCAGGCGCTGATGCAGCGGGACACGGACACCATGCTGGGTCGCCGTGTCGGCGACTGCCCCTACGATCTGATCCACTTCCGTCTTTCGTTTCCTCACCGCCAGGTCGCGCCAGACACCGCTCTTGGCCTTGAGCGATCGCCGGTTGAACTCGACGAGCCGGTCGAGGCTGGCCTCGATCCCGGCCCAGTCGCGCGGCGTCTTGAAGGCGAACCGTTCCGGCTCGTAGCCGTCGAACCCTTCGCAGCGGATGCCCTGCGCCTGCGCGACCCGCACCGCCTCCGCGGCGAGGTTCGCGAGCGCGGGACGGCTCGGCCGGTGGGCGAGGACGTCGGCGATCGATTCGTCGACGAGTGCCGTGGCGAAAAGCATCGCGCCGTAACCGAGTTTTCCCCAGAGGTACCCCCAGATGTTGACCGTGGCCGTCGTGGTGGGCAGGACCGCGTCACGGAAGATGTCCGCGAGCCGCCGCAGCCGCGGGGTCATCCGCCCGTCCAGCTCGCCCAGATAGAGCGCGCCCGTACCGCCGAACATGACCCGCCCCGGCTCGAGGTAGTCCGCCCCGAAGTTCACGAAGGCGCCGATCGTCCGCGACGCCCCGACCATCGAGGCGATGATGTGCTCGTTGAGGCCGTTCTGCAGCGAGACGACGTAATGTTGCCCGAGCAGCGGCACGACCGCTGAGAGGGCCGCCTGCGTATGCATAGCCTTCACGGCGAGGAGGACGACTTCCGGGATGCGACCCCCGACCGTTGCCGCGAGCCCCTGCGGTGTTACGGCGGGGGCTCGCACCGTGAACGTCTCGCGTCCCTCGATCGTGAGGCCTCGGGTCGCGATGGCGTCAACGTGGGCCGCGTCCTGGTCGACGAAGAGGACGTCGTGTCCCGCCCGGGCCAGGTACGCTCCCGCCGTGCCGCCGATCGCGCCCGCGCCGATGATCGTGAAGTGCATCGCTTATTGCGCCGCTTCCTCGGCGATCTCGCGGGCCTTCCGCAACGCCTGGATCAGACGGTTACGGCCCCGGGTGAGCGCGACCGTCGCGGAGTGAGCCTCCGGCGACCCCGGCGCGGCACCCGCCAGGTGCTCCGCCTCTGCGAGCGGCGGCAGGAGGGGGATGGACGTGGCCGGATCCTGGTCGAACCGCCCCGCGCGCGTGTAGAGGACGGGGATCAGCGTGCGGCCGAGGCGCATCAGCGCCGTGTTGACCTGCTCGACGTGCCGCCACCGGCCGACGCCGATCTTGCGCGCCTTCGCCCGGATCGCCTTCGTCGCGCGCTCGAGCCCGCGCGCTTCCTCGAGACAGGATGAGAGGTCGAAGCGATCCCCCAGGCGCGTCTCCAGATCGCGCAGCTGCGCGATGAGCGCGGCGGCGGTCGCGGTGTAGTCCAGCGGCAGCACCGGTTCCGTGCACAGCGTGCGGACGGCCTCGAAGTAG
>DASSGA010000201.1:0-18225 GCA_035693805.1 bacterium | reverse complement strand
GCACCCGATCCAGGTAATACTGGCGTGGGGAGATGTCAGCGCCAGCCTGGATAGGCTGGCGCTCCGTTTTTCTCGTGCATTCTTGCATGGAGGAGGCAGTCGATGAACAGAGAGGATCTGCAGCGGCTCGTGGAGATCGGGTTCGCGGTCGCGCTGGTGGCCGTGCTCAGTAACATCCGCGTGTATAAGCTCCCCCAGGGCGGGTCCATCACCGCGGGCAGCCTGGTGCCCATCTTCTACATCGCCCTGCGGTGGGGCGGGAAGGCGGGGTTGCTCGCCGGTGTCCTGGCCGGCGGCGTCAACTACATCCTCGAGCCGTTCTTCGTTCACCCCGCGCAGGTGCTCCTGGACTATCCGGTGGCGTTCGGGCTCCTCGGCGTGGCGGGATTCTTCCAGCGAAGCCCCGTGATCGGTATCATCGTCGGCGGGCTGGCTCGCTTCCTCGCGCACTTCGTCTCGGGAGTGGTCTTCTTCGCCTCGTACGCGCCTGAGGGCACGTCGCCGGCGATCTACTCCGCGGTCTACAACGGGAGTTACATGCTCCCCGAGGTGCTGATCAGCATCGTCCTGACCCTGCTCGTGGTGCGGGCGATGGAGCGCATCCGTCCCGTGCAGCCCGCGTGATCACCGCCTGATGCGCGCGGCCATCCTCGCCGGCGGCCGTCTGCGCGTGGAGGCGGGGCTCCGCGTGCGGCTGCGAGATGCCGACCTGCTGATCTGCGCCGACGGCGGCCTGCGCGCCGCGCGGCGTCTCCGCATCCGGCCGCACGCCGCGGTGGGTGACTTCGACTCCGCCTCACCTGCGCTGGTCGCCTGGGCACGCTCTGCGGGGGCCTCGATCGTCCGGCACCCCGTCGAGAAGGACCAGACCGACGCCGAGCTCGCCCTGGATTACGCCGTCTCGCATGGGGCGCGGGACGTCGAGTGCTTCGGAACGCTCGGGGGTCGGCTCGATCATCTCCTGGCGAACGTTGCCCTGCTCCTGCGCGCGCGGGCGAGGGGCGCGCGCGTGCGCATCGTCGATGGGGCCGTGGAGGCATTCCTGGCTGGGCCGCGGACGCCGCTGGATGCCCGCCCCGGCGATCTCGTCTCCCTCCTGTCGCTGTCGGCGAGGAGTTCGGGCGTCACGACGCGCGGCCTGAAGTATCCCCTCCGGAACGCCGTGCTGCGGGAGGGCAGCACCCTCGGGATCAGCAACGAGGCCGTCACATCCGGCGCGTCGGTGTCCCTGCGCGCCGGCGATCTCCTCATCGTGCGCACGCGCCGGCGCCGGGGCGGCCTGCGGGCAAATGTATAATGGGAGCCATGCGAGATTACTGGATCAGGTCGGTGACAGAGGACGGCACGGTGCGCGCGATGGCCGCGGTGACGACGCGGACCGTCGAACACGCCCGCCGCCGGCACGCCACGGCCCCGACGGCGACCGCCGCCCTCGGCCGGACGCTCACGGCCGCGGGATTGCTCGGCACGATCTTGAAGCTCGGGCAGACGGTGATGGTCCGCGTCCTGGGCGACGGGCCGCTGGGCGGCGCGCTGGCGATGAGTGACGCGACCGGGACCGTACGCGGCTATGTGGCCAACCCGGACGTGCATCTGCCGCTCACACCGATGGGGAAGCTCGACGTGGGCGGGGCGGTGGGGCGCGGAACGTTCCACGTCACGCTCGACCTCGGGATGCACTATCCCTACCACGGCAGCGTACCGCTCGTGTCCGGTGAGATCGGCGAGGATCTCGCCGCCTACCTGGTGACTTCGCATCAGATCCCGTCTCTCGTCGCCCTCGGCGTGCTGGTTTCCCCGGACGAGCGCGTGCTCGCCGCCGGAGGCCTCATCGTCCAGGTGATGCCCGGCGGGGATGAGAGCGTAACGGACTACCTGGAGGCCCGCGCCCGGGTGCTGCCGACGGTGACCTCGATGATCAGCGGCGGGCGCACGCCGGAGGAGATGGTCCAGGCGGCGCTTGGGGACGTGCGGAGCCAGGTCGTCGAGCGCGCGCCGGTCCGCTTCCGGTGCGGGTGCACGGTGGGGAAGGTCCGCGGCGTGCTGGCCAGCCTCGGCGAGGACGAGATGCACGACATCATCCGCGAGCAGGGGCAGATCGAGGTGCGCTGCAACTTCTGTGGGAAGCGCTACACGTTCGAGGACGACGACATCCCGTCGATCGTCGGCGAGCGCTCCACAAACGGCGAACGGTCCCCCTCCTAGGGGAACCGTCCACCGCACCGCGTCGTGTGTCGTGCCGGATCAGCTGGCCCGCTTAACCCGGCCGCTCCGAAGACAGGTTGTGCACACCGCCGTCCGCCGGGGGGTACCGTCCACGAGGATCCGCACCCGCTGGAGGTTCGGCAGGAACCGCCGTTTCGTCTTGATCGCCGAGTGGCTGACCGAGTGGCCGACCACCGGCTTCTTCCCGCACACCGCACACTGACGCGCCATGGCCCGGCTCCTCTGCTCTTACGACACCCCGTGATTCTAGCACACGCGGGCAAGGCAAGGAAAGCCTGCGGGCCCGTAGAACAGGGACGCGGATGGCCACGACCCGCCGCCTCTCCGCATCCGTCCTCCGGCCGTCTCGCTCCCGCGGTTCCCCGCTGCTCGCGCCCGTCCAGTACGTGAAGGGGGTGGGCCCCACCCGGGCCGGGTACCTTGCGCGCCTCGGCATCGAGTCCGTTGAAGACCTGCTGTATCACCGCCCGCACCGGTACGAGGACCGCCGCCGGCTCGCCACGATCGGCCAGCTGATCCCCGGCCAGAAGACCTCGACGCAGGGTACGGTCGTCGCGATCAGCGAGAAGCGCTACGGCACCTACCAGTTCCAGGCCGCGATCGCGGACGACAGCGGCGTGCTCCAGTGCACGTGGTTCGGGCAGCGGTACCTCCGGCGCCTCATCACGCGGGGCGCGCGGCTCATCGTGTACGGAAAGGTCGAGCGGTTCGCGTCGCTCGTGATGACCGTCGAAGAGTTCGAGGTCCTCACCGGCGGCGAGGAGGATACGCTGCACACCCAGCGGATCGTACCCGTCCATCCTGCCACGGAAGGTCTCAGCCCGCGCGTGCTGCGCACGATCATCCATCAGGCACTGGGATCGCACGCCGCGGAGGTGCCCGAGATCCTGCCCGCCGACATCGTCCGGCGCTACGGCCTTCCCGAGCGGGGCGCGGCCCTGCGGTCGATGCACTTCCCTTCGACCCTCGAGGAAGCCGAATCCGCGCGGAGCCGGCTGGCCTTCGACGAGCTGTTCGTCCTGCAGCTGGGCGTGCTCATCCGCCGCCAGGGCCTCGCCGGGGTCGACAAAGGCTATCGCTACCGCGCCGGGGATGAGGTGGTCCGCGAGTTCATCGTGCGCCTGCCGTTCCCGCTGACCGCAGCCCAGGAGCGCGTTATCGCGGAGATCGTGCGCGACCTGCGCCGTTCTGCGCCGATGAACCGGCTGCTGCAGGGCGACGTGGGCTCGGGGAAGACCGTGGTCGCCGCGGCCGCCCTGTACCTCGCCGTGCGCGGCGGGCACCAGGGCGCCTTGATGGCGCCGACCGAGATCCTCGCCGAGCAGCACCTGGCCACCTTCCGGCAGCTGCTCGAGCCGCTCGGGGTACGGATCGCGCTCCTCAGCGGCGGCGGGCGCAGGCGCGAGCGTGAGGACGTCCGCGCGCGTCTGGCCCGGGGGGAGATCGACATCGCCGTCGGCACGCACGCGCTGCTCGAGGCCGGCGTGACGATCCCGCACCTGGGGTTGATCGTTGTCGACGAACAGCACAAGTTCGGCGTGATGCAGCGGGCCACGCTGCGCCGGAAAGGCTTCCACCCCGATGTCCTGGTGATGACCGCGACGCCGATCCCGCGCACCCTGACGATGACCGTCTACGGTGATCTGGATCTCTCGGTCCTCGACGAGTTGCCGCCGGGGCGGGGGGCGATCAGGACGTACGTGCGCGGTCCTGAGAAGCGGCCCGAGGTATACGCGTGGGTGCGGGACAGGGTCGAGCAGGGGGCCCGGGCCTACGTCGTCTGCCCGCTGGTCGAGGAGTCGGAGAAGCTGCAGGTCGAGGCCGCGGTGCGTCTTGCGGAGCGGTTGCAGGAGGAGGTGTTTCCCGGCCTCGCGGTCGGGCTGCTGCACGGGCGGATGCGGCCTGATGCGAAAGACGACGTGATGCGCGCGTTCCGGGCCGGCGAGGTCAAGGTGCTCGTGGCGACGTCGGTGATCGAGGTCGGCATCGACGTGCCCGAGGCGACGATCATGGTCATCGAGGACGCCGACCGTTTCGGCCTCGCCCAGCTCCATCAACTGCGCGGGCGCATCGGGCGCGGCGCCGAGCACTCGTACTGCGTCCTGCTCGCCGGCATGGGCACGGAGGAGTCGCGACGGCGGATGGAGGCGATGGCGGCCTCGCGGGACGGGTTCGTCATCGCGCAGCGGGACCTCGAACTGCGCGGGCCGGGCGAGCTGCTCGGCACCCGCCAGCACGGGCTGCCCGAGCTGCGCGTGGCGAACCTGGTGGATGACCTCCCGCTGCTGGAGCGCTCGCGCGAGGAGGCCATCCGCCTCCTGGCGCGCGACCCGGCACTGCGGGATCCCGACGTGGCCGCGGTCCACGCGGAGGTGCTGGCGAGGTTCGGGGGGCGTCTGGACGCGCTCTCCATGAGCTGAGATGAGTCGGCGGGCGTGGCCGCGCGGCCGCCGGGGGGTTCGCCCCACGTCCGGCCGCGTACGTGACGCGATGATGAACAGCCTGGCGCCGCATCTCGCCGGCAGCCGCGTCCTGGATCTCTTCGCGGGGACGGGAGGGTTGGGGCTGGGGATGCTGGCGCGCGGCGCCCGCTCGGTGGTCTTCGTGGAGCGCGACCAGCATCTGGTGGAGGTCATCCGCCGGGACCTGGCCAAGGAAGGATGGGCGGACCGCGCGGAGGTGTGGCGGAAGGATGCGCTCGCCGCGGTGAGGGAGCTGGGGCGCCGCGGTGAGCGGTTCGACCTCATCCTGATGGACCCGCCGTACGGAGAAGGCTGGATCCCAAAGACCCTGCGCGCGATCCGGGACGCGAAGATCGTCGCCCTCGATGGCCTGATCGTCGCCGAGGGGCACTGGCGCGACCAGGCGCCGTTGGAGGCGGGGTTCGTTCAGGTACGGGAAGCGCGGTACGGCGAAACGGTGCTGTGGTCTTACACCGAGGATGGAGGAGAGCCGGCATGACCGTGGGGGTCTACCCCGGGAGCTTCGACCCGGTGCATCTCGGTCATCTCGACCTGATCGCCCGCGCCGCCCGGGTCTTCGACCGGGTCATCGTGGCGGTGGCCCGCAACTCGGAAAAGGAGGGGCTGTTCACGCCGGCCGAGCGGATCGAGATGCTGCGCGCGGCGGTGGCGCACCTGCGCAACGTCGAGGTGGACGCGTTCGATGGCCTGACGGTGGACTACGCCCGGGCGCGGGGCGCCGGGGTGCTGGTGAAGGGGCTGCGCGCCGTGGTCGACTTCGAGTATGAGCTGAAGCAGGCCTCGATGAACGCGCGGCTCGCGCCCGAGCTGGACACCGTGTTCTTCATGACCGCTCCCCCGTTCTACTTCCTGAGCTCCACCCTGATCCGCGAGGTGGGGCGCCTGGGCGGAGCGGTGACCGGGCTCGTGCCCGAGGGCGTTGAAGAGCGGCTGCGCGCCAAGTTCCGCCGCGTCTGAGCCCATGTCCGAGTCGATCCTGGGAGCGTCGCGCGCATCCCCGAGGCCATCCGCCGCGGGCGCGAGTTGTTGAAAGACATTCCCGCCTCGGCCTATAATGAGCAGTCTGGCTCCGGCAGGTGACAGGCCGTGCGGGTGGACGTCCGTGATCTGGCCCCGGGGGAGACCCTGCGGGCGCCGTTTGAGGAGCACCTGACGCTACACAGTGACGGGCAGCCTACGGAGGCCCAGGCGCACGGTGAGGTTCGGATCGATCGGACGGGGCAGGGGGTCCGTCTGCGGGGACGCATCGAAGCCCAGGCGGACCTGGTGTGCAGCCGCTGCCTGCTGAACTTCACCGGTACCCTCTCCGTGGATCTGGATGAGGAGTTTGCCCTGGGGTCCGGGCCGCAGCCTTATGGCGGCGAGCTGGGACCCCAGGACTTCGTCCAATGGGTCGGTCCGGACCACCGGCTCGACGTGAGTGAAGTCGTCCGTCAGCATCTGCAGATCGCGGTTCCGATGGCGCCGCTCCACCGCCCGGACTGTCGCGGATTGTGTCCGGTGTGCGGGGCGAACTGGAACGAACACCGCTGCGAGCACGAAGCGTCATTGCAAGGCGACGTTAGAGGAGGATAGCATGGGCATTCAGAAACACCGGCGGTCCCGCATGAGCGGCAGAACACGCCGGACGCACTGGAAGGCGCATCCGGTGACGCTGGTGGAGTGCCCCCAGTGCCACCAGCCGATGCGGCCGCACCGCGTGTGCGCGAACTGCGGGTATTACGGTGGGCGCGAAGTGGTCAAGAAGGAAGAGCCGGAAGGCTAGCGGCACTCAGGATGCGGATCGCGGTCGACGCGATGGGTGGGGACCACGCCCCCGAGGTCGTCGTCACGGGAGCGGTGGCCGCCGCGCGTGACTTCGGGGCCGAGATCGTGCTGGTCGGGCCGGAGGCCCGCGTCCGCCAGGAGCTGGCACGGCACCGCGACGCCCCTCCGCTCGAGATCGTCGACGCGCCCGAGGTCATCGAGATGCACGAATTGCCGGCCATGGCACTGCGCCGGAAGAAGCGGGCGAGCATCGTCGTGGCCGTGGAACTGCTCCGCGACCACCGCGTCGACGCGGTGATGACCGCGGGGCATACCGGCGCCGCGATGGGCGCCGCCCTGCTCGGGCTGGGCCGCATCCCCGGCGTGGACCGGCCCGCGCTCGCCGTTGTGCTCCCCACGAAGACCGACCGGCCGGCGATCTTCCTCGACGTCGGCGCTAACGTCGACTGCAAGCCCCACCACTTGCTGCAGTTCGCCCTGATGGGGTCGGTATACGCCAGCGCCGTCCTGGGCATGCCCTCTCCACGGGTCGGCGTCCTCAACATCGGCGTGGAAGAAGGCAAGGGCTCTGACCTGACCAACGCCGCCACCGAGCTCCTCCGCCAGTCCAGCCTGAACTTCGTGGGTAACGTGGAGGCGCGCGACGTCTTCAACGGCGTCGCCGACGTCATCGTCTGCGACGGGTTCGTCGGCAACGTCACCCTGAAGTTCGGGCAGGGCCTGGTCCTGGCCATCCGCGACATCGTGAAGAACGAACTACGCGGCCCGCGGGGGAAGCTCCTCATGCTGTATGTCGCCCCGCTGGCCGGCCGGGTGCGGCGGATGTATCGCCGCATCGACTACCGGGAGTACGGCGGCGCGCCGCTGCTGGGCATCGACGGCGTCGTCGTGGTCGGGCACGGGAGCAGCAACGCGCGCGCCATCCGCAACGCCATCCGCGTCGCGGTCGAGGCCGCGGCCCATGGATTCGTCGAGGAGCTGCGCACGCGGATGCCGCAGCTCGGCGTGGCCGCGGAGCCCTGAACAGCGGAGGAGCCCATCCAGTGAGAGGATCGACCATCGCCGGCATTGGCCACTACGTCCCCGAGCGGGTGATGACCAACGCGGAGCTCGAACGGCTCATCGATACGACGGACGAGTGGATCGTCACGCGCACGGGCATCCGGGAGCGCCGCATCGCCGCAGACGACCAGGCCAGTTCCGACCTCGGCCTCGAGGCGGCCCGCGAGGCGATGGCGGACGCGGGCGTGCGAGCTGAGGATCTGGACCTCATCATCGTCGGCACCGCGACACCGGACATGCTCTTCCCCGCAACCGCCTGCGTGTTGCAGGACCGCCTCGGGGCGAAACGCGCCGGCGCCTTCGATCTGTCCGCGGCGTGCAGCAGCTGGGTGTACGGCGTGGCCGTGGCCCATGGCTATGTGAGCAGCGGGCTCGCCGAGACCGTGCTCGTGGTCGGCGCGGAGACGCTGTCCAAGATCACGAACTGGAAGGATCGCTCCACCTGCGTCCTCTTCGGCGATTCGGCCGGGGCGGTCGTGGTCCGCCCGAGCGAGCCGGGGCAGGGGTTCCTCTCCTTCTACCTCGGCGCAGACGGCGGGGGCGCCGACCTGATCAGCCAGCCGGCCGGCGGCTCGCGCCTGCCCGCGTCCTACGAGACAGTCGAGCGGGCGCAGCACACGCTGCACATGAACGGCCGCGAGGTGTACAAGTTCGCGGTGCGCGTCATCCCGCGCGCGATCGAGGAGGCCGTGCGCCGCGCCGGGCTCACTTTGGCGGACGTGGACTGGTTCATCCCCCACCAGGCGAACATCCGCATCATCGACGCCGCGGCGGAGCGCCTGGGGCAGCCCCGCGAGAAATTCTTCATCAACGTGGAGCGCTACGGCAACACCTCGTCCGCCTCCGTGCCGGTCGCGCTGTATGAGGCCGTGCACGCCGGGCACATCCACCGCGGCGACCTCGCCGTGCTCGTCGCCTTCGGCGGCGGCCTGACCTGGGGATCCACCGCGCTGCGCTGGACGAAATGATCGCGTTCGTCTTCCCGGGGCAGGGCGCGCAGTACGCCGGCATGGGGGCGGAGCTCGCCCGCGCCTACCCGGAGGCCCGGACGGTCTTCGAGCGCGCCGACGCGATCCTCGGCATGTCTCTTTCGACGCTGTGTTGGGAGGGGCCGGACGAGCGGCTCAGAGAGACGGAGGTCACTCAGCCTGCAATCCTGACTACGAGCATCGCAGCCTTGGCGATCCTTCGGACCCGTGGGCTGCGCTGCGACGTGACCGCAGGACTCAGTCTGGGGGAATACACGGCGCTCGTCGCCGCGGCTGCGATACGGCTTGAAGACGCCCTGCCGCTCGTCCGCCAGCGCGGACGGCTGATGCAGGAGGCGTCATCGGGGCGCAGGACGGCGATGGCGGCCATCCTGGGCCTTGGCCCTGGGGCCGTGGCGGACATCTGTGCCCGGGCCGGGGCGAAGGGTGTGCTCGAGCCGGCGAACTACAACAGCCCCGGCCAGATCGTCATCGCGGGTGACCATGCCGCCGTCCAGGAGGGCATCGCGCTGGCGAAGGCGGCGGGCGCGAAGCGGGCCGTCCTGCTGCCGGTGAGTGCGCCGTTCCACACCAGCCTGATGTCGCCCGCCGCGGAGCGGCTGGCTCCATTGCTGGCGCAGCTGTCCATCCGGGAACCCGAGGTACCGGTGGTGAGCAACGTAACGGCGCAGCCCACCCGGTCACCGGAGGAGATCAAGCGGCTGCTCATCGCGCAGGTGTTGAGTCCTGTCCGATGGGAGGAGTCGGTCCGCGCGATGAGCGACATGGGCGTCCGAACCTTCGTGGAGATCGGTCCGGGCTCCACGCTGTCCGGTCTCATCCGCAAGACCGTGCCGCACGCGCGGGTGTTGCGCGTCGAGGACCCGGCGACGCTCGGCGAGACCCTGGACCAGCTGCGCGTCCAGGCGGAGGCCCATGGGCCGGCTTGACGGTCGGGTCGCCGCCGTTACGGGCGCCTCAGGTGCCCTGGGGGGCGCCATCGCCAGGGCCTGTGCGGCGGAGGGGGCGTCCGTCGTCGTGCACTACAGCCGCGGCGCTGACGCCGCGGCGACACTAGTCGACGCCATCAGGAGCGCGGGCGGCCGCGCGGAGGCCGTCCAGGCGGATCTCGATGAGCCCGACCAGGCGGTCCGGCTCGTCGAAGGGGCGCAACGGGCCTTCGGCGGCATCCACATCCTCGTGAACAACGCCGGCATCACCCGCGACACGCTGGTGCTCCGGATGAAGGAGGAGGACTGGCAGGCGGTCATCAATACCAACCTGAGCAGCGCGTTCTTCTGCACGAAGGCGGTGCTGCGCGAGTTCCTGCGGCAGCGCGCGGGACGGATCATCAACATCACCTCTGTCGCCGGGCAGATCGGCACGGCGGGCCAGGCCAACTATGCTGCGGCCAAAGCCGGGCTGATCGGGCTGACGCGGGCCGTGGCCCGCGAGGTCGCCAGTCGCGGCATCACGGTGAACGCCGTGGCGCCGGGATTCATCGAGGCGGGGATAACCGTCCAGTTGCCCCCGGACGTGGTGAAGCGTTACGTGGAGCAGGTTCCGCTGGGAAGGGCGGGGAAACCTGAGGACGTGGCTGCGGCCGTTGTGTTCCTCGCGTCCGACGACGCCGCGTATATCACTGGCCAGGTCCTGAACGTCGACGGCGGCCTGGTGATGCGGTAAACTAAACACCCAGGGGTGGGAGGCTCGATGGCATCCGTCTTTGATCGTGTGAAGGGTATCGTTGTCGACCAGTTGGGCGTCGCGGAGGCAGAAGTGACACCCGAGGCCTCGTTCACGGACGACCTCGGAGCCGACTCCCTGGACGTCGTCGAGCTGGTCATGGCGCTGGAGGAAGAGTTCGGCGTGGAGATTCCCGATGAGGACGCCGAGAAGATTGTGACCGTCGGTGAAGCGGTGAAGTACATCGAGGCGCACGCCGGCGAACGCGCCGCCGAGTAATACCCGCCTGCGTTCCGCCCCCAGTCCACGTGCCACCATGACGCCACATCGCGCCGTCGTAACCGGGATCGGTGTCGTCAGCCCGATCGGCATCGGCAAGGATCGCTTCTGGGCGAGCCTCGTTGAGGGCCGCTGCGGCGTGGGCCCCATCACGCGCTTCGACGCGAGCGCCTTCACGACGCGCATCGCGGCGGAAGTCCCTGACTTCGATCCGACGAACTGGATGGACCGGAAGGAGGCGCGCCGCAACGACCGGTTCGTCCAGTTCGCTTACGCCGCGTCCCGCATGGCCCTCGAGGACGGGAACTTCCACCTGACGCCGCAGAACGCCGCGCGGGTGGGCGTGCTGATCGGCTCCGGGATCGGCGGCGCGGAGACCTGGGAGGAGCAGCACCGCACGCTCCTTGAGCGCGGTCCGGGGCGGGTCAGCCCCTTCTTCATCCCGATGATCATCATCAACATGGCCTCCGGCGTCGTCTCGATCCTGCTCGGCGCCAAGGGGCCGAACAGCGCGGTGGTCACCGCCTGCGCCACCGGGGGGAACGCCATCGGAGAGGCGGCGCGCATCATCCAGCGCGGAGAGGCCGACGCGATGGTCGCCGGTGGATCGGAAGCCACGATCACTGCGCTCAGCCTCGCCGGGTTCTGCTCGATGAAGGCGATGAGCACCCGCAACGATGAGCCGGCGAAAGCGTCCCGTCCGTTCGACGCGACGCGCGACGGCTTCATCATGGGCGAGGGGGCCGGGATCGTCCTCCTCGAGAACCTCGAGCAGGCGCGCGCCCGCGAGGCCCACATCTACGGGGAGGTGGTCGGCTACGGGATGAGCGGCGACGCTTACCACATCACCCAGCCCGACCCCGACGCCGACGGCGCCGCGCGCAGCATCCGCAACGCGCTTCACGACGCGCACCTCGAGCCCTCGGCGATCGACTACATCAATGCCCACGGGACGAGTACGCCCTACAACGACAAGACCGAGACGCTGGCCATCAAGCGGGTGTTCGGGGACCACGCGCGATCGGTCCCGATCTCGTCCACGAAGTCCATGACCGGGCATCTGCTGGGGGCGGCCGGCGGCGTGGAGCTCATCGCCTGTGCTCTGGCTATCGAGCACCAGATGCTGCCGCCGACCATCAACTACGAGGTCCCCGATCCCGCCTGCGACCTCGACTACGTCCCGAACATCGCACGCCCGGCCCGGGTCCAGGTGGCGATGTCGAACGCCTTTGGGTTCGGGGGACACAATGCGATCCTGATCCTCGGAAAGTATGACGGTTCCTGAATCCCCCGCCCCCACCACCGCAGAGCCCGGCCTGGATCCCGAACGCGAAGCGCAGCTGGCGATCCTCCAGGAGAAGCTCGACGTGCGTCTGCGGGACCGGACCCTGTTGAACCTCGCCCTGCAGCACGGCTCCTTCGGCCAGGAAGGCCGGGGGGGACGCCGCGAGAGCTACGAGCGGCTCGAGCTGCTGGGGGATGCCGTGCTGAACCTCGTCGTCTGCGACCATCTGTACCAGCGTTACGCGGAGGCGCCGGAGGGCGACCTGGCCAAGCTGCGCGCGCGCGTCGTGAGCGAGCCGTACCTGGCGCGCATCGCGCAGCGGCTGGATCTCGGCCGCTACATCCTCCTCGGGAAGGGGGAGGAAAAGTCCGGGGGGCGCGCCCGTCCCTCGATGCTCGCCGACGTCGTGGAAGCCGTGCTCGGCGCGGTGTACGTCGACTCGGGGTTCGGCGTGGCGCACGCGGTGACGACGCGGCTCCTCCAGGATGCCTTCGACGAGCTCGAGCAGCCGACCGAAGATTACAAGAGCGCGCTCCAGGAGCTGCTCCAGGAGCGCGAGCGCCGGCTCCCCCGGTACCGGATCAGCAGCGTCGAGGGGCCCGATCACGCGAAGATCTTCGTGGCGACCGTGGAGGCGGGCGGCCGCATCCTCGGCGAGGGAAAGGGGAACAGCAAGAAGCAGGCCGAGCAGGCCGCCGCGCAGGCGGCCCTGCAGGTGCTGCAGCGCCGCGCGAGGCGCGGACACCGGTGAAGCAGCTGTGGGCGCCCTGGCGGCTGGAGTACATCCGCGGCGAGAAGCCCGCGGGCTGCATCTTCTGCGACGCCGCCGCGGGGACCGACGAGGCCGAGTCCCTCATCGTGGCGCGCACCACGCGTGCCTTCGTTATCCTCAACCTCTTCCCATACAACTCCGGCCACGTCATGGTCGTGCCATCCCGGCACCTGGCGCGCCTCGCGGACCTCGACGACGCGGAGCTGCTTGATCTGACGCGGCTCGTGGACCGCACCCTGCGTGTCCTGGAGCATGTGTTGCGGCCGGAAGGCTACAATGTCGGGCTGAACCTGGGGCGGGCGGCGGGGGCAGGGGTGGAGGACCATCTGCACGTCCACGTCGTCCCGCGCTGGATCGGCGACACCAATTTCATGCCGGTGCTGTCGGAGACCAAGGTTCTCCCCGAGCATCTCAAGACGACTCGGGTCCGTCTGACAGAGGGTTTTGCGGCTCTGACGGCGCAAGAGTGATCGTCCCCCTCTGGAGTGCCGACATGAAGACCGTCGGGCAGTTGATGGCATCCCCGGTGATCACCGTCGCCCCCGGGGAGACGGTGGCCACCGCCGTGGTGCGCCTCCGCGAGCACGGCATCGGGGCGCTGCCGGTGGTGGACGGCGGCCGCCTCGTGGGGATGGTCACGATCGAGGACCTCCTGGGACATCCGCCGTACCGCCCGGTCCGGGAGGTCATGTCCGCCTCGGTGGTCACCGTCGACCCCTCGGAGCCGGTGACCAGCGCCTACGCCATGATGGATGCCGGGGGCATCGGCCGGCTGCCGGTGGCGGAGGACGGCACCCTGGTCGGCATCATCACCCGCGCCGACCTGCTGCATGAGCTCGGGAAGCTCACCGACCCCCTCACGGATCTGCCCTGGTCGGGATCGCTGCGCCAGCACGGCGCGGACCTGCTGAAGCTGGGCCGGGAGATCGCCGTCGTGTTCATCGATCTCGACGATTTCGGGATCGTGAACAAACTCTACGGGC
This sequence comes from bacterium, assembly GCA_035693805.1. GTDB lineage: Bacteria > Sysuimicrobiota > Sysuimicrobiia > Sysuimicrobiales > Kaftiobacteriaceae > Kaftiobacterium. Next base: position 4,714 of record DASSGA010000201.1, on the reverse strand, counting down.
ACGTCGTAGGAGACAACATCATCAAGGCTGTGGCCGCGCTCCTGCTCGAGCACACCCGGCCCGAGACGGACTTCCTCTGCCGCTACGGCGGGGACGAGTTCGCCATCGTGACCACGCGCGATATCGACAGCGTGGAGGAACTGGCCACGGCGCTGCGTCAGGCAATCGTCGGCATCACGGTCCCGGGCGCGCCGTCCGGCGCGATCAGCGGCTCGATCGGCATTGCCGGGGGCAAACGTGTCCAGGAGCGGGCGGACATGCACCACGAGGCCACCGTGGACGACCTGATCACGATGGCGAGCCGGGCCTCGACGCTGGCGAAACGCACCGAGCACCACATCCTGCAGGGCTCGCCCGCGACGGTCGCATCGCCCGCCCCGGTCGCCGGCGAACCGAGCCGCGTCATCATCCGCCGGATCGACCTCGGCGCGACCAATGCCCGCGGCACGGCCACGGTGGAGCTCGAGCACGACGGCCAGCAGGCGACGGGTAGGGCGGAGGGGCCGCTGTTGGGGATGAGCGGGTTGCGCCTGTTGGTCGAGGCCACGCTCAACGCCGTCCGGCAATTCCTTGCCCCCGGATGGGACCTGGCCCTGGAGGAGATCTCGCGCACGCCGGTGGGCGGCGCCGAGGCCTTGAACATCCTGCTGGTCTCAGGAACGACGGCGAATGAGGAGCACCTATTGGGTTCTGCGCTGTTCACGGCCGATCCGCATGAAGCGGCGGTGAGGGCGACGATGAAGGCGATCAACCGCATGCTGTACCGTCATCTGGGGGTCCCGGCGTGACGCGGCGCAATCCCGCGGCTGCCCGGGCGACCGTCGCCGTCCTGCTGCTGGCCGCAGGAGTCGCCCTGTTCGCGGCGCCGGCCACGCTCTCCGCGCCGGCGGCGCCTGGGGTACCGGCGGTCTCCCAGGGCTCGGCGGAGGCGACCCTCGAGCACCTCAAGGTCCTCAGCCAGTCGATCGGTCCGCGGGCCGCAGGTTCGGCGGGGGACCAGAAGGCGATCGAGTACGTGGCCAGGGAGTTCGAGGCGCTCGGCTACACGGTGCAGCGGCAGTCGTTCCCCTTCCACTACTTCGAGGAGGTTCAGGCGCCGGTCCTCACCGTCCTGGGCGCGGCGGCGGAGCGGATCAGCCCGTTCACCATGCTCTACTCGACGTCGACCCCCGAAGCCGGTCTCGAGGCGGAGGTTGTTGCGGCCGGGCTGGGACGCCGCGAAGACTTCGAGGGACGCCAGGTGAACGGCAGGATCGCCCTGGTCGAGCGGGGCCAGATCTTCTTCAGCGAGAAAGTGGCCAATGCCGCATCGGCCGGCGCCGTCGCGGTCCTGATCTACAACAACCAACCGGGGCCACCGGCGGTCGGCACCCTGGCCGGCCCCTCACGGATCCCCGCCGTGGCGATTTCACGGGATGACGGCCAATCGCTCCTGCGGCGGTCCGGCACCGGACCGGTGCGCGCCCGGCTGGTCGTGCGGACGATCTCCGAGCAGCGCACCTCCTTCAACGTGATCGGCGTGAAGCGCGGCGCAACGCTGCCCGGTGAAGTGGTTGTCGTCGGAGGCCACCGTGACTCGGTATCGGTGAGCCCCGGCGCGAACGACAACGCCTCCGGCATCGCGGCGACGCTCGAGGCGGCGCGACTGCTGGCCCGGACGCGCCCCGTGCGCACGCTGCACTTCGTCGCGTTCGGCGCCGAGGAGCTGGGCCTGTACGGATCCCGCTTCTACGCGCAGAATCCTCCGGGCACCATCGTCGGCATGATCAACATGGACATGGTCGGCCGCGGTCCGCTGCAGGTGGGGAACTCGAACGACGACAACCGGCTGGTGGAGCTTGCCGAGCGGATGGCGCACCGCCTGGGCCTGCGCGTGACGCGCTTCAAACTGCGCGGGTCCAGCAGCAGCGACCACGCCTCGTTCGAATCGGCCGGCATCCCGACGGCCTTCATCCACACCGGCGACGACCCGGTGATCCATACGCCGAACGACACCCTTGAGCGGGTCGACCCCGCCCTCGTGGCGCAGGCGGCGACGCTCGCCGCGCAGCTGGCCCTCGAGGCGGCCGGTCCCGTGCGCTAACCGATCTTCCGGATCTCGACCCGCCCGATCCGGCGGCCGATCACGCTCTCCACGGTGAATGCCAGCTCGCCGGTGGTGAAGCGCTCGCCCGCCTCCGGGATGCGCCCGAGGTGGTGGAAGATGAATCCACCGAGGGTGGTAGCCTGGTCGGTATCGAGAGCGATACCGAAGATGTCGTTGAGCGCCGGCAGGTCGATCGTCGCGTCGACCACGATGCGGTCGGGCTGCGAGAGGTACACGAGTTTCGGCTGGGGCCGCGATTCCCCCTGGATCTCGCCGACGATTTCTTCCAGCACGTCCTCGATCGTCACGATGCCAGCGGTGCTGCCATACTCCTCGAGGACGACCGCCAGCTGCGAGCGGCCGTGCCGCATCTCCTCGAGCAGCTCCACGACGGGCTTGGTCTCGGGGACGTAGAGGACGGGCCGCATCACCGTGTCCAGCCGGGCCGTCCCCCGGCCGGACGCCACCTCCAGCAGGAGATCCTTCGCCCGGACGGCGCCCACGATCTCATCCGGGGTGTCTTTGAAGACCGGGATGCGGCTGAACCCGCGCTCCCGGACGACCGCGACCGCATCCGTGACGGTGGCCGTGCGCGGGATGCCCACCACGGCGGTCCGGTGTACCATGATGTCGCCGACGACCCGGTCCGTGAGCCGGAACACGCGCCGGACCAGGGATTCTTCCTCATGCTCGACGACACCGGCACGGCGGCTCTCCCCGATCAGCATGACGAGCTCGTCGCGGGCCAGCGCGACGTGCCGGCCGGTCGGGGCGCGCAGCCCGAACAGGTGCAGCGCGCCGTTGGCCGTCGTGTTGAGGACCCAGATGAACGGGCGGAAGATGCGGTAGAACAGGTCCGTCGGCGGGACCGCGACCAGGGCCGTGGCCTCCGGGTTCCAGAGGGCGATGCTCTTGGGCGCCAGCTCGCCGAAGATGATGTGCGCCGCGGTGATGAACGTGAAGGCCAGGGTCCCCGCGATGGCGTGCAGCGCGGCCGCCTCCCACCAGGCCGGCAGCGCGCCCAGCCAAGGCTCGATGAGGGTCGCCACGGCCGGCTCGCCGATCCACCCTAGACCGAGGCTGGCCATGGTGATGCCGAGCTGCGTCGCCGCGACGTACGGCTCCGGATTGGCGACGGCGCGCTCCGCCACCGCCGCGAAGCGGCGGCCCTCGCGCACCATGCGCGCGACGCGGGTCCGCCGGGCCTTGACGATGGCAAACTCCGCGGCCACGAACAGGCCGTTCGCCGCGACGAGCGCGGCGACTGCGAGCAGTCCGAGTACCATACCATCCCCCCTAGCATTCGGTGCTTCCGCGCCCGGCGCGGTGCTCCTCCGCTGTGCTTGACGCTGTCTTCGCGCCGAGGCTACAATCGGTGGAGCGTATGACACAACCCTCGCCTGTGCCGGACCATCCGCAGCAGGACGATCCCGAGAGACTCGCCGCGTTCGAGGCGAAGATCGCCGCGGGCGATCGCATCGAGGCCGGAGAGTGGATGCCGCAGCAGTACCGCTTCGAGTGCCTCCGGCTCATCCAGATGCATGCCAACTCCGAACTCATGGGGGCGCTGCCAGAGCGCGAGTGGATCCCCCGCGCCCCCACGCTGGCCCGGAAGATGGCGCTGGTCGCGAAGGTGCAGGATGAGGTCGGGCACGCGCAGCTCCTGTACCGCGTCGCCGAGGACCTCGGCAAACCCCGCACCCAGATGCTCGAGGATTTGCTCAGCGGCAAGAGCAAGTTCCACAACGTCTTCCACTATGCGGTCCCCACGTGGGCCGACGTCCCGGTGATCCAGGTCTTCGTGGACGGCGCGGCGATGCAGACGCAGGGTGCGCTGCGCTCGTGCAGCTACGCGCCGTACGCGCGGGTCCTGAAGCGCATCTGCTACGAGGAGGACTTCCACATCCGGCTCGGCATCGACGTATACCGGGCGCTGGCCGAGGGTACGCCGACGCAGCGGGCCATGCTTCAGGACGCGGTGGACCGCTGGTGGCAGCCGATCATGCACTTCTTCGGACCGCGGGACCAGGCCTCACCGCACCTTGAGACGATGATGCGCTGGCGGATCAAGGTGAAGACCAACGACGAGCTGCGCCAACAGTTCCTGCGGCAGTTCGTGCCGTTCATCACCGACTACGGGCTGCGCCTGCCGGATCCGAACTTGAAGTGGAACGACGCCGAGCAGCGCTACGATCACAGCGAGCCGGACTGGGATGAGTTCAAGCGCGTGATCCGGGGCGAGGGGCCGAAGACCGTGGCGCGCCTTCAGCTTCGGAACGACTACTGGCGGCGCCACCAATGGGTGCGCGAGGCCATGACGGCCTGGAGGGCGGCATGATGGGTTCCGAGCAGGGCTTCACCCCGATCGCGTTCTACGAGTATCTGGCGGACGCGCGGCGGAAGCTGCTGGACTGGGTCCGGCCGCTCACGCTCGAGCAGTACACGAAAGAGTTCCCCTTCGGTAGAAAGACGATCCGCGACACCCTCGTGGAGATCCCCCGTGCCGAGTGGTCGTACGGGACGCGTCTGATCGGGGAGGCCCCGCCGGCCGAGCACCCCTTCACGAAGTACTACAAGACCGACTTTGCTCCGCTGGAGGGTGCCTGGCGCGAGCTGGCCGCGCGCACG
>DASSGA010000200.1:0-3356 GCA_035693805.1 bacterium | reverse complement strand
CGCCAGGATGACGTTGGGATGGCTGCCCGCGAACACCGTCTGCGAGAAGAAACGATCCGGGTCGTAGCCCATCTTCTTCAGCATCGCCGCGGGGAAGAGATACCCCGAGGTGGATGCCGGGTCGACGAAGGCGAACCGCTTGCCCCGCAGGTCCTCGATCTTGTTGATGTTCGCCTCCGCGCGCACACTGATCTGGGCGCGGTAGAAGGGCAGGCCGAGGCGCACCGAGACGGCCGCCACCTCGACGCCACACTTCTCATGCGCCAGGACGTAGCTGAACGGGTTCAGCGCGCCGATGTCGGCGCGGCCGGCGCACATCGCTTCGATCGCGGCGGTGAAGCTCGTGCTGACCACCGCCTCGACCGGGACGCCCAGCGCCACGCTGAGCATCCGGCCCAGCTGCTGCCCGCTGAACAGGACGATGTCGGTCTCGCGCGAGGGCACGAAGACCATCGTCAGTTTCGTCTGCCCCGTGGTCGCCGACGGCTGCAGCGCCACCGTCGTCAGCGCGACGGCCAGCGCGGCCAGGACGACCAGGATCTTCTGGAATCGCTTCACGCTTGTCCCCCTCCCCGAATCTGCCTCTCCGTGGGAATCCGACACACTCTTCTGGATACGGGGACGGCCTTCCTCCGGTTCCGGCCGCGATCCTCGGCGGGGCTATCCGCGCGAGGCGAGCGGCACGAAGGCGCGCGGCGGGGGCCCGGTGTAGTTCGCGCGCGGGCGGATCAGACGGTCGTTGTACTGCTCGAGGGCGTGCGCGCACCACCCGCTGATGCGGGCGGCGGCGAAGATCGACGTGCACAGCCCGATCGGGATGCCGAGCGTGTGGTAGACGACGGCGGAGAAGAAGTCCACGTTCACCGGCAGGTCGCTGACGCGGTGCATGGTGTCGAAGACTCGCAGGGCCGTGTCGAACACCTTCGTCGTGCCCGCCTCCGCGGACAGCTTTCGGGCCATCTCGCGCAGCACGCCGGCGCGCGGATCGTCGACCTTGTACACGGCGTGGCCCCACCCCGGGATCCTGTTCTCGGGGCGGGCGCGATCTTCGCGCGACAGCTGCGAGCGGTGCTGCCAGCGCTCCTCGATGTACCCCTCAGCACGCGAGGGATCGTCGATCTCCAACAGCATCTCCAGCACGTCCTCGTTGGCCCCGCCGTGGCGCGGGCCCTTGAGGGTCGCGATCGCGGCGATGATCGCGGCGTGGAGGTCGGTGAACGTGGCCACCGCGACGCGGGCGGCGAAGGTGCTGGCGTTGATCTCGTGGTCGGCGTGCAGGACGAAGATCATGTCCATCGTGCGTGCGGCGGTGGGCGTCGGCCGCCTGCCGGTCATCATGTAGAGGAAGTTCTCGGCCGTGCTGCCATCGGCCAGCGGAGCGACGGGCTGCTGCCCCGCACGGACGCGGTGCCAGGTCCCGACCATCACCGGGATCTGGGCGGCCAAGCGCAGGGTCTTGCGCAGATTGGCGTCGGGCGTGTTCGCCCGGGCGTCGGGGTCGTGCATCGCCGCCACCGACACCGCCGTGCGCAGCGCGTCCAGCGGATGCGCCGTACTCGGATAGGTGCGCATCGAAGCCAGGACCGCGTCGGGCATGGGGCGCGCGCCCGCGAACTGCCGGTTGAACCCGGCGAGCTGCGCCTTCGTCGGGAGCTCACCGTACCAGAGCAGGTAGATCACTTCCTCATACGTCGCCTGCGTGGCGAGATCGCGGATGTCGTACCCGCGGTAGGTCAGGAGGCCCTGCTCGCCGTCGACGGTGCAGATGCTGGAATTGACCGCGATGACGTCCTTCAGCCCTGCCTTGAACTCAACGGCCATCCCTCAACCCTCCGGTGGACACGTCACCGGTTATTGTAGCAGTAGGCGCATTCCGTGTGGAAGTCACGAAGCGAGCATCAGCCCGATCCCGTCCGGATCGCGGGTGAACCAACCCCGCACCGGCCCCTCGCGGACCTCCTCGACCGGCGCCCCGGCCCCATGGAGCCGGTCCACGACGGCGGTCTTCGCGGCCTCATCGGGAATGATGATCGTGGAGGAACGCAGGCCGGCCCCTTCAGGATCCATCGGCGGGATGCCGGTACCGGCCCAGGTGTTCAGACCGACGTGGTGGTGGTAGCCCCCCGCAGACAGGAACAATGCACCCGGGTAGCCCCGGACCATCACGTCGAAACCGAGCACGCCGGAGTAGAACTGCTCCGCGCGGGTGAGATCGGCGACGCGGAGGTGGACGTGGCCGATGCGGGTGCCCTCCGGCATCCCCTCCCAGGGGCGCATCGCCAGGGCAAGGAGACCCTCGACGTCGAGCGCTTTCGTGCCCATGGCGAGGGTCCCGCCCCGGATGGGCCACTGGTCGCGGGGGCGGTCGGTGTAGATCTCGATCCCGTTCCCCTCCAGGTCGTGCAGGTACACGGCTTCGCTCACGGCGTGGTCGGAGGCGCCCTCCATCGGGGCGCGGGCATCGACGAGATGGCGCAGGACACGGGCGAGGTCCCCGCGGGATGGTAGCAAGATGGCGAAGTGATAGAGACCGGCCGTCCGCCGCCGCTGGGCCCCGGGCGTCCCGGTAAGGACGATCTGGAAGGGGGACCGGCCCGTTGCGGAGAGCGCGGTGGTGTCCGCTCCGGCGCGGTCGGCGACGCGGAAACCAAGGACATCCTGGTAGAAGCCCAGGGCCGCGTCGAGGTCGGCGACCGTGAGGTGGACCGGTCCGAGCGACGTGTCCGGCGGCAGCATCACCGAGGTTTTCTCCACATCGCTTGAAACGGCGCGGGGGAGGAATAGCTTCCTCCCCGCGCGTCATCGGTCCGTGCTCAGCTCAGCATTTCGAGAACCCGCACGTCCGGCAGGTCGCGCAGCCGTTCTCTCGGACGAGGGAGTCACCGCAGTCGGGACACACCCCGACGAACTCCAAGCGCGCGGCCAGTTCGACCCGTTCCCGCTCGGCGTGCCCGTTTCCGTCGTGCTGCGGCCCCCCGTTTCCGCCGGCGACGGGGGCCGGCTGGATCACCACCACGGCGGGCTGTCCCGCGACCGGTTGTACCGAACCCGCTCCGGTTGGGGCGGGCTGGATGGCCTGCGGCGGGACGAAGCGGAGGGACTCCTGGCGCACGCGATTCGGCTCGGGGAGCACGTCGGCGCGCGGGAACTCCTTGTCCGGGCGGAACGTGTCGCCGTACAGCGCCCGCCCGAGGGCCAGACCCACGCCCTGGGCAATCGTGCTCACGCGTACGACGGTTCCGCTCGCACTGCGGTCGAAAGCCATCTCCTTGCTCTGCACCCGCCAGAGCTGCTCGATGACCTCGCGCGGATCCACCCCCGCGCGCAACGCCAGCGAGGCGAGCCGGCCGCAGGCG